>CAZKQQ010000149.1:0-16864 GCA_964554945.1 uncultured Solibacteraceae bacterium | reverse complement strand
TGCTGGTGGAGATGGAAGCGATCGCGCTGTTCATTCCACGAAAGGAGTAGCCAATGCGATGGCGGGCAATCGGGTTGGTTCTCGTGCTGGCGGCCCCCGCGAGCGCGCAGCCCCAGACGTGTTCCTGCGGGGCGAACCCGCCGGGTCCGCCGCCGGCGCGGACGCTCGAGCCGTATGGCGGCGTTCCTGAGGACCTGCGCCCGTTCTCGCGCTTCACCAAGCCGTACTACGAGCACTACACCAAGGAGGTCGAATATAACGGCGCGGCGCGCAATGCACGCACGCTCAAGCCGTCGGAGGTTTCCGAGGTCGCGATCGGATTTCTCGGCCCTGTCCGCCAGCACAAGGACGAAGCTCTCGGGCTGGCTATGCTGCACGGCGCGGAACTGGCCGTGGAGGAAGCCAACGCCCGCGGCGGCTATGGCGGCAAGCCGTTCGCGCTCAAAGTGCATAACGATGCAGCGCTGTGGGGGGCGTCTAGCAATGAAATGGTCAAGATGGTGTACGAAGACAAAGTCTGGGCCATGCTCGGATCGATCAGCGGCGATTCCACACACATCGCGCTGCGGGTCTCGCTGCGCGCCGAGTTGCCCATCGTCAACAGCGCCGCCACCGATCCCACGATCCCCGAGACGATCATCCCGTGGATCCTGACCACGATTCAGGACGATCGCGTGCAGTCGTACACCTTGGCGCGGCGGATTTACTCGGATCTGGGGCTTCAGCGAATCGCCTTGTTGCGGGTCAACGAGCGGTACGGACGTTTCGGGGTAATCAAGTTCCGCGACGCCTCACGCCGGCTGGGGCACCCGGTGATCATCGAGCAGAAGTTTGCGCCCGGCGATATGGATTTCACGCGGCAGCTTCGCGTAATCCAGGATTCGAACGTGGATGGAATCGTCCTCTGGACGGACGCCGCGCCGGCCGGCATGATCCTGAAACAGATGCGCGCGGCAGGCATGCAGCAGCCGGTGTTCGGGGCGGCGCGAGTGGTGGGTGCGGATCTGTTTCGGATCGCGGAGGAAGCGGCCGAAGGCCTCGAAGTGGTGTACCCATTCGACCCGAATCGTGACGATCCGGGCTGGCTCGCCTTTCAAATGCATTTCATGGCTCGGTACGCGACGCCAGTGGATTCCTTTGCCGCGTTGGGCTACGACACGATGAACCTCCTGCTGGAAGCGATCTGCCGGGCGGGGCTCAATCGCGGCACGATCCGGGACGCGCTGTACCGCTTGGAACGGTACAAGGGAGTGACTGGCGAGATGATCTTCGATCCGAACGCGAAGAATATCGCGCCGCTCTATCTGGGAACAGTGAAGGCCGGCACGCTGACGTTCCACCGCTACAGCATGGAGAAGCCCTACGCGGATTTTGGCGAACAGCCGGTGGGATACGCCGGACCGCCTGCCGAAGATGTGGGCGGGAAAGAACCGGTAATCGGCGTATTTGGACCACTAGCGGACAAGGTGGCGGAGAAATTGCACCGGGACGGCTATCGGTTCGTAGGGATACCGTCCGAGATGGCGTGGGGCAAGTCTTCGACGGAACTGGTGAGCCTCGTATACGAACAGAAGGCACTCGGGCTTATCGCAACCGACCGGGCGGCGGCCCATCTGGCCGAGCAGATCGCGGTCAAGACGTTCGTGCCGGTGATTGCGCTGTCGGCGGACCGCAAGCTGACCAATACGAACATTCCCTGGATTTTTCGCCTGGAACCGGGCACGGGGATTGCAGAAGCTGCAGATTACCTGGTTGAGGCGGCACGCCACGCCGGCCCGAACCGCGGGCGGATCCGCGAGTACCTGGCCTCCGATGGCTTTGACACAAACGGCGAATTGCGGAGCAAGCCATGACCGACTGGTCGCCTGATTCCTGGCAAACGAAACCCGCCGCGCAGGCCGTCGTGTATCCGTGCCAGGAAGAGGCCGATCAGGTGGTTCACCGGCTCTCGAAGCTGCCACCGCTGGTGACGTCATGGGAGATCCTGGGACTGAAAGCGCAGCTCGCCGAGGCGGCGCGCGGGGAGCGGTTTCTGCTGCAGGGCGGCGATTGCGCCGAGACTTTCGATACCTGCGATTCGTCCACGATCGCGAACAAAGTGAAGGTGCTGCTCCAGATGAGCCTGGTGCTGGTGCAGGGTGCGCAGAGAAGAATCGTACGCGTGGGCCGGTTTGCCGGCCAGTACGCCAAGCCGCGCTCCGAAAGTTTCGAGACCTGCAACGGGCTGACATTGCCGAGCTACCGCGGCGACCTGATCAATCGCCCGGAGTTCACCAGAGAGGCGCGCACACCCGACCCCTGGCTGATGCTGCGCGGCTACGAGCGCGCCGGCCTCACCATCAACTTCATTCGCTCGCTGGTGGTGGGCGGATTTGTCGACCCGCATCACCTGGATTACTGGAACCTGGATTGGGTGAAGGACTCTTCGATGGCGGAGGAGTACCGGCGCATCGCGCGGACCATCGGAGATTCTCTCGAGTTCACGGAGAGTCTCGCGGGCGGGCATCCCGGCGGCTTTCACTGGATCGATTTCTTTACCAGTCATGAAGGCCTCCATCTACCGTACGAGCAGGCGCAGACGCGCCAGGTGCCCCGCCAGCACGGCTGGTTCAACCTGTCGACGCATTTCCCCTGGATCGGAATGCGGACTGCGGACCCGGACGGCGCGCACGTGGAGTATTTCCGGGGGCTCCGGAATCCGATCGGGGTCAAAGTTGGGCCGGACCTGGAGCCGGCCTGTCTGCAGAGGCTGATTCAGATTTTGAATCCGGAAAACGAGCCGGGCCGCCTGACGTTGGTGCACCGTCTCGGGCGCGAGCGGATCGCGGATCGATTGCCAGCGCTGATTGACGCGGCGCGCGAGACCGGGAGTCCGATCCTGTGGTGTTGCGACCCTATGCACGGCAATACGCGCTTCACCGAGGGCGGCATCAGAACCCGGACCTTCGATGACATCCTGAGAGAGCTCGACCAGGCCTTCGACATTCACCGCGCTCACGGTAGCCGTCTGGGCGGCGTGCATGTCGAGTTGACCGGAGAAGCGGTGACGGAATGCGTGGGCGGCGCGCGCGGATTGAGTGAGGACGATCTGCACCGCAACTACCGGTCGTATGTCGATCCCCGGTTGAATTACGAACAGGCGATGGAACTGGCGTTCTTCGCTGCGCGGAAAATGCGGGTACTGAACGGCTACAAAACCGAAGCCGGAGGTTTCCATCCTCCGAGCGCCGACTCCAGAAGCAAAGCGGCGGCCAGCACGATATCCTCCCGGTAAGGGCCGCGAGACCAGTTGCACCGTGATGGGCAAACCCTCGACCGATACGCCGCAGCGCACGACCGCGGCATGAATCTCGGGGTTAACCCGGACGGAGGCCCTCGTTGGACTTGCCGACAGCGGCATGATATTCTGCTTCCTCTAAGATGTTACGCTCCGAATCTCCGATGATCCGGCGCCTGTGCCTTGTGGCTTGCGCTTTCGTGACCTCCGCCACGCTCTTGGCGGACCAGCTCCCTTATCAGAATCCAGACCTATCCATGGACTCGCGCGTGGACGATTTGCTGTCGCGCATGACGCTCGCGGAAAAGGTGTCACAGCTCATGAGCGATTCCCCAGCCATCGAGCGCCTCGGCGTGCCGGCGTACAACTGGTGGAATGAAAGCCTCCATGGCGTGGCGCGCGCCGGCCGCGCCACGGTTTTCCCCGAAGCCATTGGCTTAGCCGCCAGCTGGGATACGGACCTGATGGCTCGCATCGCTACCGCCATCTCCGATGAAGCGCGCGCCAAGCATCACGAGTTCGTCCGCCACAACAAGCGCAACATCTACCAAGGGCTCACATTCTGGACTCCGAATATTAATTTGTTTCGCGATCCCCGCTGGGGACGGGGTATGGAAACATATGGGGAGGACCCCTACCTGACCGGCGGCATGGCCGCGACCTTCATCAAAGGCATGCAGGGAGACGACCCGAAATACCTGAAGACCATCGCTACCGCCAAACACTACGCCGTGCACAGCGGTCCCGAGCCTCTGCGTCATTCCTTCGATGCCGTTCCCAGCCCGTACGATCTGTTCGACACCTACCTGCCGCATTTCGAAGCCGCGGTCAAGCAGGGAGGGGCTTGGTCCGTCATGTGCTCATATAACAGCGTCGACGGCCTGCCCGCCTGTGCCAATCCGCGGCTGCTCGAAGACATTCTGCGGAAAAAATGGGGCTTCGCGGGATATGTGGTTTCCGATTGCGGGGCCATCGGGGACATCCATCTCCATCACAGAGCGGCGGCGGATGCCGGCCACGGTGTCGCGCTCGCCATCAAGGCCGGAACCGATCTCAACTGCGGCGTCGAGTACCAAAGCCTGCTGCCGGCGGTCCGGGACGGCCTCGTCTCTCAGTCCGATATCGACCGCGCCCTGCGCCGCCTCTTGCTGGCCCGGTTCAAACTCGGTATGTTCGATCCTTCAGAGCGCGTCAAGTGGTCCCAAATCCCATTCAGCGAGAACGACAGCCCGGCCCATCGGCAGTTAGCTCTGGAGGCCGCGCGCAAGTCGATCGTGCTGCTCAAGAACGAAGGACACGCGCTCCCGCTAAGCAAATCGCTGAAGACCATTGCCGTGATCGGTCCGAACGCCGACAGCATAGACGTGCTGCTGGGCAACTACAATGGAATTCCCAGCGAGCCGGTTACAATCCTCGAAGGCATCCGTCGCAAGCTACCCCAAGCTCGCGTGTTGTACGCCCGTGGCAGCGACCTGGCAGAAAATATGCCGGCCTTCGAGGTGGTTCCAGCCAGCGCGCTTTCGCCTTCCGACGCTTCGCCGCGGACACGCGGCCTGAGCGCTGCGTATCACCCCTCGTCCAACTTCGACGGCCGCGCGCACCGTCCCCGCGAGCTGACCTATCCGGATTCCGGCCGCACCGTTGGTGCGATCCCCGCCGATCGGCAGCCGCTATTCACGCGCATCGATCCGCAAATCGACTTCAACTGGTGGGATGGCGCACCGCGCGCGGACATGAACGATGATGACTTCGGCGTCCGCTGGACCGGATATTTGACGCCGCCGGTAACGGGCACGTACCAGTTGGGCGGCGCCTGCTTTAACGCGTTCGAGCTGTATGTCGAAGGCAAGCTCGTCGCTCAGGCGAACGATATTCACGAGCGCCGCTACGAATACGGCTCTCTTGAATTGCAACGCGGCAAACCCTACGCCATCCGCTTGGATTACCACCAATACGTCGGTGACGCGGCCTGTCAATTGGTCTGGGCGCGTCCTGGCGCGGTCGATGCCCAGGAGGCAGTCGACGCTGTCCGCCGCGCCGACGCCGTGGTCCTGGTGCTGGGTCTCTCTCCGCGGCTCGAAGGCGAAGAGATGCGGGTACCGGTTCCAGGCTTTCAAGGCGGCGACCGCTTGACGCTGGACATCCCTCGCGTGCAGGAGGAGCTCTTACAGAAGGTGGCTGCAATTGGCAAGCCTGTTATGCTGGTGCTGCTGAATGGGGGTGCCGTGGCGCCCAATTGGGCCCGCGACCATGTCGCAGGTATTGTGGAAGCGTGGTATCCCGGGCAAGCTGGCGGGATAGCCGTGGCCGATGTGTTGTTCGGTGACTACAATCCGGCCGGGCGTCTTCCGGTGACCTTCTATCAATCAGCCGGCCAACTTCCCGCGTTTACCGACTACAGCATGAAAGGCCGGACGTACCGCTTCTTCACCGGCGAGCCGCTGTTCCCGTTTGGCTATGGCTTAAGTTATACGAAATTTACCTACAGCAACCTGCGTGTCCCCAAGGAGTCCACCGCCGGGGAGCCGATCCTGGTGGCGGTCGACGTGGAAAACACCGGCAAGCTGGCGGGCGAGGAAGTGGTCGAGCTCTACATCCAGAGCCCGCAGGCCGAGAGCCTCCGCTCACTCGCAGGATTTAGGCGAGTAGCTCTGCAGCCCAACCAGCAGAAGACCGTGCAGTTCACTCTGCCGCCCTCCCAACTTTCGCTCGTCACTTCCGAGGGCAAGCGTCGTGTCGAGCCGGGTACGCTGGCAATCTCGATCGGCGGACAACAATCGGGAGCGGGCGTATTAGAGGCCAAGGTTCGGATTACGGGCACTGTAAAGAATTTGGATTAGAACAGCTAGCGTGGAGCAAATCCCACGCGCGCTCGAAAGGCATCCCGTCTGAGCAGATCTGGCCCGTCTATCGCATTTTCTGCATGCTTCGCGGCGTCTGCGGCTGAAAGGCTTCAGCGGACACTCAATTCTGCCGTTTATCCCGCGTAAATCATACATATTATTGAACAAATCTGAAAAGCAGGATTAGAATACCGCCCCGCAACCGCAGGGCTGCGCAACTTGCGAGGTGCAAAATCTTACAAATTTTATAAGCCAAAGTTAGTGCGAAACAGCACGGAGTTTGCGGTATTATTAAGAACATGGTTCGGCGGTTTTCCCCAGGGCTCTTGGGCATCTTCCTTTCCTTGGCAGTACTTCCCGCTCGTGCTGACAGCGCATCCGTGCAGCAACAGCCTTCCGCAGAGACCGCGCGCGAATGCGCGCGCATCGCTGAGACGTATGTGGCCGAACGATTGGCGGTCTGGCAGCAGCGGCTGAAGCTTCAAGACTGGAAGATCGTGGTTCTTATGGCGCACCCAACCGACTTGAAGCCTAAGACGCTGGGCAATATCCATTGGGACGCCGACAAAAAGTCCGCTGTCATTCGCGTGCTGGACGCCTCCGATTACCATATGGGCTGCCATGACATGCTGGATGACATGGAATTCACCGTGGTCCACGAACTGATCCACCTGGAGCTTTCGTCGCTTCCACGCTCCGACGCGAGCCGCCGTGACGAAGAATACGCAGTCAACCAGATCGCGGACGCGCTGCTAGCGCTCGACCGCCACAAATAGAATTTCAACAAAGATTGGCAAACACCGGCGAGAGGATCCGCCGGCGCTGCTCCTCCTTGCAGGCGTGATGCCTCATTCGGCATAATTAACAGGAACATCCACAGTCAGAACCGCTCGTAGTGCTCAGCACCACGCGCACGCTGGGGCAAAAGGGGGAGCAGCCAATGGTAATCGACGCGCACGCGCACGTCACGGCGCCGGACAAGCTTTACGTGTATAAGGCGGGGATTCTCGCGCATCGGGGCGGCCATGGCCGCGGCAGCGCGGGGGTGACCGACGATGACATTTCCAAGGCCTTGCACGCACCGGTATTCGGCGGCTCGTCCCATCTCGATCAGCTCAAGGAGGCGGGGATCGATATGCAGCTCATCTCCCCCCGTCCCTACCAGATGATGACCAGCGAGAGCCCGAAACTAGTGCAATGGTTCACGGAAGAGACCAACGACATCATCGCTCGCGAAGCTAAGATGTTCCCCAACGTATTCCGCGCGGTTTGCGGATTGCCGCTGACGCCCGGCATCCCCGTCAAGAACGTGGTGCCGTACCTGGAAAAGTGCATCAAGCAGGATGGATTCGTTGGCTGCCTGTTGAACCCCGATCCGGGCGAGTGCAGCGGCGTCGAGACGCCGCCGCTGGGCGATCGCTACTGGTATCCGCTCTACGAGAAAATGGTTGAGCTGGACATCCCCGGGCACATTCATTCCACGGGCTGCAAGTCGGAGCGGCTCACTTATTCGCTGCACTTCATCAACGAAGAAAACATCGGCGTGGTTTCGCTGCTCACTTCGAACGTGTTCAACGATTTTCCGAATCTGAAGATTCTGGTTTCGCACGGCGGCGGCGCGATTCCATATCAATGGGCGCGCTTCGAGGCCAGCTCTCTGCGGCGTCCCGGGTCGGAGCGCTTCTCCGATCGCATGCGTAAGCTGTATTACGATACGGTGTTGTATTCGAGCGATTCGCTCGCCCTGCTGATCAAGACAGTCGGCGCCGACCGCTGCCTGTTTGGGACCGAGCGGCCCGGCATCGGAACGGTGAAAGATCCGAAGACCGGCAAGTGGCTGGACGAGACGCGGCACTTGATCGAGGCGTTCGATTGGTTGACCGCGGCCGAGAAAAAGATGATCTTCGAAGATAACGTGAAGAAGGTGTTCAATCTGGATATTGGCGCCAGCCACAAGGGGGCAAGCTCCTAAGATCGCGGCCAGCGTGGAAGCTGCCCTAGAGGCCATGGTGAAACTGGAGATCGCCCATCTTTCGAAGCGGTATTGGCGGGACTCACGCGACTTGCTGGCCCTCGCCGACGTCTCCCTTTCCGTGAACGACGGCGAATTCCTTGCGATTGTCGGACCCAGCGGCTGCGGCAAAACATCGCTGCTCAATATTGTCGCCGGCCTGCTCCCCTACGAGGAGGGTACCGTCGCCATTGACGGCAAGAAGATTTCGGGGCCTGGCACGGACCGCGCCGTGGTTTTCCAGCATTCCAGCCTGCTGCCGTGGCGGACTATCGCCGGAAACGTGCGGTATGGCATGGAAATGCAACGCCGCTTCGACGAATCGAAGATGCGGCAGCGCGCTGAGCACTTTATCAAAATGGTCGGCTTAACGGGATTCGAGAAGCATTATCCGAACGAGTTGTCCGGCGGCATGCAGCAGCGGGTGAATCTGGCCCGTGCATTGGCAACCGACCCCGTTGTCCTGTTGATGGATGAGCCGTTCGCCGCGCTCGACGCCCAGACGCGGGAATTTATGCAGGCCGAACTGCTCAAGATCTGGACACAGGCGCGCAAGACCGTTCTTTTCATCACGCACCAGATCAACGAGGCCATCTACCTCGCGGACCGGGTGGTGGTGATGAGCGCGCGGCCTGGCCGCGTGAAGGACGTATTCCCGATCCCATTCGAACGCCCGCGCACGCTCAGCCTCAAGCGTGACCCGCGCTTCCTGGAGATCGAAGACAAGATCTGGCAGTTGGTGGAAGAAAAGCCGGATCGCATCGGGATGGTGATGACGAACTGATTATGGCGCACGCCCCGATCGCCGATACCGAAACCGTAGCCGCTGCGGCGCACGCGCCCGCGCCGAGGCGCAGTTTCTACAAGAGACATGAATCGCTCATCCTCGGGGGCGGCGCGGTTGTGTTCACAATGGCGGTGTGGCAGGCGTTTTGGTCAGCCGGCAAGATCTCGCCCCTGTTTTTCTCCGGCCCCTCGGCGATCGTGGAGCGTTTCTGGGATGAGTTGATGCACGGCCGCCTGCGCGGCGACATGCGCTACAGCGGTCTGAACTTCGTTCTCGGATTTGCGATGGCGCTGGTGCTGGGTGTGATTCTGGGCGTAATCATCGGTTGGTACCGCCGCATCGAGATGCTTCTGAACCCGTTCGTCAATGCGCTCTATGCCATTCCCCGCGTGGCGATGATTCCCCTGATCATCATCTGGTTCGGCATCGGCATCTGGTCAAAGGTGTTCATCGTCTTTATGACGGCTTTCTTCCCGATCCTGATCAATACCATCGGCGGTATCCGCGCCACCGACCCGGACCTGCTGCGTGCCGCCCGCGCGTTCTGCGCCTCCGACTGGCAGATCTTCAAAACGCTGGCGGTTCCGGGCGCCGTGCCATTCATCCTGACCGGCATCCGCCAGGGCGTGGCGCTTGGGTTGATCGGCGTGGTGGTGGGAGAAATGTTTGGCGGCAGCGAAGGCATTGGCTTCATGGTGGCGTACGGATCGCAGACCTTTGACACGGCGCAGCTATTTGTCGGCGTGATGGTGATCGCGTTCGCCGGCATCCTGCTCACCGCGTTGACGGAGCGGCTGGAGCATCATTTCTCGCGCTGGCGGCCGGAACGGTGAGCGCTCCCATGGACGAACTGATAGCGCGGCTCAGCCGTGTGGATTCGTGCGCCGTCTCGGACGCGCTCGATAAGCTGGGGCTTCCCAGCGCGGTCAGCGGCATCCATCGGTTTTCGACGGAGCGGCGCGTCGCCGGACGCGTGCTCACGGTAACGCTCGGGTTGGCCGAAGGCCGGGTTGGCTCGTTGCGCCATCTCTGCACGGCGGCAATTGAGGCAGCGCAGCCGGGCGACATCATCGTGGTGGAGCAGCGCACGGGTCTCGACGCCGCCTCCTGGGGCGGCAACCTCTCGATTGGCGCTCAAGTTCGAGGTGTTGCCGGCGTGATCGTCGACGGGCCGGTTCGCGACATCGACGACAGCCGCCGGCTGGACTTCCCGGTTTTCGCCCGTGAGCACACCGCTCGCACGGCGCGCGGCCGGATCGTCGAAGTCGCCACCAATGAGCCCGTTAAGGTAGGCGATGTTACGGTGGTACCCGGCGATTTCGCCGTAGCCGACGGCAGCGGCGTGGCGTTCGTCGCGCAAGCCCAGATTGAGCGCGTTCTTGAAACCGCGGAAACCATCATTCAACGGGAAGAGGCCATGGCCGCGGCAATCCGCGAGGGACAGCCGATCAGCCAGGTAATGGGCGCCAGCTACGAAAGCATGTTGAAAAAGTAACACTCATGGCCAGCCACACCGCACAAGATCAGAACCTCCAGCGCGCAGCCCGGCTGGACACGACGTCGCTTAGCGACGCCATGGACCGGCTTGGGATCGCCGGACAGTGTCTCGGAATTAAGCCGCTCGATCATCATTTTCGCCTGACTGGGCGCGCCTACACGATTCTCTACGGACCCGCCGGCAAGCCGCCGGGCACGGTAGGCGATTACATCGACGATGTACCGCCCGGATCGGTGGTGGTGCTCGATAATGGCGGGCGCGAGAACGCCACGGTCTGGGGAGACATCCTGACCTGGGTGGCACATAGCAAGGGCGTCGCCGGCACGGTGATTGACGGCGCCTGCCGCGATGTCGCGCTCTCGCACGAACTAGGCTATCCCATCTACAGCCGCAGCTATTCCATGAGAACCGGCAAGGACCGCGTCCAGGTGGAAGGCACGAACGTGCCCGTGAATATTGGCGACGCGCTGGTCCGTCCCGGCGATCTGCTGCGCGGCGACGCCGATGGCATTGTGGCGATCCCGCGCGCCCACGAAAACGAAGTGCTGCAGATCGCCGAGGAGATCGATGCCGTTGAAGACCGCATCCGCCGCGCGGTGAAGGAAGGCAAGAGCCTCGCCGAAGCGCGCAAGCAGCACGGCTATCATCAATTGCAGAGCAAGCGGTAGCTCGATCGGACAACCAAATGGCAAATGTCGGATACATCGGATTAGGGGTGATGGGCAGCCGCATGGTGAGCCGGCTGCTCGAAAAGGGACATACAGTCACCGGATACAATCGCACGCGCTCGAAGGCTCAGTGGTTGATCGACAAGGGAATGCACTGGGGCGATTCCCCGCGCGAGGTGTGCCAGAGGGCCGACGTCACGTTTTCCATGCTGACGAACTCCGCAGCCCTGGAGGAAGTCGCCGCCGGACCGGATGGCGTCGTAGCCGGCATGAAGGCCGGCAAAGTTTTCATCGATATGAGTACGGTCGCTCCAGCGACGAGCCGAAGCCTTGCGGCCAAAATTCGTGCCAAGGGCGCCGACATGATGGACGCGCCCGTCTCGGGTAGCGTGATCACGCTCGAACAGGGGAAGCTCTCGGTGATGGTGGGCGGCAGCAAGGACACCTTTGAACGGGTCAAGCCGCTACTGCTCGACCTCGGGCCCAAGGTGACCCACGTCGGCGAGAACGGCCTGGCGCTGGTGATGAAGATCGCCACCAATCTGAGCCTGGCGGTGCAGATGCTCGCCTTCTCCGAGGGCGTCCTGCTGGCGGAGAAAAGCGGCATCTCGCGGGAAACTGCGGTGGATGTGCTGACTCACAGCGTGATCGGGTCGCCCATGGTGCAGTACCGCGGCCCCTTCGTACTCAAAATGCCCGACGAAGCTTGGTTTAACGTCAATATGATGCAGAAGGACATGTTGCTGGCCCTGGAACTGGGCCGCCAGGTGGACGTTCCTCTTCCAACCACGTCCGCGACCAACGAACTGCTGACGGCAGCGCGCGCTATGGGTTTGAAAGAATTCGACTTCGCCATCTTGTTCGAGGTCCTGGCCCGCATGTCCGGCACTTCCCGATAGCGCCCGCCGGCTGAGTCAATTGGGTACTGGGACGGCACAGAACTATTGCCCTACGCCAACGTGGGCTACCATTCTGCTATGCGCCGACTTGGTGTGTTCGCTCTTTTTGTCCTCACCGTGAGTTGCGGCAAAAATTCGCAAAAGTACGTCGATGCCGGCAACCGCTTCCTCCAGGCGCAAAAGTACGCTGACGCTTCGATCAACTATCGAAATGCAATTCAGAAAGACCCCAATCTTGCCGAAGCGTATTACGGCTTAGGGAAAGTCTTTCTGGCGCAGGGCCAAATCCGGGACGCGTATACAGCTCTGAACCGCGCGTTTCAACTCGCGCCCCAAAACGTGGATGCCGAGAAGAAGCTGGCGGATGTGGCGTTGACTGGGTACCTGTCTGACCGCCGCCGGCCGAAGAATCTGTACGACCAGCTGAATAAGCTGGCCGCCGACTTTCTGAAGCGTGATCCGAATTCCTATGACGGATTACGGCTGAAAGCGTATATCACTCTTAACGATAATCAGCGCGCCGAGGCCATCGAATACCTTAGGAAGGCTCTGCAGGTGAAGCCATGGGATCCGGAATTGACGGTAGTGCTCGGGGAGGTTCTGTTCCAGGAAAATGCGAGCGCCGGTGAAGGCGAGAAACTAATCCGCGATCTGATCGAGCAGCACAAAGATGCCGGCCCGGCTTACGATGCCTTATACCGCTATTACGTAAGCTCTAAACGTCCGCTTGAAGCCGAGAACATATTGAGGAGCAAGGTCAAGGCCAATCCGAAGCAGGCAGGTTATCTGTTGCAGCTTGCGGAACATTACCGGCGCGGCGGGAAAATCCAGGAAATGAACGCAACCGTCGCCACGCTCCTTAACGATTCCAAAACGTTTCCTGAAGGCCTGATGATGGCCGGTGATTTCTACAATCAGACTGGCGACCGGGAGCAGGCGCTGAAGTACTACGAACAAGGAGCGCGGACATCGGCCGAAGATAAGCTGGCATACCAGAAGCGCGCCATCAGTGTACTGAATGCGATGGGACGTCAGGATCAGGCCCTCTCGCTAATTGAGGAGGCACTGCGAGCGCATGACAAAGATCCGGAGCTGCACATGGCCCGGGCGCTGATTTGGCTGAATCAAGGGAAGGCCGACGCGGCACTCGCGGAATTGCGGCAGCAGGATCAGAATCAACAAGACAACGCAGGCGTGAAATACCACCTCGGCCGCGCGCTGCTGCTGAAGGGTAAATCGAACGAAGCCATAGCGGCGTGGCAGGAATCCGCCAAACTGCAGCCCAATTTCATCGATCCGAAAATCGCGCTGGCAGGCAAAGCCCTTGAAGATCGGCGCTACGATGAGGCCGGGCGATGGGCCGACCAGGTGATCGCCGTTTCCCCCGGCAATGTGGAAGCCCAACTCCTTCGCGCAAAGGCTTTGCAAGGCCTCGGCCGCCAGGCGGAAGCGAAGACTCTGCTGACCAACTTGCGCCGACAAGCCCCCGGGAATGCTGCAATCGATCTGGAATTGGCCTTTCTATCGCTGCGCCAAAATCAGGCCGGGGAAGCGGAGAAGATCTTTCGATCGCATTACGTTCCCGGTCAGGACAACCTGCGGCCGCTGTCGGGCCTAGTAGAGGCGCTGTTTGTACAGAAGCGGAGTGACGAAGCGTTACGGGTTATCCAGTTGGACCTGGCCAAAGCACCGGCCAGAACTCCGGTGCAGATGATGCTGGCGAATGCTTATGTGGTGGCGGGGCAGGCGGACTCGGCCATCCATACTCTGGAACAATTAAGGGCAGCCCACCCGGATCTCCCCCAAGTGCCAATGCGGCTCGGTCAGATCGAAGGTGGCAAAGGAAATCTGGAAGCCGCTCTGGCACACTTCCAGAAAGCCCGGCAATTGGCTCCGCAGAGCACCGAGCCGGCGCTGGCGGTTGCTGAGACCGAGGAACGCCTCGGACGGAACGATTCCGCGCGTCAGGACTATCAGGCCGTTCTGAAGACAGACCCTTCGAACCTGGTCGCCTTGAACAATCTTGCTTATCTCACGGCGGACCAGGGCGGAAATCTGGATGACGCCTTGCGAATGATCACGACGGCCTCGCAGAAGGTCCCCAAACAACCCAATCTTTCCGACACTCTGGGCTATGTTTATCTCAAGCAGAAGAAGGTAAGCAGCGCGCTTCAGGTGTTTGGAGATCTCGCCCAGCACTACCCCTCTAACGCAACATTCCGATTTCATCATGCCCTGGCTCTGCTCGAATCGGGCAGCAAGGAACAGGCACGAAAGGAACTGGAAGCCGCGCTGGCTGACAAACCGTCCGCCGACCTCGCGACGAAGATTCGCGAAGCGTTGGGACGCGTGAGCTGATTATTTCCCCGGCTTGACCGCGAAATCCCAGATCTGCGTATTGAGCTTTCCGGTGGTGTACTCGACGACGGCGTACTCGCCGGCAGGCAGAGGTTGCTTGGGCCAGATCTTATAGAGGCCTTCGGCTGCAAGCTGGTTCTGAAAAATCTCGACCAGTTGGATATCTTCGACGGTTTCTTTTGTCACCGGCATGATCGTGACGTTCTCGACCACGCGCACGCCGCCTTTGGAGGTAACCTTGGCGATTCCGAAGCGTTCGACGTCGGACAGCTGGATGTAAAACTCCTGCTCGGGATTTGTGAATACGTTTGCGGAATGGGCGCCAGCCAGTTCGACCGCGGCTTTGCCCGATACAATGGGAAGCGGGGCCAGCCTGCTTAGCACCGACCGTCCCTTGTTGGTATGGACGGTCGATTCAGCTTGTTTGAGCACCTTGGTTTCCTTCCCCTCCACCCAGTAGACGCCGGGGTCCTGCGGAATGCGGGAAACCTCCTGCTGAATTTGCCGTTCGATCTTCTCTTCCTCCTGGACGAGCTTGGTTTCCTTGTCCAGAGTAGCCTGGCGTTCGGAAGCTTCGGTTTCGGTGCGCTTGAGGTCGACCAGATCCAGTGGAATCTCCTCCCATTGGCTGCGCTCGACGCTGTAATAACGCACGCGATCTGGCTGAACCTGGTATTCGCGGGCGATCTGGAAGGTACCGTCTTTCAAGTACAATTTGAGATTAGCCGCCCAGCCGGAGAGCGCCAGCGCCAGGAACGCCAGCAGGATTCGACGCATATATCTAGTGACTACTTTACCGCCGCCCGGGGTTTCGTGTCGCCCGCCGCCTGCTCGAAGTGGATCCGCTAACTTTGGTTGAACTCCACCGTCCCACGGTACGTAACTTGTTACGATGCAGATTACGGCCAGGGCACGTGTACCTTTGTAGTCCTGCCGGTGTTCTCCTGCGAGGTCTTACACTTATGATCCGATTGCAATCGATTGCCGCAATCCTGCTCTGCGGTGTTTTATCGCTTCCCGGTCTCGGGCAGACTCCGGAAATCACCGTCGCTCCCGAGAACGGTTTCATTTCCCGTCTCACGCAAAACTATCGCCCGCGCCCGGTGCGGAACACCAACTTCGCGGATTCAGGGAGAATCGACGCGCTGATGCGCGCAGGCAGCATTTATCTCTCCCTGCGCGATGCCATCGCTCTGGCGCTGGAGAACAATCTCGATATTGAGAACGCCCGTTACACCCCGCTGCTGTCCGACGCCAACCTGCTGAGGGCCAGCGCCGGGACGCTGCTGCGCAACGTGTCGAACAACATCTCCCAGGGGCCGTCTTCGGCATCGTTGGGCGTGAACGCGGGCGCGCAGGTGGGCTCGGCGGCGGTTCAGCAGAACAGCAATCCGCAGCAAGGCGTTTTAAGCGGCCTGAACGTGCAACTGGCAGGCACCAGCATTCCCAATCTCGATCCTACGTTCTTCGTGGTCAGCCAGTTCGCGCACCTGACGCAGATCAATACCGCCACCAATATCAGCGGAACGAACTTTCTCACCAACCAATACAAATCGGCGTCTTACGGAATTCAGAAGGGCTTTCTGACCGGCACCACCGCCAGCCTCTCGATGAGCAATCAGTTCGGCGTCACGCAGAACTCGCCGGTGAACAGCGTCAATCCGTTCACGCAGGGCAATCTTCAATTGGGCATTCAGCAAAATCTGCTGCAAGGTTTCCGGCCATCCGTCAACAGCCGCGCGATTCGGGTAGCGAAGAACCAGCGGCATATTTCCGATTTGACCTTCAAGAACCAGGTGATCACCACGATCGCCAACGTCGTCACTCTTTACTGGGATCTGGTCTCCTTCAACGATATGCTCAAGATCCGGCAGCAGACGCTCGAATTGAATACCAACCTGTATCACGACAACCAGCGGAGAGCGGAGTTGGGCGCCATCGCTCCCATCGACATCATCCAGGCCCAGGCGGAGATGAAATCGGCCGAGCAGGATGTGACCAACGCACAAACCCAGGTGCTGCAGCAGGAGATGATCCTGAAAAACGTGCTCACCCGCAACGGGCTGGACAACCTGCAAATCATTGATGCGCACATCATTCCGACGGACCACTTCGACGTCCCGGCACAGGAACAGATCCGGCCTATCCAGGATCTGGTCACCGAGGCGGTGGCCAACCGCCCGGAAGTCGAGCAAAGCAACGTCAATCTGGAAGACGCGCGAATCAACATGAAAGGAACGCGGGACGCGATGCTGCCGCAGCTCACGGCCTTCGTCAACCTGCAAAATAGTGGGCTGGCGGGATCGCCAAACACCGTGCCCTACCCGGCATCGCTGACCGGCGGAATATCGGGATTCACGGGATCGGGAGTTACGCCGCCGAACCCATTTATCTTAGGCGGCTACGGAACGGTTCTTGGCCAGATCTTCAGCCGGAATTTTCCCAACTATACGGTCGGAGTCCAGCTCACCGTCCCGATTCGCAACCGCTCGACTCAGGCCGATTTCATCACCGACGAGCTGA
>CAZKQQ010000148.1:0-16921 GCA_964554945.1 uncultured Solibacteraceae bacterium | reverse complement strand
AAACTGTCCTGAATCGAATTCCAGTACCGCATAATCTGGTGTAGCTCACTATGCCTCGTCCAGCCCGCCGGTGCAGTGATGTGGTTTACGTAGGTAATTTCGCACTGGTTAAACTGGAGCGGGCCGAGTCTCTCTTGTTCGGCGAACGCAGCGAACACGTTTAACTCGGATACAAATGCATCGAGAATCGACTCATACCTCGGATATTCTTCATCTTCTTGCGCCTTGCGCCAGTTGTGAACGAACCGATCAGATTGAACTTGGATGAGCTGCGTGCCCCGAGTGTTCAGAAACCAAGCCCGCTGGATCGGAGGTCGATCAAATACCCGTACGCGAACCCCTGACCCAACTGCGCTGGGTTCGAACGTTTCGAAAATGGGATCTAGCGGCGGATGCTCTTCAGTTTTGGGGAACTTGTCCCTAAAGAGCGCCCATAAGAGCCCGAGGTGAACGGCTCGGAATCCCGGGAGTTTCTCGAACTGGACAGAGAGAACAACTTCCGCTACAGGAGGATTCTCGAAATCGGGAAGATCCGCGGGACGGCGAGTAGCCATAAACGCGGAAGTATAACATGCCAGAGTTCAGCAACGTTCAGACGCGGCTCGGATACGGATTCCGAGAAAGTTCAGCTCTTCTTTAAGAGTATAGCGAAAACAAGTTCAACGGGAAATGTTTAGCTTGACGCTTTTAGACAAGACCCCTTGTTCTTTCTCACTGCGAGCGAGGTCATGCGGATGAAAATCCTCCCCTTTTCGCATTTTTCAAGGCACCAGCGATTCCCTGAAGTGGTTGTGGTGGACCTGGTGAGATTCGAAAAACACGAGGGCACTGAAAACACGCAAGTTGTAGACGATGCGTGCTCCTGTATCGGCTATATCAGCACATGCAGCAGGCCCGTGGCACGCCATTGGCACACGGGCGAGTTAGCGACCACGTTAGCGCCAAACTTTTCGGGTCATTCGCCGGAATCCGTGCTTGGAGGATCACATCAACGACATGCCGACTATGCGTCAACTTGAATTGCTCTCGAGTGGCCAACCTAGGCAGAAGACTCCCAAAAACAAGCGGATCTCCGGTTACGCCGTAAACCAGGCTTGAGTGGGCGAGCCGGGGTAAAATCATTAAGATTCTATGGCTTTAGCCGCCGGCACCAAGCTCGGCCCGTACGAAATCCTCGCGCCGATCGGCGCGGGGGGGATGGGCGAGGTGTACCGCGCCCGCGATCCGCGCTTGGGCCGCGACGTCGCCATTAAGATCTCCGCCGAGCGATTCAGCGAGCGCTTCGAGCGCGAAGCCCGCGCGGCCAGATCTACGACGTCGGCCCCGACTATCTGGTCATGGAGTTGATCGAAGGCGCGCCGCTCAAAGGCCCTCTGGCCGCGGCGAAGGCGGTCGAGTACTCGAGCCAGATCCTGGAAGCCCTCGATGCCGCGCATCGCAAGGGAATCACACACCGCGATTTGAAGCCGCCCAACATCATGGTCACGAAGCAAGGGATCAAGCTGCTGGACTTTGGGCTGGCCAAGCAGAGTCCGGAACTGAGCGAAGCCGATGCCACCCTCACGCAGGGCCTGACGCGTCAGGGTCAGATCGTCGGAACCCTGCAGTACATGGCGCCCGAGCAATTGCAGGGCAGGCCCGCCGATCCCCGCAGCGATCTGTTCAGTTTTGGCTGCGTGCTATATGAGATGTTAACCGGCAAGCGCGCCTTCGAGGGACAGACCGCCGCCAGTGTGATTGCCGCCATTCTAGAGCGCGAGCCTGCCCCGCTGAACCTCGCTCCGCCGCTCGAGCGTTTGATTAGAACGTGCCTCGCCAAGGATCCCGACGACCGCATCCAGACGGGCGCGCGATGTGAAGAAGGCGCTTGCGTGGGCCGTGGAACCGCAGACCGAAGGTGTCGTGGTCCGGCGAAATGGTGCCCGGTGGTGGATTGCCGTTGCAGCGGCTTTAGTCATCGGGGTCGCCGCCGCTTGGACGGTTGCGCATTTACGCCAACCCGTCGCCGACGATCGGGTCTTCCGGTTTCCGCTCAATCTGCCGGAAGGAGGGCAGCTCATTCTCGGGACCAACCGAGGCGGCATCGCGCTATCGCCGGACGGAAAGTCGGCGGCATTCTTCGCCAGCGTCATGGGCAAAACCGGGCTTTGGGTCCAGACGCTCGACGGGTCCGCACCGCGGCTGATTCCCGGGACGGAAACCGGCACCGCTCCTTTCTGGTCGCCGGACAGCAAAGCAATCGCCTTCTTCAGCGATCTGGCGGCGCTCGAGCGGGTGGATGTAACCGGTAGCGGGCTCCTCACTATCTGCGCCACTCCGGCTTTGGCCCGAGGGGGAACCTGGATCCAGGACGACCAGATCATATTCGGGACGCTGGGTAACGGCTTGTTCCGCGTCTCCTCTTCCGGCGGAGTACCGGTGGCCTTGACAAAACTGGACACGGTGCACGGCGAGACAGGCCACGGTTGGCCGCAATTGCTGCCCCATGGACAGGTGATGTATTGGGCACAAACCAATCAGGTCGAGACGACTGGTGTTTATATCGCTTCCCTGTCCGGTTCCAGCCAACCCATCCGTCTCGTCGCCTCTGACTCCAATGCGCTGTACGTGCCGGGTTCCGGGGGGAAGGACTATCTGCTTTGGCGCCGCGGCGCCAACCTGGTTGCGCAGGATTTCGACCCGGCAACTCTCAAGCTGTCGAGCGAAGTCTTCGCTCTCGCCGAGGCGGTCTCGACCCCAACGGCCGCCGGTCGTCTCAATGCCTCGGTGTCCTCGAGTGTCTTGCTCTACAGCGCATCCAACTCCCTTACGCAGTTAACCTGGTTCGACCGCACGGGAACGCGGGTCGCGCCGGTAGGTGCGATGGGGGACTACAGCGGATTTCGATTGTCCCCAGACGGCCGCCGCGCTGCTGTCAGTCTGAACGGCAGCGGAGGGCCGGACCTTTGGATCCTCGATCTGGACCGTGGTGTCTCCACCCGGTTCACGTCGCGGCATGGCAATAATCTCTTTCCCGTTTGGTCGCCCGATGGCGGAACGATTCTCTTTCAGAGCAGCCCCACCGAGATATTCCGCAAAGAAACTCGCGGAACAAGCGCGGAACAGCGGGTGCGCCAATTCGCCCTCACCTCCGGGCCTCTCGACTGGTCGCGAGACGGTCGCTCCGTGCTCTATTTCGAGATCGCTCCGGCTACGAGCCGCGATCTAATGGTCCTGAGTGTCACTCCGGACGGTAGCCCGGCGGCTGGTTCCCAGCCGGTCCCATACGTGCGTACGCAGTTCAATGAGTGGCATGGCCGGTTTTCCCCTGAGCCAAGTCCCAAATGGGTAGCGTATCAATCGAACGAATCCGGACGGTTTGAAATCTACATCGACTCATTTCCATCGCCCGGGAACAAGGTGCGCGTCTCCACCGACGGAGGCCAATATCCGCAGTGGGGACCGGGCGCGCGCGAACTTTTCTATGTATCGGCAGATTATCGATTGATGTCGGTGAGTCTCAATGTAGGAAGCGGCGCGGTGGAGCCATCGCCGCCACGCCCGTTGTTCCTGCTGCCTGCGGTCGATGATGGGCTCAGCGAGCCTTATGAAGCGGCGCCGGATGGCCAGCGATTCCTGGTACGCGCCACCCCGCAGTCGCCTGCCACGCAGGCGCTAACTGTGCTCGTGAACTGGCCGGCGCTGCTGAGGTCCCGTCCGGCGGCGCGGTAGGCAGGGCCGCGCAGGCTGCAATCGCCGCCACGCTCCGCTACAATCGACAGAACGCAGTATGAGTCTTTCGGCCGGCACCCGACTCGGCCCCTACGAAATCCTCGCCCCCATCGGCGCGGGCGGGATGGGTGAAGTATACCGTGCCCGCGATCCCCGCCTCGGCCGCGACGTCGCCATTAAGGTCTCAGCGGAGCGCTTCAGCGAACGCTTCGAGCGCGAGGCGCGCGCCGTCGCTGCACTCAATCATGCCAACATCTGCCAGATCTACGACGTCGGCCCCAACTACCTGGTGATGGAATTGGTCGAAGGGCTGACGCTGGCGGAGCGGATCAAACAGGGCGCCGTGCCTTTCGATGAGGCGCTCGCCATCGCACGGCAGATTGGCGATGCGCTTGAGGCTGCGCACGAGAAGGGCATCGTGCATCGCGACCTGAAGCCGGCCAACATCAAGATCAAGCCCGACGGCGCGGTCAAGGTGCTGGATTTCGGTTTGGCGAAGATGGCCTCGGCGGCTGCAGGCGCCGAGAATCCGGAGAACTCGCCGACACTGACGATCGAGGCCACGCGGCTGGGTCAAATTCTGGGCACGGCCGCGTACATGGCGCCGGAGCAGGCGCGCGGCAAGGTGGTAGGCAAGCAGGCCGACATCTGGGCGTTCGGCGTCGTGCTGTATGAAATGCTGACCGGCCGCCGTCTGTTCGACGGTGAGACGACTTCCGATGTCCTTGCGGCAGTCCTGACGAAGGAACCCGATTGGAGCCGCGCACCCGTGCGCGCGCACCGCCTCCTGCAGAGCTGCATGGAAAAGGACCCGAAGCGCCGTCTGCGCGACATCGGCGATGCCTGGCGGTTGCTGGACGAACTTCCCGAGCCTCAACCCGCGACTCGAACCGTTCTGCCCTGGCTGCCCTCGGGAGCCCTCGCGGTCATAGCGGGTATCGCGCTGTTTCTGGCATGGCGCGCTACTCGGCCGTCCGATCTCCCGTTGGTAAGTTTGGACGTCGATCTCGGAGCGGACGTGTCGCTCGGCTCCTTTGCCGGACCCAACGTGATCATCTCGCCCGACGGCACGCGTTTGGTCTATGTCTCTCACAGCCGGCTCTTCACCCGGCGGCTCGATCAGCAGCAAGCTGCCGAGCTTCCCGGAACCGAGGGTGGCTACGCGCCCTTCTTCTCACCCGATGGACAATGGGTGGCATTCTTCGGAGGTGGGAAACTCAGGAAGATCTCGGTGGCCGGAGGCGCTACGGTTACTTTATGCGAGGCCCCGATCGGGCTGGGCGGCAGTTGGGGCGACGACGGAACACTCATCGTCAACCTGAATCAAACCGGCGGCCTGTTCCGAATTCCAGCCAATGGCGGTGTTCCGGCGCCGGTGAGCGAAGTCGGCAGCGGAGGCGGCCAAGTCACTCACCGCTGGCCCCAGATTCTGCCTGGCGGCAAGGCATTGCTCTTCACTGCTCACACTCAGACGATCGGGGGATTCGATGATGCCAGCATCGAGATCATGTCTCTGGCAGACCGCCACCAGAAGACGGTGCTGCACGGCGGCACTTACGCCCGCTACCTTCCCGGCGGACATCTAATCTACGTAAATCGGGGGACATTATTTGCCGTGCCGTTCGATGTGGGCGCGATGGAGGTCCGTGGTGCGCCGACGCCCGTCCTGAATCAAGTTGCCTATAGCACGAACACCGGGGACGCGGAGTTCGAAACCTCTCGAACCGGCACGCTGGTATACGAAAGGGGTGGCAGCCGAGGGGGAGCGGTCACCGTGCAGTTCCTGGAGAGCGACGGCACGACTCGCCCGATCATTGCGAAACCCGGCGACTACGGCCGTCCGAGCATATCGCCAGACGGGCGTCGGCTCGCGATAGAAATTCGCGAAGGTTCCAATCAGGACATTTGGATCTACGAATTGGGGAGAGACACGATGACGCGCGTCACTTTCGACGGCAGAGTGAACACTCCAATCTGGACTCCGAATGGTCGTTACCTTGTGTTCCAGGGTCGGGAGGGGATCTCCTGGACACGCGCGGACGGCGCCGGGAAGCCCCAACTCCTTCTCCGCACGAAGGGCATCGCATTCCCGTGGCCGCTCTCCTCTGACGGAAAGCGTTTAGCTTATATGGAGCTCGGGACGACGACGGGCTACGACCTTTGGACTGTTCCTCTTGAGGACGACGGCGCCGGGCTGCGAGCCGGGCGTCCCGAGGTATTCCTGCAGACAGCCTCTGACGAACGGTACCCCACCATCTCTCCCGACGGGCGGTGGATGGCGTACGCTTCCACGGAATCGGGGAGTTTCCAGGTGTACGTCCGGGCGTTCCCAGATCAGGGCGGAAAGTGGCAGATTTCGGGCACCGGAGGAGCGTACCCGATGTGGTCGCCTAGTGGACGCGAGTTGTTCTTCGAATCCCTGGATAATCAAATCATGGTGGCCGGCGTTAGCGTGCAGGGGAATTCCTTTGTTCCGGACAAGCCCCGGCTGTGGTCCGGGAAGGCGCTCGCAAACCTGGTCAACGTCAGCAAGAACTTGGATCTCGCACACGACGGCAAGCGCATCGTGGCGCTGATGCCGGCTCCTGGAGCCGAAGGACAGTCGCTCAATCACGTCGTCTTCCTGCAAAACTTTTTCAGCGAACTCCAGCGGCGCGTGGCGGGGCCGGCCAAATGACCCCCGGGACCAAGCTCGGCCCGTACGAAATCCTCGCGCCGATCGGCGCCGGCGGCATGGGGGAAGTGTACCGCGCGCGCGACACAAGGCTTAAGCGTGAAGTTGCGTTGAAAGTGTTGCCCGACCGCTTCGCGGACAACCCCGAGCGGCTGGCCCGCTTCGCGCGGGAGGCTGAGGTGCTCGCCTCGTTGAATCATCCGAACATCGCGACCATCTATGGTGTCGAGGAGCGCGCCATCGCCATGGAATTGGTGGAAGGCGAGACGTTGTCCAGCCCTCTGCCCATCGATACTGCGCTGAACTACTCAAAGCAGATCGCCGACGCGCTGGAATACGCCCATGAGCGCGGCGTGATTCATCGGGACTTGAAGCCGGCCAACATCAAGGTCACGCGCGAGGGTGCGGTCAAACTTCTGGATTTCGGGCTTGCCAAGGCAATCGAAGATCCCATTGTCCCGGCTGATCCGGCGAACTCACCGACGCTCACCATGGGAGCTACGCAGGTGGGCACGATCCTGGGTACTGCTGCATATATGTCCCCGGAGCAGGTCGGCGCCAAACCGGCCGACCGCCGTTCCGACATTTGGTCCTTTGGCGCAGTGCTGTATGAGATGTTGAGCGGCAAAAGGGCCTTCGAGGGTGAATCGGTTTCCGACACGCTCGCAAGCGTGTTGAAGGTCGATCCCGATTGGAGCGCTCTGCCCGCCGCCACACCCGCATCGATCCGGCGCCTCCTCCGGCGCTGCCTGACGAGAGATCGCAAGCAGCGTTTGCAAGCCATTGGCGAGGCCCGCATTGTCCTGGAGAATCCGCAGCGCGAAGAGTCCGCCGCGCCGGCGAGCGTCCGGTCCCGTCCACAACTCGGATGGATGTCGGCTGCTCTGCTGGCATTGGCACTCAGCGCCCTCGGCTTCGTGCATTTCCGGGAACCGTCGGCTTCCGCGCGCACGCTGCGCTACACCATCGCCGCCCCCGAGAACAGCACGGTGCACAGCTTCGCGCTCTCTCCCGATGGCCGGTACGTCGCCATCGCCGCGGCAGTCGGCGGAAAGCGCCAGATCTGGTTGCGGTCTCTGGATGCTCTGCAAGCGCAGCCCTTAGCTTTGACCGAGGATGCCATCTATCCGTTTTGGTCGCCTGACAGTCGCTACATCGGATTCTTCGCGGAAGGCAAGCTCAAGAAGGTTCCCGCCGGCGGAGGTCCGGCGCAGTCGCTCTGTGGAGCAAGCAATCCCAGGGGCGGATCCTGGGGCCGTGGCGACATCATAGTATTCTCCAATGGGGGCAGCGGCCAGGCCATCCGCCGGGTCCCGGCGAGCGGTGGCACTCCTTCTGACGCGACTGCGATGAAGGGCGACTATCGTTACCCGTTGTTTCTGCCCGACGGCCGCCAGTTTTTGTATACGGAACTCGGGGGGTCGCCCGAAAAGAATGGAGTCTATTTGAGCTCGCTAGACGGCGGTCGCCAGCGGCGGGTTTTGACAGATGTTTCCAGCGTGGTGCTTTCGCGTGGTTATTTGCTGTTCATTCGAGAGGACGCGTTAATGGCACAACTCTTCGACGTCGGGAAGGCTGAGGTGTCCGGCGATGCCTTTCCGGTCGCCGAGGGGGTCTCGCTTACCAACAACATTTATTCCGCGCCGGTCACGGCCTCCGAAGACGGTGTGCTCTTGTACGCGAGCGGAGGCTCGATCGGCTACACACAGCTCAACTGGTTTGACCGCGGGGGTAAGCTTCTGAACTCCCTGGGCCCGCCCGGAGCCGTATGGGAGCCCGAGATTTCGCCCGATCAAAAGTCGATTTTGTTCCGGCGACAAACCCGGGGAAACAGCGACATCTGGCTCCGCGATCTGGCCCGCGCGACCGATCTGCGGATTACTTCGGTTGCCGCGGCCAACCTCGATCCTGTTTGGTCTCCAACTGGGGATCAGGTTGTCTTCAACTCCAATCGGGCGGGGCCCTTCAACTTTTATCAGAAGGCGATGAGCGGCTCCGGTCCGGACGAGTTGTTGCTTGCGACTCCGAACACCAAAGTGCCCGATCAGTGGTCCCATGACGGGCGGTTTCTGGTGTATTCGGAGCTCGATTCGAAGACTGGTTGGGACGTTTGGGTCCTTCCGATGACGCCGGATGCAGCGGGCAATCGGAAGCCGGTGTCCTTCTTGCGGACCCCATTCAATGAGCTCTACGGCCAACTCTCCCCAGATGGCCGGTGGATGGCATACACTTCGGATGAGTCGGGCCAGCGCGAAGTCTATGTGCGCCCCTTTCCTGCGTCCGATGGCATTTGGAGAATCTCGACCTCAGGCGGAGAACAGCCCCGCTGGCGCGCCGACGGCAAAGAGTTGTTTTACGTGGGCCTGGATTCGAAGATGACTGCCGTTACCGTGCAGGCTGGGACGACTCCCAAACCGGCCCTGGATGTTGGGGCAGCGGTACCGCTATTTGAGACACAGATCGGCGAAGGCTCCGGTCACGTGGCGTTCCAGTATGATGTCACCGCAGATGGGAAGCGCTTCGTCATCGCCACCAATACGGCGTCGGCCGCGTCGTCTCTGACTGTCGCTGTCAATTGGACGGGGGGCCTGAAGAAATGACGCTTGCGCCGGGCGCGGGACTCGGCCCCTACGAGATCCTCGCCCCCATCGGCGCGGGAGGCATGGGTGAGGTCTACCGCGCCCGCGATCCGCGCCTCGGCCGCGACGTCGCCATTAAAATCTCAGCGGAGCGTTTCAGCGAGCGGTTCGATCGCGAAGCCCGCGCGGTCGCCGCTCTCAATCATCCCAACATCTGCCAGATTTACGATGTTGGCCCGAACTACCTGGTCATGGAATTTGTCGAAGGGCTCACGCTGGCGGAGCGGATCAAACAAGGCGCCGTGCCTCTCGACGAGGCGCTCGCCATCGCGCGCCAGATCGCCGATGCGCTCGAGGCGGCGCATGAAAAAGGCATCGTGCATCGTGACTTGAAACCAGCGAACATCAAGCTCAAACTTGACGGCGTTGTGAAGGTGCTGGATTTCGGTTTGGCGAAGATGGCTGCACCGGCGGCCTCGGCCGAAAACCTAGAGAACTCGCCGACGCTGACGATCGAAGCGACACGCCTGGGGCAGATTCTGGGCACAGCCGCGTACATGGCACCAGAGCAGGCGCGCGGCAAGGTGGTGGGCAAGCAGGCCGACATCTGGGCGTTCGGCGTGGTGCTATACGAGATGCTCACCGGCCGCCGCCTGTTCGAGGGCGAAACGACTTCCGATGTCCTGGCCGCAGTGCTGACGAAGGAACCCGACTGGAGCCGCGCACCGGTGGGTGTGCACCGCCTCCTGAAGAGTTGCTTGGAGAAAGATCCGAAGCGCCGTCTGCGCGACATCGGCGACGCCTGGCGGCTGCTGGACCAGATGCCCCCGAGTTCATCGCCGGTCACCACCTACCGGGGAACCCTCCCCTGGGCTGTCGCCCTCGCTCTAGCGCTCGCACTGATCGTCGTCAGCGTGCTTCTTTGGCGTTTCACGCGCCCGTCGGAACGGCCTCTATTGCGCCTCAACGTCGATCTCGGACCCAACGTCGCTCTCAGCTCTTTTGCGGGACCCAACGTGATCATCGCGCCCGACGGCACGCGTCTGGTCTACGTCTCCCAGAACCGGCTCTTCACACGGCGGCTCGACCAAAAGCAAGCCAGCGAACTTCCCGGCACGGAAGGCGCCACTGCCCCTTTCTTCTCGCCGGACGGCCAGTGGGTCGGCTTTTTTGGCGGCGCGAAGTTAAAGAAGGTTTCCGTGATCGGTGGAGCCGCGATTGCTTTGTGCGGCGCGCCGAACGGGCTGGGCGGCAGCTGGGGTGAAGATGGCGCGATAGTCGCGGTGCTGAACCAGACGGGAGGATTGTTTCGAATCCCCGCTGCCGGCGGCTCCCCGGCTCCGCTCACCGAGCTTAACCGTGGGCGCGCGGAGATCACCCACCGGTGGCCGCTGGTTCTGCCGGGCGCCAAAGCGGTACTCTTCACCTCTCACACGAGGGCAGTTGGCGGGTTCGATGACGCCAGCATTGAGGTGTTCTCGTTACGGGACAGGCGCACGAAAAGTTTGGTCACGGGAGGCACCTACGGAAGATATCTTCCGAGCGGCCACCTCCTTTACTTGAATCGCGGAACGTTGTTTGCCATCCCGTTCGACCTCAGCACGCTGGAGGTTCATGGTGCGCCCGTGCCGGTTCTGGATCAGGTCGCGTACACTCGCACCAATGGCGACGCTGGGTTCGAGTTTTCGCAAACCGGCGCGCTCGTATACGAGGGCGGCGGCGCCCGCGCCGGTTCGGTCACCGTGCAATGGCTGGAACGCGACGGGAAGACGCGCATTCTGGTTGCGAAGCCCGGCGACTACGCGCGTCCGAGCCTCGCGCCAGACGGGAGGCGGCTGGCTCTCGAGATCAGTGAAGGCTCTAGCCAGGATATCTGGGTCTACGACTTGGAACGCGGTACGATGACGCGCCGCACTTTTGGCGGCAACGTCAATCAGGGACCCCTTTGGAGCCCCGATGGCCGCTACATCTTGTACGGAGTGCAGGGCGGCCTATCCTGGACGCGCGCGGATGGGTCTGGCAAGCCTCAAACCCTGCTTCGCACCAAGGGCACCAATACGTTCCCATGGTCCTTCACGCCGGACGGCAAACGGCTGGCATTCCATGACCTGCTTCCCGAAACTTCGCTGGACCTCTGGACAGTATCGCTGGAGAGTCATGACGGCGAACTGCGGGCCGGTCAGCCTGAGGTCTACCTCCAGACTCCCGCGGACGAGCGCTACCCGGCATTTTCACCCGATGGCCGCTGGCTTGCGTACGCCTCTAACGAATCAGGAGACTTTCAGGTGTATGTGCGAGCGTTTCCGGACAAGGGCGGTAAGTGGCAGATTTCGAGCGCCGGAGGGTCTTACCCGATGTGGTCGCGCAGCGCGCACGAATTATTCTTCGAGTCCCTCGATAACCGCATCATGGTCGCAGGCTATAACGTGCTAGGCGATTCCTTTGTAGCCGATCAGCCGCGCTTGTGGTCGGAGAGGTCGCTGGCAAACACAGTCAATGCCACCCGCAATGTGGATCTCGCACCAGACGGCAAGCGCATCCTGGCGGTGATGGAGGACGAAGGGCCTAAATCGTCATACGTTCTCTATGTCGAAAACTTTTTCGACGAGCTCCGCCGTCGCGTGCCAGTCAACAAATGACAGCCGGAACCAGACTCGGTCCGTACGAGATCCTGGCGCCCATCGGGGCCGGGGGCATGGGGGAGGTGTACCGCGCGCGCGATCCGCGCTTGGGCCGCGACGTTGCTATCAAGATTTCAGCCGAGCGGTTCAGCGAGCGGTTTGAGCGCGAGGCCCGCGCCGTCGCGGCGCTCAATCATCCCAACATCTGCCAGATCTACGATGTCGGCCCCAACTACCTGGTGATGGAATTGGTCGAAGGGCTGACGCTGGCGGAGCGGATCAAACAGGGCGCCGTGCCTTTCGATGAGGCGCTCGCCATCGCACGGCAGATTGGCGATGCGCTTGAGGCTGCGCACGAGAAGGGCATCGTGCATCGCGACCTGAAGCCGGCCAACATCAAGATCAAGCCCGACGGCGCGGTCAAGGTGCTGGATTTCGGTTTGGCGAAGATGGCCTCGGCGGCTGCAGGCGCCGAGAATCCGGAGAACTCGCCGACACTGACGATCGAGGCCACGCGGCTGGGTCAAATTCTGGGCACGGCCGCGTACATGGCGCCGGAGCAGGCGCGCGGCAAGGTGGTAGGCAAGCAGGCCGACATCTGGGCGTTCGGCGTCGTGCTGTATGAAATGCTGACCGGCCGCCGTCTGTTCGACGGTGAGACGACTTCCGATGTCCTTGCGGCAGTCCTGACGAAGGAACCCGATTGGAGCCGCGCACCCGTGCGCGCGCACCGCCTCCTGCAGAGCTGCATGGAAAAGGACCCGAAGCGCCGTCTGCGCGACATCGGCGATGCCTGGCGGTTGCTGGAAGACGCTCCTGTTCTGCACAAGGCGAACAGCAGAGTGCCATGGGCTGTGGCCGGGCTCGTCAGCCTGGTTGCCCTCATCAGCCTGGGCCTGTGGGCTCCCTGGCGCAGCAAGGTGGCCGGCTCACCGTCATCGATCCACGTCGACCTGGATCTCGGACCCGAAGTCTCCATCGGCTCAGCCACCGGACCTGCCGTAGTGCTGTCGCCCGACGGAACCCGTCTCGTGTTTGTCGCGCAAGGCGCGGACGGCATCCGCCGTCTCTTCACACGCCGCCTCGATGAAGGAAAATCCACTCCGCTCGTCAAGACCGAAGGAGCGTACGAACCGTTCTTCTCTCCCGACAGCCGATGGGTCGGGTTCTTCGCGCAGGGAGAACTCAAGAAGACCCGCATCGATAGCGGCGAGCCGATCACGCTCTGCGAGGCGCCGAACGGGCGCGGCGCCAGTTGGGCCGACGATGGCACGATCGTCACCACTCTCGATCCCCTTGGCGGCCTGTTCCAGGTTCCCGCTGAGGGAGGGAATCCGACGCCTCTCACGGCGTTAGCCCGCGACGAAAATACACATCGATGGCCGCAGGTGTTGCCGGGCCGCGCTGTCGCCCTTTTCAACGTCAGTGTGGCGTACGGCAACTACGACGAAGCCGAGATCGACGCCGTTTCGCTCAAGGATCACCGCAGGAAGATGGTCGTGGCGCACGGCGGTATGTATGCGCGCTACCTTCCCAGCGGTTATTTGGTGTACGTGACGAAGGGAACTCTGACCGCAGTGCCTTTTGATGCGGACCGCCTGGAAACCCGGGGCGCGGCCACTCCGTTGCAGGACGTATCTAACAATCCGAGTCTGGGATCTGCCCAGTTTGATTTCACGACCAGCGGAATCGCGCTGTACCATAGCGGGGGCACGGAAGGGCTGCGCACCATCGAATGGGTGGACGGTGCCGGCAAAACCGTGCCGTTTGGGCTCGACCCGGCCCTGTACATGTTCCCCCGCGTTGCTCCAGACGGAGGCAGGCTGGCCTATTTGGTGAGTCAAGGCGCCAACACCGACGTCTGGATCTACGAAGTGCAGCGTGGGAGCAAAACGCGGTTGACCAGCGGTGGCTATAACGCCTTTCCTGTATGGAGTCCGGACGGCCAGTTTCTGGTCTTCCAGACCTCGGCTGGGATGGCCTGGACGCGCGGGGATGCGGCGGGGAAGCCCGAGCCTTTGACGCGAGGCAACGCCGCTCAATTTCCCAATTCCTTCTCCCCGGATGGCAAGAACCTCGCATATTCCGAGTTGACACCGAGTGGGCCCGAGATTCGGATTCTGCCGATCGAAAACCGGTCCGGCCATCTGCATGCCGGACAGCCCCAGACGTTCCTCAAAACGGCAACCGCCAACGTGTTTGCAGCGTTTTCGCCGGACGGCAAGTGGCTGGCTTACGACGACGCCGAAGCCGGGAGCTATGAAGTGTATGCGCGAACGTTTCCCGACAGCGGAACCAAGGTCCAGCTTTCCAATGCGGGCGGCTTGGCGCCGATGTGGTCGCGCAGCGGCCACGAACTTTTCTACCGCACCCAGGACCAGCGTATTATGGCGGTCAATTACACGATCAAAGATCGCATGCTGTTGGCCGAGAAGCCACGCCTTTGGTTCGACAGGCAGTTGTCGAACCTTGGTGTGGGAGTCAACCTCGACCTCGCTCCTGATGGTAAGCGCTTTGTAGTTCTGCTATCCGCCGAGAACCGAGAGCCCCGCGAAACCCAGGGCCATGTAACCCTAGTCACTAATTTTTTCGATGAAGTCCGCCGGCGCGTGGCGGGGTCGAGCAAATGAAGGAGTATTCGATGAGATTCGTCTTGGCCAGCCTCGCGGCCGCCCTCGCCCTGATTGGAGCCGCGAGCCTTGTGGTCGCCCAGCGCCGCTCCCCTCTCACCATCACGCGACTGTACGCCACTGCGAACGGCCAGGCCGATAGCGGACAAATCGAAGTGGAAATGCGCCCCTCCGCTCTGCATTCTGGGCTCGATGAATCCGCTCGGCAGGCAGTTTCCGCCGCGCAGTTTATCCGCTGGCACGCCGGCACCGTCTGGGAGTGGCATACGGCCGCCAGCAAGCAGTATGTCGTCACCGTCAGCGGCCGCGGAGAAGTCGAAGTCGCAGGCGGGAAGAAGTTTCCCCTTAACCCGGGCACAGTCCTTCTGGCTGAGGATGTGAGCGGCAAGGGTCACACCACTCGAGTCCTCGGTTCGGATGATCTGGTCTTGCTGCTGATTCCGTTCGAAGCTCGGTAAACTAGTCCCCCCGGTTCGCAAGTGGAGCGCACTTGCTGTGGGCATCCATGCGCCACCACAATCGCTAATACGCCTTCACCGGCTCCCGCCTCGGCCCTAAAAGACCCCGCTTTGCCATGCGACACCGTGGCAGGAAGGATGTCGCATTAGACAAAAAGTCCTGGTTTGAATCGTTACCGCCGAAGTACAGACTGAGAAGCTCAGGTGAGTACAATTGCAGGCAAAACCACCTGATTGTGCCACACCCGAACTGAACGCTTAACTGTCGCCCATTCAACACGGAACACTTGCTGGCGGGACAAGGGTTTTGCCCCACGAGTCAGATGTCACCCGATTTCGCCGCCGCACGACTAAAAGCCAAACTTGACCGCTTCCTGCACTTGGATCCCTAGCCACGAAACTGGCCCTCGCGCCTGGTGCTTGTACAATGGTCTTAAGAAGCCATTCCTGCGAGCGGTTTGCCCCCGTCACAATGGAGGCGAAGTTTTGCAGTGAACAACCAGGGTAGTCCGATCCGGCGCGCCGGCATATACCTGCGCGTCTCCACCAAAGGCCAGGAAACTGATAATCAGCTTCTTCAGATGCAACGTTTTATTGAGGCGCAGCAATGGGAGCGGCGAGATTTCATTGACCACGTAAGCGGAAAGACCGCGAACCGATCACAATTCCAGGAGCTCTTTAGCGCGGCCGCGCAGCGGGAAATCGATGTTGTGGTGTTTTGGTCGCTTGACCGGTTCACGCGTGAGGGCGCGCTCGCCACGTTGCAACACCTTGAACGGCTGGGCTCCTACGGCGTGCGCTTCCGAAGCTATACCGAGCCCTACTTGGATTCTTGCGGCGTCTGGGGAGACGCGATCATCGCGATCCTCGGGACGATTGCTAAACAGGAGCGTATACGCGTCTCGGAGCGCGTCCGGGCCGGACTGGAGCGAGCAAGGAAAAACGGCACCAGGACAGGCCAGCCGATTGGACGTCCGCGTGCACTATTCGATCGTGATGAGGTTGTCGCATTGCGAGTACAGGGTCTCGGTTGGACTCAAATCGGCCAAAAAGTGGGAGCCAGTGTTAGGACCGTGCGCAGGGCCTTCCAAAACGGATCGGAGTGATCTACGGCCCTTCTTACAGGAGTCGCGCTAGATGTCAGGGATCGCGGTTTCCGGCGATCTTCCGGATTCGCGACCCATCCGGCCCTTAGGCAGACCGAAGCGCGGTTACCAGGAGTCATTGGGTAGCGACGGCTAAGGAATGCACCTAGGGCGCTTCGTTCCGAAGGTTAGGACGCTGATTCGCCCCTCAGCGAATTTGAAATCGCAACTCGAGTTCTGTCTATCGTTCACCGTAATCTCGGTAGCCGGCTCTGCCGGCCGTAACCCGACTATTGTGCCCGTCCCTTGTTCGCCGCCTGCGCGGCCTTCGCGTATTCCCAACCCTGCTGAGTCTTCTTCTCGCAATCGGCAAGGAAAATCGGCCTCTGGGGACCTCGGCAATTTGCGGTGTAGGCAAACAGAGGCAGGTGTCCCATCATCACTCGGAAGCGTATACCCCTGACGTCAAATGCGAAATTCAGGCAACCGGCCTCGACAAACTGTGTGGGAATCGTCCACATCCGCCGGGATACTCGATCGCTGCACACGATGACTATGACGGCCATATTGCGTGGAAACGGAGTTTCGCCCAGCAAATATTTCCGCATATCCTCGGCGAATTGCCCCAACTCCCAGCGCGGGACCGCGGCACTCCACTCGTGGATTGTGCGCCGCCAAACGATGCTCAGCGCAAAGTACGCGAATTTTTCCGTGTTGATATCGAAGTCACGAGCATCGTGTCTTGGCGCACTGGGGTCGTTGTCGCGTGCCCAGGCCACTTTCATCCGCTCTGCCAAAGGCATGCTCTTAAGAACGAATTTCGGAGCGACGTGCTTTAGGACTTCGTCCTCACCGTGCTTACTGAAGCGCGCTTCACACGCTGTGCAAAGCAGCGGCGCTTTCAATTCCTCGGGATCGAAGCCGGTATCCAAGGGATTCACGAATTCTAGTAGCCTATTTCCGGAGAAGTATAGTTTCCGCGAAACGAAATGGCTCATCAGAAGCTCGACTCCTTCGCGCAGGCAGAGCTTGCATTTGCCTAAGGTGGGCATGCGATACATTTTAATGAATTGGGCCAAGCGAAATAGCATTGTTGGCCATGAGGGCGTTCCACGTGGCAACTAACAAGAGAAACACGTTGGAGAACTGGAATGGCTCTATCA
>CAZKQQ010000147.1:0-17006 GCA_964554945.1 uncultured Solibacteraceae bacterium | reverse complement strand
AACTCGAACAGGTCACCATGCGCCTCATTGGCGCCGGACTTGGTCACGATGTTCACCACACCGCCGGCATTCCCGCCATATTTCGCAGAATAGTTGCTGGTTTGAACACTGAACTCCTGCAGCGCGTCGGGGAACGGGAAAGGCTGATTGGTATTGGTATAGATATCGTTGTTGGCAGAGCCATCCAATCGATAACTGGTTTGATTCTGTCGCGAGCCGTTCGCACTGACAGCCTGGGTTGCGGGAAAGGTCTTGCTGTTGCCTTCGTCGACTCCAGTGGGCGGCCCCAAGACGGTGCCGGCGGTAATTAGCATCAGGCTCGCCGCGTTGCGACCGTTCAGGGGTAAATCGACGATGCGCCGGGAATCCACAACCGCGCTCAATGCGGAGGTGCTGGTGTCCACTTGCGGCGGCGGCGCTTCTACGGTGATCTGCTGGCTGGACTGCTGGAGGGAGACGGAGACGTTCACGGTCAGGCTCTGGTCCGCTTGCAGAATTACGCCTGTTCTGCTGTAGGGCGAAAAACCCTGGGTCTCGACGCTCAGGGTGTAGCTGCCCGGCCTGAGAGAAGGAATCACATAGTAGCCTTGGACATCCGTTGTCGCAGAGCGAGCCAGCGAGGTGCCTTCCTCGGTGATCTTCACGGTCGCGCCAGGAACCAGCGCGCCGGATGGATCGGTGACCGTCCCTAGAATCGTGCCGAGACCTTGGCTGTAGAGCGTGCCACAGAAGGCGAGAATGCAGACGAACGCGGCTGTCCAACCGTGAAGCCGCAAATGATTCCGTGTCATCTTTGACCTCCTTCAGCGGTAAAGTGCACCTAAAGCGATTTCTGCTTGGACTGTATGCCGCGGCGCGATCTGTGTCAAACCGAAAGAACTGACACGTTTGTTTAGCGGAACTAAAGAGTGGGCCGCCGAGGATAGGGCGCTGCGCGCCCGCGCAAGGCTGGAGCCATCCGCTATAGGGCCTTGTCGGTCACGTGATCAAGGGCTGTGTCCGGGATGGAGCCGGAATGCCAGGTTTTGAAACCGTCGATATCCTTCAAAACAAAAACCGGAACGTTGGGAGCGTGCTGCGCTTTGACGTTGTTGAACTCTGCGCCCTTTACCACCTGGAGCAGGAAGGGCGGGCGAAGCTCGTCTTTCACATAGCCCAGTTCCACATCGTTGAGCTCGATGCCGTTCACGTGGCGGATGAAGAAACCGTAGACCGGCATTTCGCCAAAGCGGTACGGCTCGGGATATTCCGTCTCACCCTCGGGCGGCACAATCGCGGCCTGCGCCTTGGTGCCGCCGCCGGCATACAAAAGGCGGATGTGGTTGAGCTTGACATCTTCGATATCGTGCCCAGGAATACCGACGATCAGGTTGGAATAGCGCGGGTCGGCGTTGTAGACAATGACGTCGCTGATGTTCACGCGGCGTAATTGGCCGATGGGCGTGCCTTCGGGCGACCGCATGCGCCGGCCCAGACGGAGAAAAATCGGTGAGTTGATGACATCGCGCATGGTGATGTTGGAGATGGTTACGTCTTCGAGGCCGCCGCCATCGACGGTTTCCAGCGCGAGCCCGCGAGAGTACTCGAACACGCAATTGGAAATGGTGATGTTCTTGAAGCCGCCGCTCGATTCGGTGCCGAGTTTAATGCGGCCGGTGGGGCCCCCGCGATCGGGCGCGCCCGCGGCGTGACGCTGGTAGGTTCCATCCAGCAGCGTACCCATGTCGTACCCGCTGACAAAGCAATTCGTGATGGTGACGTTGGTGGTGTCGCGGAAAAAGCCAAGGCCATAGGAAGCCTTGAGCACGATGGCGTCGTCCCACGGCGAGTTCACGCTCACGTTGGAAATCCGCACATTCCGGCTGGCGTCCACATCAATGCCATCGCGGTTGGTGTCGATTTTGATGTTGTCGATGGTGAGGTTGTCGACACCGGTCACCAGGATCGCAAAGTGGCCGCAGAGCAGCATCGAAATATCCCGGATGTTGACATTGCGGCTGAGCTTAAGCGAAATCGCTTTGTTACCGATCCGCTTGTTAGCGTCGCGGGTTAGCGCGCCCTTGCCATTGATCAGGCCTTGGCCGAGGATGGCGACGTTCTCGACGTTCTCGCCCCACATCAGGCTGTTGCGCCAATGGCTGTGGCCGAAGTCCTGATACTTATCGATGGAAGGATTGGGCTCGGCTTCGTCGTAGGCCTCGGGATCGGGTGACGCCTGGATGACGGCGCCGGAATCCAGATAGAGCGTTACGTTGCTCTTGAGATGAATCGAACCGGATACGTAAGTGCCTGCGGGAAAGAAGACGGTGCCTCCGCCCGCCGCATTGGCGGCGGCGATGGCATTGTTGATGGCATCGGTGTCGGCGGCTTTACCCGCGCCGGTGGCGCCGTAAGATTTGACGTCATAGACCGGCGCGCGGCCAGGTTGTGCGGCAGCGAGGGCGACGCAGAAGGACAGGATCGGCATGACACGTCTCATGGGTTTCCTCCGGGGTTCCAGCCGTCCGTTCCTTTCAGGAAATCGGGCAGCGCAAAGCGCGCCGCCTCGGGCTGGGTGAGTTGGGCGGCAATCAACAGCCGACGAGAAATAGCGGGCATATGTGCCGTTCAAAGAGATTGTCAGTCACATTGCGAGAAATGGTCTCCTCGCATTCGTCCAGCATTTTGAGGTAACGATCCCCCATGGCGGCAGCGATTTTGTAGCCCACATGCAGTAACTGGCGAAGGTCGCGGTTGTAAGAAGGATTCGACCGGTCGTGGCGCAAGGCGGCAACATATTGATCCGCGGACCAAGACTGAACCTCCGCCGGTGACGGCAGGTGGTGGGCCCGGATGTCGATCACGGCGACGTAGGGCTCGCAGAGGGCCTGCCGGTGCTCGTAGGCTTTGGCATAGACTTCCTGCGCAAGCCGGAGGGCCTCGCTACCCGCCTCAGCCAGCCCGATCAATTCTTCCAGCCAAGTGGTACCCGCGGTCTTGACATGCACACCCGCACCGGTCTTTTGCAAGGCGCGGCGAATCGGGCCGTAAATGGAAAATTTGTCGCTGCCGGAATGAACACTGAGTTTGAGGTTCGGCGGGAGACCGTATTGCCTCGTGGCGTGCGCGATCACAGCGAGATCGTCGTGGAATTCCTTCTCGAATTGGGAAACCGCGCCAACGTAGTCCACCCCTTTATTAAAGCGACCGGTGAACTTCGGCGCGATGGTCTGGAGCGGAATGCCCTCGTCTGACAATGCGGCGAGAATGATGAGTAGTTCCACCGGGGTCTGCGGCGCGTCGGTTTCGTCCATCGAGACTTCCGTTATAAAAGGGTTATCTGGACGGCGGTGCGAGATGTGACGGTAGATGCGCCCGGCCTCTTCGGCTGCGTAGAGGTATTTGGCGGCGATAGCCGCGAAGGTCTCGCGAGACGTGACGGGCGGATCTTCGATGTTTTCAATTCGCAGCCGCCCGACTATCTCAGGATGACGGGTGACAAAAGCATCCAAGCTGTCACTGCGGCGCCCGATCGCGGCAGCCACGTCGACGGTAAAAAAATCACTCGATTCGAGGTAGCGGTCGACAGAGGTCAAATCGATGTGGTCGGCGTCCACATGATACGGATGCTTCCAGCCAAGTTGCCGGACCGCTTCGTCGGCGGCCTCGCGGACACTTTCAGGCGCGGAGCCGACCACAGTATGTTCGCGATTGGATTTGTTCCAGACCGGAATGACTGTCACGCCGAGGGAGGCGGCTTTCGCGCAGGCCTGTAATTGAGCCCTGGCTTGGTGTGCGAAGCGATCGCCCACCCCTAGCGAAACCTTATCGAGTTGCAGCATTGATGGCGACGCCGCTATGGTATTCCTCAAAGAAGGCCCTTGACTTCCGCGGATGTGTCGATATCGCCGACATCGAGGCGGACGTCGATTACCGGGTGGTCGCCAGCTCCGACGTGCACACCTCTCCGGGTGAAGCCTTTCAAAACCTGCATGAAACCAATATCGTAGTCACCGGGCAGCAGAAACGCGGCGGTATAATCGCCCGAAGTACCGGACACCGTGGGAATTCTCGTGCCGGTATTCGTTTCCGTCACGGTCACCTTGGCGCCCGCTACCATTGCGCCGGCGGGGTCCGTGATCATGCCGCTGATGGTGCCACGGAATTCTTGCGCGAACAACGCAAAAGGAAGCACCAAAACGAAAATCGCCAGCCGGGTCACGAGTCTCATAACCTCTCTCCCTGGAGCCAGCCCACCTAGGCTGTATTCATACCGGACTATATCTCGGTGCGGGGAGATTTGCTGCCCCAAAGTTGAGAACAGATCCTTTAACATAACTAAAAGATCGAGGAGCCTGGCGAATGGACATTCGACAAATCGAGGTGTTTCTCGCGGTTATGGAGCATTCGAGCGTGACGCGCGCCGCCGAGAAATTGTTCCTTTCTCCGGGCGCCGTGAGCCTTCAGCTTCATAATCTGGCCGCGGAACTGCACACCGAGCTCTTTGTCCGGTCTGGGCGCCGGATTGTCCCGACCGAGCAAGCCTCACGGCTGGCTGAACACGCACGTGAAGTGGTTCGGAGAGTCCGGGAAATCCAGCAGGATTTTTCCAATGTATCGGAGGATGACTCACGGCCATTCCATTTCGCTACTGGCGCGACCACGCTGATTCATCGGCTGGGCGGACCGCTGCGGATGCTCCGCAAGCGCTTCCCGAACGCCGATATTCACGTTACGGTAGCCGCCACCGAAGGGATCATCGCCGGATTGCTGGAACGGCGATTCGACCTGGGCTTGATTTCCCTCCCGTGCCAGCAAGAGGTTACGATTCTCCCGTTGTTTGAGGAAGAGTTGCTGGTGCTGCGCCCGGCGAAGCGGGCCGGCTCGAGCGGTTCGGTTCAAGCCGTTCGACCTGAAGAACTGGCCCAGGCGCCGTTCCTGCTTTATCCGAAGACCAGCAACATGCGCTCGATGATCGATCACTTCTTTAATCAATTGGGCATCAGTCCACGGGTAATAATGGAGGCGGATGACACCGAGGCGATCAAGCGGTTGGTAGAAGCAGGGTTCGGGTACTCCATTCTTCCGCAATTCGCGCTACGCGGGCGCGGGCAGCGGTTTCAGACACTGCGGGTGCCCGGACGCCGGTTGGTCCGGCAGCAAGCCTTGGCAATGGCGCAAACTGATTACCCTAGAGCGCTTACCGGCGCGATCGCGGACTTCCTCCGATCGGCGCTGGCGACTTAGAGTTTTCAGGTATAATGTAGGTTCGGGGGGAGGTGGGTCTTCTCGAGTAGCAGAGCCACAAGCTTCGGTTTTCCAGTACTTCAGACAACCTCCCGCGCCCTTTTTTCCCTTCTATTCCCTGCTGATTGTCGAATTTGCGGCCGCCCGTTAGAGGCGATTTCCCGTATTCCTCTGTGCGCGGAATGCCTGAGACCTCCGGAACGGCTCCACGCGGATTACGCGTGCGTCAGCTGCCGGACTCCGTTTCTCAATCGGTTTCCCCTGGATGACCAAGGCCGATGCGCATTGTGCCGGACTGGTGTGCGCGATTTCGATGCGGCTTATTGTTTCGGTGCCTATGAGGGACTGCTGCGGGATTGGATTCACCTCTTCAAGTACTCGCGGATTAAGCCTATGGCGCGGCCCCTGGGTCAGTTACTCAAGGATGCGGTGCCTGGCAATGAACAGTTTGATGCCATCGTGCCGGTTCCGCTGCACTGGCTGCGTCGATGGCACAGAGGATTTAATCAATCGGAGGTTCTGGCGCGCGATCTGTCGCGGCACATAGGAGTTCGGGTGCTTTCGGCGCTGCGCCGGACGCGCTCGACACAAGTCCAGGCCGGGCTAAGCAACACCGCGCGGCGACAGAACGTATCGCAGGCATTTCGCAGCCGCGGCGGGCATTCTGTAGCAGGCAATCGTATTCTTCTGATTGACGACGTAATGACCACTGGTTCTACGGCAGCCGCCTGCGCGCGTGCTCTCAAGCAGGCCGGAGCAGTCCGCGTAACCTTGGTCACTGTCGCGCGCGTAGACCGGCGAATGGCCGGCGCGCCACGCACGAGTTCGCAATCCACAGCGGGAGACTTTTTCGATGCCGAGTGAACGAATGCAGAAACCGGTCCTGGTACTGAACGCGAGCTACGAGCCGATCAATATCTGCGCGGCGCGGCGGGCTTTGGTGCTGGTGCTCAAGGGAGTTGCCGCGGCGGAAGAAGAATCGTTACATGCGATCCACTCGGCACGGTCGGCCGTCCGCCTGCCATCGGTGATCCGGCTGTTGGAATACCGGCGCATTCCTCATCAGACCCGCGCTTTGTCGCGCAAAAACATTCTGATGCGAGACCGGTATACGTGCCAGTATTGCCATCGCACTATGCCTTCCGGCGAACTGACGCTCGATCATGTGGTGCCTCGTTCGCGAGCCGGCGAATCGGCTTGGGAAAACCTGGTTGCCTGCTGTCACCCCTGCAATAACCGGAAAGGAAACCGAACGCCGGAGGAGGCGGGCATGAGGCTGGCCCGGCAACCCCGGCCCTTCAGCCTGCACACGAGCCGTCACTTGATGCGGATGCTGGGCAAGAGCGATGCTCAGTGGCGGAAGTATCTGTTCTATTAGAGGCAGAGGGGGATCCGCGGGACCCGGGGGGTCCGTCCCACTATAATCGAGAAGTAAGGCCGGTCTAATGAGAAAGCGCCTGGCATATCTCTTCGCCCCCATTCTGCTGTTATTGTCCGCGCTGGTCGTGTGGCAAGGGTCGTTCCACATGTTCGGGCCGGTCAATCCACAGCAGACGCTCATTTTCTGGTTCATTTCCAGCCTGATTTTCATTCTGATGGTGACGCTCGGATGGATCCTGTTTCGCGAGGGCGTCAAGGTCTACATTGCCCGCCAGAGCAACCAGGCCGGCTCGCGCATCCGGACCAAGCTGGTGGTAGGCGCGGTTGCTCTGAGTTGCCTTCCGGTATTCTTTTTCGCGTTGTGGAGTTATGAAGTACTGAACTACAACCTGAACGCGTGGTTCAGCAATCCTGCCGAGAATCAGATTCAACTCTATGTAGGCGTCGCTAAATCCCTAGGCGCCGAAATGCAGAATCGCCTGCAGGTGCAGGCGGCATTGCTAGCGCAGCGGCCGGAGACACGCGAGCTGATTCGGGGGTCGAAGGCAGCCGGTTTCCTGGAACAATTCTGCCGGGAGCAAGACCTCGATTCCGCAGCGGTGTTCAGCAATTCGGGGGGGACACCTCTGGAGGTGTTCGGACCTTTCAACGCTCGTGCGGATAACCGCCGCACGCGAGCCGCCCGGGCGGAAGTTGTTGAGGCGGGAAAGACAATTGGGTCCGTGTCCGTTTCAGACAGCCTTCCGGTCGATGTCGCACAGCAGCAGGCCAATATCGAGAAATACAGCCAGGAATTCAATCAGATAAAAAAAGATCGGAAAGACTTTCGCACCTATTATCTGATGTTGATCTCGCTGTTAACGCTTTTCATGCTGTTCGTCACTACCTGGGTTGCGCTGTTGATGGCGAAACAGATCAGTGTGCCGATCACCGCTCTGCTAGACGCGGCGAGCGAAGTGCGGAAAGGCAACCTCAAACATCGGGTGACCGTGCGCGCGATGGACGAACTCGCCTGGCTTGTACGAGGTTTCAACCAGATGACCCAGGAACTGGAAGCAAGCAGTCAGGAACTGGACCGGCGCCGGCGGTTCACCGAAGCGATCCTGGAAAGCATTCCGACGGGGGTCATTTCTATCGGTCCGGACGGATCGATCCAGCGCGTCAATCAGGCGCTCTCGAAGATTTTCCCCGCCGCTCAGGTGGCCAAGGCCGGCCGGCTCGAAGATCTTTTCTCGCGTGAAGACACAGCTGAAATCAAATATCTGATGAAACGCGCACGGCGCACGGGCGCTGCCTCCCGGCAGCTTGAACTACGGACCGAAGACCGCAAGCTGCACTTGGCCGTGACGGTCTCCGCGCTGGAGGAGAGGCTGACCTCCGGTTATGTGCTAGTGGTGGAAGACACCAGCGAGTTGCTACGGGCGCAAAAAGCCGCCGCCTGGCACGAGGTGGCACGACGCGTGGCGCACGAAATCAAGAACCCGCTAACGCCGATCGCGCTGTCAGCCGAGCGCATGAGCCGCCAATTGGACAAAATCGATTTGGCGCCAGCGGCTGGACGAATCGTTCGAGAGTGCGTCGACACGATTGCCAAGTCGCTCGAATCGGTGAAGATGCTAGTGGACGAGTTTTCCACTTTCGCGCGCTTTCCCGCGGCCCAGCCAGTTCGATCTGATCTGAACGAGATCGTGAACCGGGCGCTGGCCGTGTTCAACGGGCGGCTCGAAGGAATTTCCATACGGACCAGCTTTGCCCCCGAGTTGCCTGCGCTGAACCTCGACCGGGAGCAATTTCAGCGGGTCGTGATCAATCTGGTTGATAATGCCGCCGAGGCGATGCAGGAATCTCTAGTGAAGGAACTCTACATCGCGACGCAGCCCGGAACCGCGGAAACTGTGGAACTGGTGATTGCCGACTCTGGTCCCGGAGTCAGTCCGGAAGATAAGGAAAAGCTATTCCTGCCTTATTTTTCGACGAAGAACCGAGGCACGGGGTTAGGGCTTGCGATTGTAAATCACATTCTTGCCGATCACAACGCGCAGATTCGGGTCGAGGACAACCTTCCCTCCGGCGCCCGCTTTACGGTGGAGATTCCAGTGCCGCCGGAAGCCGAACCCACTGAATCCGCGAAGGCCGCCGAGGTCAGGCCCGCACCCGTTAAAGCATGAAGCCACGGCGCATTCTTGTTGTGGATGATGAGCCGGGCATCCGCCAGTCCTTGAGCGGCGTGCTTGAAGACGAGGGTTATTCGGTTGAATCGGTGGAGAGCGGCGAAGCCTGCCTGAAAGCTATTCAAGCCGCTAATTTCGAGCTGGCGCTGCTGGATATCTGGCTGCCTGGGATGGATGGTATGGAAGTGCTGGCACGCTTGCAGGAGATCCCGCTGGCCGAGCGGCCGGTGGTGGTGATGATTTCGGGTCATGCCAGTATTGAGGGGGCGGTGAAGGCCACCAAGCTGGGAGCGTTCGATTTTCTCGAAAAACCGCTTTCCATTGACAAGGTTTCGGTGGTGGTGAAGAACGCGCTGGAGCATCGGCGCCTGGCCCTGGAAAACAGCCGGTTCAGAGCGGACGCGAAATCGCGGTATCGCATCATCGGCGAGAGCGTTTCCATGAAAGCGTTACGGCAACAGCTCGCTCTCATGGCGGGAACCAACGGCCGTGTTCTGATTTATGGGGAGAGCGGCACAGGCAAGGAGCTAGTCGCTCACGCCATTCATTCCATGAGCCCGCGCGCCGAAGAGGCTTTTGTCGAAGTCAACTGCGCCGCGATTCCGGAAGACCTGATCGAAAGCGAACTGTTCGGACACATCAAAGGCAGTTTCACCGGCGCTCACGAGGACAAGACGGGAAAATTTCAGAAGGCTGACGGCGGCACTTTATTCCTTGATGAAGTTGGCGATATGAGCCTGCGGACTCAGGCTAAGGTGCTGCGCGCGCTGGAAGAGCAGCGATTCGAGCCGGTCGGCGCGGCGCAATCCGCGCAAGTGGACGTGCGCGTGGTGGCGGCTACTAACAAGCATCTGGAAGAAGAAATCGAACGTGGGAATTTCCGCGAAGATCTATTTTACCGGCTTAATGTGATTCCGTTCTTTGTGCCACCGCTGCGGGACCGCCGCGAAGATATCCCGCTGTTGGCGGATCATTTTCTCCGTGAGTTCACAACGGCTTATGGACGTAAGACCAAGGAACTAACTCCCGAGGCTTACCGGGTGCTCTCGGAATACCACTGGCCCGGAAACGTGCGCGAACTGAAGAATCTAATCGAGCGGATCGTTATCCTGAACCCCCAGGTGCGTGTAGATGCCCGTCACATTCCGCTTAACACGACGCGCCGCCCGAGTGAGCGCTCCAGCGGCCATTTCGGCAGCTTACAGGAGGTACGCGAGGCGGTGGAGCGCGAGTACATCCTAAAGAAACTCGAGGAGACGAACGGCAACGTAAGCCGCACCGCGGAAATCCTGGGGCTAGAGCGCAGCAATCTTTACCGGAAGATGAAGACCTTAGGAATCGGGCCGAAAGAGTAGCATCAGCTCTGTCAGGCACCGCCCCACACGTCAGTTGCCGTATTGACCACCAATTCCAGCTTGCGCCACTGATCTTCGATTGAGAGTAGATTACCCGCCGCCACTGAAGCGAAGCCGCACTGAGGGCTCAGGGCCAAGTTTTCCAGCGGGATAAAGCGCGCGGCTTCGTCAATGCGCTGTTGCAATTCGCGCGGCGACTCCAGTCGTGGTTCCTTCGTCGTGACCAGACCGAGTACTACGGTTTTGCCGCGCGGAACCAGGCGCAGAGGCTCGAATCCACCCGACCGCTCTGTATCGTACTCGAGGAGAAAGCGGTCAACATCCAGCTGATGAAAAAGTTTCTCGGCAATCGCGTCATAGCCGCCTTCGGTGTACCAGCGGCTGCGGCTGTTGCCTCGACAGATGTGTGTGGCGAACGTGACTCGGTCGCGAGGGACTCCTGCGAATACGGCATTGTCGCCCGCAATACCTGCTTCAAATTCCAGATCGGGATCGCGCCCCGCCTTGCGCATGGCCTGGCGCTGACGTGGGTCGAGATAATGCGAATAATAAGGCGCGTCAAACTGGATGTAAGTAGCGCCTTCGGCCACGAGCCACTGGACTTCATCGCGGACTATCGCGACCAGGTCTTGCAACAAATCCGCGTGCTTCGGATAAAAGCGATCGGTTAGCCCGTGCTTGTAGCTGGCCACCACGAAATTGGATGGGGAAGGGATCGTGATTTTGAACGGCCCGGGCGCCGCTTTCTTTAAGAACGGCAGCTCATGAGCGGTCAATTTTCTCGTCTTCCGCAGTTTGGCTCCTACTGCGTTGGCGGTACTTGCTTCGGCGCCGCCGCCCGGACCTTTCCATTCCAGCATCACCTTATCGGAGACGAAGCCCTCGACCGCCTCGGCCATATCTGTCAGCCAGGAGCCACGACGCAGCTCGCCATCGCTACAGATTGATATACCCAGTTCGCGCTGTTTGCTAAGTGCGTCCAGGATGGCGCGATCCTCCGCTTGCCGCAACTCACCATAGCCAGTCCGTTGGCTAGCAAAATCCGCACGCGCCTTCAGCAACTCCGCCGGGCGCAAGAGACTGCCGACATGGTCCGCTCGATATTCCATATCCGTCAATTCTATAATCAAAGGAGATTGGGGAAATTCTTCGTTCAGAACTTCGGCTGCCGGGCCACGCAAGCAGACGGCGCCGCATTGGAATCAATGCTTGCGGCGAAGGGCTTGCATCGCGCAGCTGAGCGCGCGCAGGCTGAACTCGTTGTTCTGAACACCTGCACGGTAACAGCCGCGGCTGATGAGGACGTGCGGCAGACCGTCAGGCGCGTGCATCGTGAGAATCCGGCTGCGCGCATTCTGGTCACTGGCTGCTATGCGCAGCGCGCACCTGACGAACTGGCCGAGTTGCCGGGCGTGGACTGGGTCGTCGGCAATTCCCATAAGGCGCAGATCGCCGAGCTGGTCACATCCGCGCCGTATCACGGAAACATCCACGTGGGCGACATTTTCGCCCAGAATGATTTTCTTTCTGCTCCTGTGAAGGACGCGGCAGGGGATCGCACGCGGCCCAATCTCAAGATTCAGGACGGGTGCAACAATCGATGTTCGTTCTGCATCATTCCGTTCGTCCGCGGGAGAAGCCGCAGTGCGCCGGTTGCTCAAGTGGTGGAACAGGTGCGCGCGCTGGCCAATCGTTATCGCGAAGTTGTCCTCAGCGGGATCAACCTTGGCCGCTGGGGCAGAGAGCCGGGCGGCCGGATGAGGCTGCCGGATCTGCTGAAGATTTTGCTCGCCGAAACGGGGGTTGAACGGCTGCGGCTCAGTTCGATCGAACCGATGGATTGGTCGGATGATCTGTTGGACCTGATGGCGTCCTCGCCGCGAATCGCGAAGCATGTGCACGCCCCGCTGCAATCGGGCTCGGATCCGATTTTGCGGCGTATGCATCGCAAGTACCGGCCGCGGCATTATTCAGACCGAATTCAGAAGGCGCGCGCCCTGATGCCCGATGCTGCGATAGGCGCGGATGTCATGGTGGGTTTCCCGGGTGAGACCGACGCGGATTTTGAGGAGAGCCGGCGCTTCATCGACAACCTGCCGTTCACCTATCTCCATGTTTTCACGTATTCCCCGCGGCCCGGCACGCCGGCCGCGGAGAGCCCCGAGCAAGTCCCCATGACTGTCCGCAAAGAGCGAAACCGGTTTTTGCGCGAGCTGGCAGCGGCGAAGAATCGTGAGTTTCGCGCACGGATGGTGGGCCGCACGCTATCCGCGGTGACGTTGCACGAACCACTAACAGCACTGACAGAGAATTACCTGAGAGTGGAACTGGCCGTGCCGCGCGAGCCAAACCTTCTTGTGAACATTCGGATTGGGAGCCTGGCCGAAGCCACCATCAAGGAACAGCCGCCCTCCACTGCTCTGCGGATCCATCCCTAACTCGGATAGCATGGTCTCGTGGATTGCAAAGGATCTGCAGGACCTGTCGAAAATTCGACTTCGTGAGGCTAAACCCATTAGTTTTAGGCCTCAACGATGGCTGTGCTACTATCTCGGCGATCCCAATACCGCCGTTTCCCGACCCGCTTCGTATTCTTTTTGACGTATACAGAGAAAAAAACTGTCACTTTGGACTTTGGTTTGCGAACGCCTCTCAGTGGTTTCAGCGGAAAAATTGCAGGCGGACGGCCGTAATCGCGTCGTGGTGGAAGGGGTTTGTCCCGAGATCGATTCCGGCCGCTTTCCCATCAAAAGGGTGCGGGGAGAAGAGGTTGTTGTCGAGGCCGACGTTTTCGCCGATGGACATGACGAACTCTCCTGTCGGGTCCTGTATCGGCGCGCCGGCGACGAGGAATGGCAAGCATCGCCAATGACGAAGCTCGGCAACGATCGTTGGCGTGGCAAGTTCCGCGTGTCGACACCAGGCCGGTACGACTACACGGTGGAGGGATGGATCGACCGATTTGAAACCTGGCGGCATAATTTGGCGAAACGGATTTCGGCAAGCCAGGACATCGCCGTTGAATGCCTCATTGGCGCTGCGTTGCTCGAAGAGACTGCTGATCGCGCTTCGGGTCCAGACAGAACCCGGCTCCTGTCGTGGGCTCGCTTGCTGCGTGAAGAACACGAGCGGGCGCCCGAGATTGTGCTCGACGCAGAAGTGAGCAGCGTCGTTCAGCAATATCCTCTGCGTCAGTTTCCCGGCCGCTATGATAAAGAACTGTGCGTGGTTGTGGATCGCGAACGGGCACGGTATTCGACATGGTACGAACTGTTTCCACGATCGTGCGCGCCGCAACCAGGACAGCATGGAACACTGCGGGATTGCGAAAGGTGGCTCCCCTGCGTTGCAGCAATGGGATTCGATGTCCTCTACTTGCCCCCCATTCATCCGATCGGCACTACACACCGAAAAGGAAGGAACAATTCAGTCGATGCCGACGCCGGCGATGTCGGGAGTCCATGGGCGATCGGATCCGAAGCTGGCGGTCATACCGCCATTCATCCCTCGCTGGGTACGCTCGAAGATTTTGACCACCTGCTCGCTGCAGCGAGCGCTCACGGAATCGAGATTGCGCTCGATCTCGCATTGCAGTGTTCGCCGGATCATCCGTACGTCCACGAACATCCCGAGTGGTTCCGGAAACGTCCGGATGGCACCATTCAATACGCGGAGAATCCACCCAAGAAATATCAAGACATTGTGCCGATCGATTTCGAGACGAAGCAATGGCGGGAGCTGTGGGACGAACTAGAACACATCCTGCTTTTTTGGATCACGCGCGGCGTGCGCATTTTTCGCGTCGACAATCCGCATACGAAGGCGCTGCCTTTCTGGGAATGGGTGATTCAAAAAATCAAAGGACCACACCCGGAAGTTCTGTTCCTGGCTGAAGCGTTCACTCGGCCCAAGCTCATGTATCGGCTCGCTAAGCTTGGCTTTTCTCAATCCTATACGTACTTCGCCTGGCGCAACACCAAATACGAAATCACAAATTATTTTCGTGAATTGACGCAGACCGAAGTTCGAGAATATTTCCGTCCCAATCTTTGGCCCAACACACCGGACATTCTTCCGGAATACCTCCAATCAGGAGGCCGGGCCGCATTCATGCTTCGTCTGATTCTCGCAGCCACGCTCGGATCCAATTATGGAATCTATGGTCCTGCCTTCGAACTGTGTGAGAACACGCCGCGAGAACCGGGCAGCGAGGAATATCTGGATTCAGAGAAATACGAGATCAAGCATCGAAATGTGGACACGCCTTGGAGCTTGAGAGATTTCATCGCCCGAGTGAATCGGATCCGGCGGGACAATGCCGCCCTTCAAAGCGACTGGGGCTTGCGATTTCACGAGACCGACAATCCAGCCCTGATCTGCTATAGCAAGGCGACTCAGGACCTCTCAAATGTAATTATTGTTGTTGTCAATCTAGACCCATTCCACCGCCAGGCCGGATGGATCAACCTCGATATCGGAGAACTCGGCCTGGACACAACCCGGACTTTTCAAGCGCACGACTTGCTTGGCGATGGCCGCTATTTTTGGCAGGGTGCGCGCAACTATGTGGAGCTGATACCCGAGAGTCTCCCGGCCCACGTCATGCGGTTACGGAAGTGGGTCCGCACTGAGAGAGACTTCGACTATTACTTCTAGGGATGGCAACAGGCAGGCGGAGCTATGGGAATATCAACGCAACCCCGGTGGTTGACCGAGTACGACTTGTATCTGTTCGGGGAAGGCACGCATCGCCGCGCGTACGAGAAGTTAGGTGCGCACCTCGGCGAGGTCGATGGCCGCCGCGGTGTCCACTTCGCTGTATGGGCTCCAAACGCCAACCAGGTCAGCGTAATCGGTGATTACAATTCATGGAACCCGGACGCCAGTCCGCTATCCGTGCGACACGAAGCCGGAATCTGGGAAGGTTTCGTACCGGACATCGGAATCAACACGCTGTACAAATATCACATCGTTTCGCAAGACGGTGGGTACCGGGTCGACAAAGCTGATCCGTACGGTTTCGCGGCTGAAATTCGCCCGCGAACCGCCTCTCGGGTCTGTGACCTGGAGAGCTACGTATGGGGCGACGGCCGGTGGATGGAGAACCGGAAGTATCGGAACTCTCTCGACTCGCCCATTTCCATTTACGAGGTGCACTTGGGTTCGTGGAAACGGGTTGCGGAGGAGGGGAACCGCTGGCTGACATACCGCGAACTAGCGGTGCAACTGGCTGAGTACGTTCATGATGCCGGGTTCACCCACGTCGAGTTTCTGCCGGTCACGGAGCACCCGTTTGATGGTTCCTGGGGATATCAGACGATCGGATACTTCGCGCCGACGAGCCGCTTCGGGCAGCCCTCGGATTTCATGTGGTTGGTGGATTACCTGCATCAACATGAAATCGGCGTGATCCTCGACTGGGTGCCGGCCCACTTCCCGAAGGACGAAGCCGGCCTGGGCTATTTCGATGGCACGCATCTTTATGAACACGCCGATCCGCGTCAGGGAGAGCAACCGGATTGGGGCACGTTTGTGTTCAACTACGGCCGTCGTGAAGTCCAGAGCTTTCTGGAAAGCAACGCGTTGTTCTGGTTCGATAAATACCATGTGGACGGCCTGCGCGTGGATGCTGTCGCGTCGATGCTGTATCTCGATTATGGGAAGCGGGAAGGTCAGTGGATACCCAATCGGCACGGAGGCAAGGAAAACCTCGACGCCTTAGATTTCCTCCGCCGCTTGAACCAACAAGTGTACGGGGCGTATCCGGATGTGATGATGATTGCCGAAGAGTCCACGGCGTGGCCTCAGGTCTCCCGTCCGGTTCATCTCGGCGGCCTCGGCTTCGGATTCAAGTGGAATATGGGCTGGATGCACGACATGACGGAGTACATGTCCAAAGACCCGGTCTTTCGAAGTTATCAGCACAATAAAGTGACGTTCAGCCTCCTTTACGCCTTTACGGAGAATTTCATACTCCCCCTCTCCCATGATGAGGTTGTCTACGGTAAGCGTTCGATGATCGACAAGATGCCGGGAGATGAATGGCAGAAATTCGCCAACCTGCGGCTTCTCTATGGCTTCATGTTTGGACACCCCGGGAAGAAGCTTTTGTTCATGGGCGGGGAACTGGGCCAGTGGAGTGAGTGGAATCATGATTCGAGTCTCAATTGGGGCCTGCTGGAGCGACCGCTCCATGCCGGTTTGCAACGATGGGTTCGAGACCTGAACACTCTGTACCGCGGCCAGCCTGCTTTGTATGAAGTCGATTTCGACAGCGCCGGGTTCGAGTGGGTCGATTGCACTGACTACGAGCGAAGCATCGTCTCTTTCCTCAGGAAGGCCAAGAACCCGGGAGATATGCTGCTCTTTGTATGTAATTTCACGCCTGTGCCCCGACACAATTACCGCATTGGCGTTCCGTTGGAGTGCGATTGGAGAGAGATGCTCAATAGCGATGCACCGCTGTATGGGGGCAGCGGGCAAGGAAACATGGGCGGAGTGACACCCTCCCCGTTGCCCGCTCAGGGCAGGCCTTATTCCTTAAATCTCACGTTGCCGCCTCTTGGCGTCGTCGTTTTCCGGCCGGAGAATTGAAATGCGGGACAGTTGTTGCGGGGTTGTTGCGCTATGAGACTCGCGGGCAGCGCCGCAGATCCGCTTTGGTACAAGGACGCAATCCTGTATGAGCTGCATGTCCGGGCTTTTTTTGACAGCAACGGGGATGGCATCGGGGATTTCGCCGGGTTGATTCAAAAGCTCGATTATCTTCGAGACCTCGGTATCACCTGTCTGTGGCTCCTGCCCTTTTTCCCGTCTCCCTTAAAGGACGACGGATACGATATTTCGGATTACTTAAATATCCACCCGTCCTACG
>CAZKQQ010000146.1:0-17045 GCA_964554945.1 uncultured Solibacteraceae bacterium | reverse complement strand
TTTCTGCAGGGCAATGCCGGGCGGCCGTGGTCAATCTGGGTGGCCGATGTGGCGGACCATGCGCAGAAGGCGCGGGCTGTCACCGCGGGAGAGTTCGGCGAATCGGAGATTACCTGGTCTCGCGACGGAGCGAAGATTTACTTTACTTCGGACCGCACCCGGGAGTCGTACTATGAACCGCCGCAAAGCGCGATCTACGTGGTGAGCGCGGCGGGAGGAGAAATCCGGAAGGTCGCGGGGATCGACGGTCCCGTGGGCGGAATTTCATTGAGCCCGGATGGGCGGCGGCTGGCGTTTGTCGGCGAACTCAACCGCGGCGACGGTGTGAAGCAGCGCTCCTATAGCGAGCCCGACCTGTTCGTGACGGCGGTGGAACCGGGTTCGACGCCGAAGAACCTGACGGACAAATACGATTTCGACATCGCGGGGAGCATCGGAGGCGATCAGGCGCCGCCGCGTGGAGGCTCGGAATCGCGACCGGTCTGGAGCGCGGATGGCCGTAGCATTTTCATCAGGACGTCGGAGGAAGGGCGCGCCAATATCGAGAAAGTCGATAGCGAAAGCGGCAAAGTCGCAGAGGTCACCAAGGGCAATCACGCGGTGATCTCGTATTCGGCCTCGGCGGACGGGTCGAAGATGGCGGTGCTTCTCTCGACCCCGACGAACATTGGGGATGTATTCGCGGTGAACAGCGCCTCGGGCACGATGGAGCCGGTGACGCATGTGAATGCGGAGCTGTTCGCGAAGCTGAACCTGACCGAGCCGGAGATGATCTGGTACAAGAGCTTTGACGGACGGCGGATCCAGGCGTGGGTGCAGCGGCCGCCGGATTTTCAGGCGGGCAAGAAGTATCCGCTGATTCTTGATATTCACGGCGGGCCGCATTCGGCTTACGGCTACATTTTCGATCACGAATTTCAGTGGATGGCGGCGAAGGGTTACGTGGTGCTGTATCCGAATCCGCGGGGGAGTACGAGCTACGGACAGGACTTCGGGAACATCATTCAATATCGCTATCCAGGTGATGATTTTAAAGATCTTATGGCAGGCGTGGACGAGCTGATCGCGCGCGGCTGGGTAGATCCGCAAAAGCTCGGTGTGACGGGAGGGAGCGGTGGTGGCGTGCTGACCAACTGGACCGTGGGGCATACGGACCGGTTTAAGGCGGCGGTGTCGCAGCGGTCCATCGCGGATTGGACGGGGTTCTGGTATACGGCGGACTTTTCGCAGTTCACCTCGTTCTGGTTTCGCGGCGCGCCCTGGGAGCAGGAGGCGGATTTCAAAGAGCGATCGCCCATTACGTATATTCAGAACGTGCGCACGCCGCTGATGTTGATCGAAGGGGAGGCGGATTTGCGGACGCCGCCGGCGGATGGCGGCGAGCAGATGTTTCGCGCGTTGAAGTATCTGAAGAGGCCGGTGGTGATGGTGCGGTTTCCGGGAGAGAGCCACGAACTGTCGCGGTCGGGGCGGCCGTCGCATCGCGTGGAGCGGCTGGAACACATCGTGGCGTGGTTTGATAAGTACCTGATGAATCAGGAGATTCACGCGTACGATGTAAAGTAAAATGGCGGTCGGCATGAAGAAGCTTGGGCTTTTCATATTTGCGGCGCAGATGGTGTTCGCTGCGGAATCGGGAGAAGCGATCTTCCGGACCTACTGCGCGCCTTGTCATGGGACGGACGGGGAGGGCGGGCGCGGTGCGAACTTGAGGGCGCGGCGGTTGGCGCACGCGCCGGATGACGCGGCGCTCTCGGCCGTGATCACGAACGGAATCCCTGGAACGCAGATGCCGGCGACTCGCATGACGCCGGCAGAGAACGAGGCGCTGGTCGCGTACGTGCGCGGGCTGGGACGTTCGCAGCCAGCGGCGGTTGCCGGCAACGTGGAGAATGGCAAACGGCTGTTCGAAGGCAAAGGCAATTGCGGCCGTTGCCACACAGTGGGGATTGGCCTGGGGAGGCTGGGGCCGGACCTGACGGATATTGGCGCGCGGCGCGGTCCGGCGTACCTGAGGACCGCGATCATCGATCCCCAGGCGGAAGTGCCAGAGAATTTCGCCTCGTATCGCAAGCTGATCTACACGCCCGACAATTTTCTGTGGGTGCGCGTGGTGACCAACGATGGGAAAGAAATCGCGGGCGTGCGGGTGGACGAAGACACGTTCACGATTCAGATTCGCGATGTAGGCGACCATCTGTATTCGTTCCGGAAAGATGAGCTGCGGGAGTTGCACAAGGACTGGGGGAAGTCGCCGATGCCGAGCTATCAGAACGTGTTTTCGGAATCGGAGCTACAGGATTTGATTGCTTATCTGACGTCGTTGCAGGGGGCCCAATGAAGACTCTGTGGATTTGGTGTGTCCTGGCGGGTGCATTGGCGGCGCAAGTGCCGTACGAACGGATCGCGGGGGCGGCGGCCGAGCCGGGAAGCTGGCTCACGTACTCAGGCAACTATGCGGGACATCGCCACTCGCCGCTGAAGAAAATCGACCGCACGAATGTCGGGCGATTGAAGCTTCAGTGGATGTACCAGACCAATGATCTGAACCAGTTCGAGACGACCCCGATCGTAACGGATGGCGTGATGTATGTGTCGGAACCGCCGAGCCACGCGGCGGCGTTAGATTTGAAAACCGGCCGGCCGATCTGGATTTACCGGCGCGCCGTGCCGAGCGATGTGCGGGCCTGCTGCGGGCAAGTGAACCGCGGGCTGGCGATTCTGGGCGATACGGTGTATCTGGCAACGCTCGACGCGCACCTGCTGGCGCTCGATGCCAAGACGGGGCACGTGCAGTGGGACGTTCCGGTAGCGGATTACCAGGCGGGGTATTCGATTACGGTCGCGCCACTGGCGGTGAAAGACAAGATCGTGGTGGGAGTGGCGGGCGGTGAGTACGGCATCCGCGGATTGGTGGATGCTTACGATGCGAAGACCGGAAAGCGGGCGTGGCGCTTCTGGACCGTGCCGGGGCCCGGCGAGCCCGGTCATGAAACGTGGAAGAGCGACTCGTGGAAGACCGGAGCGGCCACAACGTGGGTGACCGGGTCGTACGATCCGGCCCTTGACCTGATTTATTGGGGGACTGGGAACCCCGGGCCCGATTATGATGGCGACATTCGGGGAGGCGACAACCTGTACGCGGACTCGGTGGTGGCGCTGGACGCTTCAACGGGAAAGCTAAAGTGGTACTTTCAGTTCACTCCTCACGACACGCACGATTGGGATTCGACACATACGCCGGTGCTGTTCGATGGGAACGTCCGCGGGGTTGCGCGCAAGTTGATGATGGTCGCGAACCGGAACGGATTTTTCTATGTGCTGGACCGGCAGACGGGCGAGTTCGTAGTAGGCAAGCCGTACGCGAAAGTGACTTGGGCCAAAGGACTGGACGACCGCGGGCGGCCGATTGTGATTCCGGAACTGGATCCGAAACCGGAAGGGGCGGCGGTATATCCGGGCGTGCACGGAGGGACGAACTGGTTCAGTCCGTCGTACAGTCCGGAGACCGGATTGTTCTATATCGGGATGCGGGAAGAAGGAACCGTGTATTACCGGGCGACGACGGATTACAAATCGGGGACCATTTATACGGCAGGGGGGATTCACGGCCTGCCGAGCGTGGAGCCCTCGGGAGCGATCAAGGCCGTGGAGCCCGCGACGGGAAATACGAAATGGGAGTTTCCGCTGCACTCGCCGCCGTGGGCTGGGTTGTTATCAACCGCAGGCGGACTTGTGTTCGGCGGGACAAATGAAGGGAACTTGTTCGCACTGGATGCGACGTCCGGAAAGCCGCTGTGGAATTTCCAAGCGGGTGGGCCGGCACTGGGGAACGCGATCAGCTATGAATTTGAGGGCAGGCAGTACGTGGTGCTGACGGCCGGGCGTGCTTTGATGACGTTCGGAGTGGAGTAGAAAATCCCGCGTCCTGACGGTCGCGGTTCTGGATCGGGCCTGACCTGCATCAGCGTGCTGCGCCGTCGGGCGAAACTACGCTGGCCACTTCCTGGATCTGCTGGCGGTAGATTTTCAGACGAAGCGCGAGTTGGGAGCGCTTTCCGTTTTCTTCCAAGACAACGCCGAAGAAACCTGCCTCGCCAGTGGATGGATCCGCGAAGGCCTGGCGCGATGGAATCGATTTGGCTGTCTTCCAAAGACCCTCTCCGAGCGATACCGGCTTGCCATTTACCGTGGACTTCAGGCCGGAGGCCACCTTCAATGCCGAGGGATTGTGCGCCAGCATCGCATCGAGATAAGAGCTGGTGAACTCGACCAGGCAGCCGCGGTCACAGGCGGGTTGATGCGCGGCTTCGACCGCGAGCACCACCGGTACGGCGGCGCCGAGCACCAGAAGAGCGTACGTCAGGACTCTGTTTCGGTTGCTTCCCATCGCAAATCTGCTTTCGGAAGAAGTATACCGCAGGCAGCAGACCGGCGGGCTGGACGGATAGTGTAAGATCGACACGATAGACAGGGGCATTCATGACGAGCCAAGGGGTGACTACATCGGAGAGTGCGGCCGTGGCGCGAATTCCGGTGCTGTTGCTGTTTGCGGGAAGCGGGTGTGCTGCGCTAATTTACGAGATCGTATGGTTCCAGTTGCTGCAATTGGCGATTGGATCGACCTCGGTATCGACCGGTATCCTGCTGGCTGCCTATATGGGCGGGCTTTGCGCCGGGAGTCTCGCGCTGCCGAGGCTGGTGAGAGCCGGAAGACATCCTCTGCGCGTGTATGCGGCGCTGGAAGCCGGGACGGCGTTTTTTGGGATTCTCGCTTTGTTCGAGATCCCGGCGATCCAGCGGGTCTATTTCGCGGGAGCGGAGCATGGGCTGCCGAGCATGCTGCTTCGAGGGGCGATCGCCGCCGTCTGTCTGCTGCCGCCAACGATTTTGATGGGCGCATCGCTGCCGGCGATCGCGCGTTGGATTGAGTCAACGCCGCGGGGGATTTCCTGGTGGGGGCTGCTGTACGGCGGAAACACGTTGGGAGCGGTATTTGGCTGTCTGCTGGCCGGATTTTATTTGTTGCGCATTCATGATACTTACACCGCGACCTATGTAGCGGCCGCCGTTAATGTGGTGGTCGCTCTGGTCAGTTTTGTCTTAGCCTCGCGGACGGACAAGGCGGACGTGGGATTCGAACACAGGACGTGGGGCCTGTGGCCGGTGTACGTAACGATTGGCTTGTCGGGCGCCTGCGCCCTGGGTGCAGAAGTGATCTGGACCCGTCTACTGGGCATGATGCTGGGTTCGACGGTGTATGTCTTCTCGATTATCCTCGCGGTGTTCCTGATCGGGTTGGCGCTGGGGAGCGGCGCGGCATCGTGGTGGCTGCGGAAGCGGCCGGACCCGGTGAGCGCAGGCCGGGCGCTGGGATGGTGTCAGATTCTGCTGGCGGCCGGTTTTGCGTGGACCGCGTACCTAATCGCAGTCTGGATGCCGTCGCTGACGAACGATATTCTAATCAACGGCACGCCGTGGCAAACGTTCCGCGTGGATTTGCTGCGCTGCCTGCTGGCAATTCTGCCGCCAACGCTGCTATGGGGCGCCAGTTTCCCCCTGGCATGCGGCGCCGCAGTGGCGACTCCGGGCGAGGATGCGGGGCGCGTGGTCGGCGGAATTTACTCGGCCAACACGCTGGGCGCAATCGTGGGAGCACTGGGAGTGAGTCTGGTGCTGGTGCCGTGGATCGGGACGCAGCAATCGCAGCGGGTGCTTCTGGTGCTGTCAGCGGCGAGCGCCTTATTTATGCTGGCGCCGCGCGCGCGGCAGTCGCGGGGACTGGGGGCGGGGCTGGTGGTGTCGCTCGCAGCGGCGTTCCTGCTGGCGTGGACGGTGCATCCGATTCCGGGCAGAGTGATCGCGTATGGACGGCGCGCCGCGATCAACGACGGCAAAGTCATTTATACGAAGGAAGGCCGGAACTCGTCGGTCGCGATCACGATGTGGAGCGACGGGGCTGTGGAGGTGGATGTCAACGGCCACGTAGAGGCGACCACCGAGCCATACGATATGAAGCTGCAGCGGATGGTGGGACATCTGCCGGCGCTGCTCCATCCGCATCCGCAATCGGTGTTGGGGATTGGGTTTGGCGCGGGCGTCTCGGCGGGCACGTTCACCAGATATCCGAGCATCGAGCACATCACCGTCTGCGAAATCGAGCCGGTGATTCCACCAACGTCCACGCGGTATTTCTATGACCAGGATTATGACGTGATGGACAATCCGCGCACGCGCATCGTGTACGATGACGCGCGGCACTTCATTCTCACGACTTCCGAGAAATTCGATATTATCGCCTCCGATCCTCTGGATGTGTTCGTGAAGGGCACGGCGGCGATTTACTCCAAGGAGTATTTCGAGGCGGTGAAGCAGCATCTGAAACCAGGCGGCATGTTCAGTTTGTATGTGCCGCTTTACGAAACCGACGAGCGGACGATCAAGAGCGAGTTGGCGACGTTTTTTGCGGCCTTTCCGTACGGGACGGTGTGGGCGAACCTGCGCGACGGCGAAGGCTACGATATGGTGTTCATGGGACAAGCGGAGGCGCTCAAGATTAACGTGGACGAGGTACAGCAGCGCCTGGAGCGCCCCGATTACGCGCCGGTTGCGCAATCGCTTCGCGAAGTCGGGGCCGGGTCAGCAGTCGAGTTGTTGTCCACCTATGCCGGACAAGCGCGGGATCTGGAACCCTGGATTCGCGGAGCGGAGATCAACCGGGACCGCGATCTGCGGCTGCAGTATCTGGGCGGTTGGGGGATCAATTCGCAAATGGCGGATTATCTGTACCGGCAGATCGTAAGATACCGGCGGCCGCCGGCAAACCTGTTCACGGGCTCACCCGAGAAGGTGCAGCTGCTATTGGGTGCTATGTACGGAGGATAGACTGCTCAAGACACGATGCCATGTGGAATGACTTGCGGTTCGCGCTGCGCGTGCTGCGCCGGTCCCCGGGATTCGTGGCGGTGGGAATTCTGTCGCTGGCGCTGGGCATTGGCGCCAATACGGCTATTTCGTCACTGCTCTATCAGGTAGCGGTTCGCTCCATTCCGGTCGCCGATCCGGAGCGGCTGGTGGCGCTGGAATCGGCCGGAGACACGGTCGGCTGGACGCGACGCGACAACCGTGCGGCGGTTTTTTCCAAACCCATGTACGAAGCGCTTCGCGATCACACGCAGGTCTTCGATGGGTTGGTCGCCCGCGCCGCTTTTCCCGCAACGCTCGCGTATCGCGGGCCGGCCGTCAACGCCCAGGCCGAAGTGGTTTCCGGGAATTTTTTTGAGGTGCTGGGCGTGCGCCCCGCCATTGGAAGGCTGCTCGCGCGGGACGATGACCGGAGCGCAGCGGATCCGGTTGTCGTGCTGAGCCACGACTACTGGCAGAATCGATTGGGCGGCGATGCCGGAGTGCTGAACCGGAGCATCCTGTTGAATGGCCATGCGGTACCCATTGTCGGCGTCGCACCGGCCGGATTTCGCAGCTTGCTGGCGGGCAGCAATCCGGATTTGTTCGCGCCACTGTCGATGATGCGGGTGATTACTACTTCCTGGAACCTTTATGCAGGACCTTCGGCGTACTGGCTGAATCTTGTGGGCCGCCTGCGCCGCGGCATTCCGGCACAACGGGCAGACGCAGAACTGCTGCCATTGTTCCGGTCGATTCTGCGGGACGAATTGCCGCTCTTCTCGGACGTGGATGAGGACGCGCGCAAACGGATCCTGAACCAGACGATCCGGGTGACGCCGGCGGCGCAGGGGCTGAACGAACTGCGGCGGCAATGGCAGGCGCCGCTGCTGGTGCTGAGTGCGATGACCGGAATGGTGCTGCTGATTGCTTGCGCCAATGTCGCGAATCTGCTGCTGGCCAAGTCCGCTGCCAGGCAGCGGGAGATCGCGGTCAGGCTGGCGATGGGAGCGACGCGATCGCATTTGATCCGGCAATCGCTGGTGGAAAGCATGCTGCTGGCGTTGATGGGAGGGCTTCTCGGAATTCTGATTTCCCGGTTCGCAACACAAGGATTGCTCGGGCTACTGCCGGCCGATGCCACCGGGGGATGGCTTTCCGGCAGCCTCGACGGCCGGTTGATCGCGTATGGGTTTGCGGTCTCGGTACTCACGGGCAGCGTGTTTGGGCTCGTGCCGGCGTGGGGAGCGGCGCGGTCCCAGATCGCACCCGCGTTGAAAGAGCAGAGCTCCGGCCTGAGCGCCGGTGGAGCGCAAGGCCAGGCGCGACGCGTGCTGGTTGCCGCGCAGATCGGGCTCTCGCTTCTCCTGCTGATTGCGGCCGGGCTATTCACACGAAGTCTATACAACCTGCTGACGCAAAATGTCGGTTTCGAGCCCGACCGCCTGATTACGTTTTCGGTGGACCCGAGCCTGAACGGTTATGGCCGCGAGCGGCGCCTGGCGTTCTTTCGAGATCTGCGCGAACGGTTGTCAGAACTTGGGGGTGTCAGGAGTGTTGCCAGCAGCGAGCTTGCTCCGTTCGGCGGTTCTGCCTGGGGCAGCGGCGTGAAAGCGCCGGGTACCCGCGCTGCCACGGATCGATATGTCAGTGTTCAGGAAAATGCGGTCAGCCCCGGGTATTTTGCCACGCTCGGCAGCCGCCTTCTGAGCGGACGGGAATTCACGGCTGCGGATACGGCGGCCGCGCATAAGGTCGCGATCGTCAGCCGGACGCTGGCGCGGTACCTGTTCCAAGATGAGAATCCGATTGGCCGGCACCTCATAGTGGGAGCGGACGACGCGAATATCGAAATCGTTGGAGTGGTGGCGGATTCGCAATATGCGGGCGTGCGGGATGCTCCGGAGCGGTTCGTGTATGCGCCGTACGAACAGCAGGACGACGAGTTCACCCGGCAAGCTTCTTTTTTCGTGCGCACGCGGGGACAAGAGCGGGCTGTCATGAACGCGATTTCCGCCGCGGTGAAGCAGATGGACGCGAATATTCCGGTTCAGCGGCTGCAGACAATGAACCAGCTGATCCGAGACTCCGTCCGCACGGATAGATTGCTTGCGATCCTGGCTGTTGCTTTCGGCATTCTGGCCGCTATGCTGGCGGCGATTGGGCTTTACGGGACGATTTCCTATGCGGTAACCCGCAGGACGCGCGAGTTCGGGATACGGATCGCATTGGGCGCGGTGCGGTCGAGAATTCTGAAGTTGGTTTTACTCGAAGTGGGCTGGATGCTGGCCGCCGGGGTAGGTGCGGGATTGCCCGTAAGCTATGCGTTGGCGCGGTTGGTCGAATCGCAATTATTCGGAATTCGCGCTCATGATCCGTTGGTGTTGGCCGGGGCCCTGGTGGTCACGAGTTTCGTGGCAATGGCGGCGGGGTTGATCCCCGGAGCGCGCGCCATGCGAATCGAGCCGGTGCGCGCGCTCAAGCACGAATAGGAGCATGTTATGCGAAAAGTATTATCGCGTCGAAAATTTCTGGCGGTTTCGGCGGCAGCTCCGGCGGGCCTAATCGCCGCGGGCAAAAACGTGCCGGTTGGGCTGGAACTGTATTCCGTGCGCGGAGAACTGGCCAAGGATCTTGTGGGGACCGTCCGAGCGGTCGCCAGAATGGGATACGAGGTGGTCGAGTTTTATGCGCCCTACTTCAACTGGACTCCCGAATATGCGAAGGAAGTGCGCCGGCTGCTGGACGATCTCGGGATACGGTGTCATTCAACGCATAACAATACGCCGTCGTTCACTAAAGGCGGACTGCCGAAGGCGAGCGAGCTGAACCGGATTCTAGGCGCGAAGTACATCGTGATGGCGAGCGCCGGAAGCGTGGTGGGAATCGATGGCTGGCGGGAAGTCGCCGATGTGCTTACGGTGACCGCGGAGCAATTGCGGCCGCTTGGAATGGCGACGGGCTTTCACAATCACCTGAGCGAGTGGGCGAAAGTGGAAGGCCAGCGGCCCATGGATGTGCTGGCGGCGAACACGCCGGACGATGTGTTGCTGCAACTAGACGTGGGCACAACCGTGGAGGCCGGAGCCGATCCAGTGGCGTGGATCAAGAGTCATCCCGGCCGCATCCGCAGCATTCATTGCAAGGATTGGGCGGCGGGCGAGGGCAAAGGATACCAAGTGCTCTTTGGCGAGGGCGGTTCGCCTTGGCGTCAAATCTTCGAAGCCGCCGAGACCGCGGGCGGAGTGGAGTATTACCTGATCGAGCAGGAAGGCAGCCGGTTCTCGGAATTGGACACCGCCGAACGTTGCCTCGCGACGTGGAAGAAACTGAAATCGTGAGCGATTCACAGTTTGGCTCCCAGCCGGTCACAGAATCTTTTAACATTTTTTCCATTTAGCTTCAGAGATTTCCTGAGAATGCGACCCGACTCCTGGTTGTCGATGGAGTACACGGAGAGTAGAGAGCGTCTCCGACAGATTCCGATAGACAAACATGAAACTGCATAGAGTAGGGGCAGGTTGCGCGCTGGTCGCAGCCGTGATGAATTGCGTGCTGGCGCAGACTCAGATCGACCTGCGCACGCAGGCCAAACGCGTCGATTTCTCCGGTGCGAGTTCGACCAAACCATCTAAGACCGGGACCGTACTGCCGGCTACCTGCACGGTCGGCGAAACGTTTTTGAAAACAGATGCAACGCCGGGTTCGAACCTGTACGTGTGCACCGCGTTGAACGTCTGGACCGTACAGGGCGGCTCCTTACCCGAGTACGTTGTTGGCAGCTACGGAAAAGTGCTGACGAATGACGATGCCGGGATGGGGTGGGAGAGCCTGGGAGGAGACGTAAGCGGCGCGCCCGACGCTCTGACGGTCGGCAAAATTCAAGGGCATCCGATTGCCGCCGCCGCGCCGTCGAGCGGCCATGTGCTGAGTTGGGACGGAACGCAATGGACGCCGCAGGCAGTGCCGATGCCCGCCTTGACGGGCGACGTGACGAGCAACTCCGGCAGCACCTTCACCACCCTGAGCTCAGTGAATGCGACACCGGGAGCCTGCGGCGATTCAACCCACGTCTGCCAGGTCACGACGAATGCCAAGGGATTGGTGACGCAGCAAACGCCGGTGGCGGTCTCCGGGTCCGGAGGCGCCTTCTCGCTCAATGGATTGAGTGGGACGAATCAAAGTTTCGCAAATGATACCAATGTCACTGTTTCTTCCTCCGGCACGACTCACACGCTGGGGTGGAACGGCTTGTTAGGGCTCGGCCGAGGCGGCTTGAATGCGGACTTATCCACCACGGGGGGCGCGCACCAGGTATTAAAGCAAAGCAACTCCGGCGCACCGGTCACGGTGGGTCAATTAACCGCAGGAGATGTTACAGGGCTGGCTCCGTCGGCCACCACCGATACTACGGACGCCGCGAATATCCTCACCGGCACACTCGGATCATCGCGATTACCAAATCCGGGTCTTTCCAAAGGTGGAGTGCAGGCCAAAGCGGTACAGTCCCACTATTTCGTAACCGGGATCTCGAGCGTGGATGGATCGGTCAGCGCCAGCCAACTGGCGACGGACGATATTACATCCGGGGTGTTTGGGCATTCCTTCCTAGGAACAGGAGGTGACGGAACGGGAACTCACGCCCTATTCGATGACGGCACTTTTAAAACGGTCACTGGCGGGTCCACTTACACCGCCAGCAATCAAGGCAGTGCAGGCGTCGGGTTCTACAAGCAACAGTCCGGTTCAGATTTTCAGTTCTATAAACTCAACCCGGCCTCGAACATGTTGTCTGTTGCGTTGAATGGCACGGACAGGATTGATATAAATTTGGTTCCCGGCAACATCGCTCACGGATCTCTTACGGGAACTGGAACGAACAGTCACGCAACCATTGACTCGCACCTTTCCAATACATCCAATCCTCATAACACCACCGCCGCCCAAATCGGGGCACCTCCGCTCGGCTTGTTTACTGCTGTGGGCGCCACCGCATACGCGACTGGCGCCAGTACATGGGCCCAGTTGCCGGGTAATACAACCACAACCAGAAAATTCCAGCGGCAGACCGGAACGGGAACGGTATCAGCCGCCCCAGTATGGGACACATTGATTGCCGCCGATATTCCGGATATCAGCGGGACCTACCAGCCCATCGGCGGTAAAGACGCAGACGGCGGCTACATCGGTAGAGATGCAACTGGAAACGCAAATATTCCAGGGACCTTCACATCCGCGGGCTTGTCGTTAAGCGACACGACCCACACTGGAAAACTAGAGATGACACCCGGCACATCGGCAAATTTCAGTACCGGCATCCAAGCGGGTAACTTCGGCTTATTTCTGAACTCACTGGATGGAAACAAACTATACCGCAGGTCCGCGGCGGGTGTAGATACGCCAGTTGAGAATGCAATGGCATACCCCGGCATTGGCGTGCCTGTTTCTACCGGTACCGCTTGGGGTCCCTCTATTGCGGTCGCCACTGCCGCGACGCCAAGTACGGTTGTGGAACGCAATGGCAGTGGGGAGGTAATTGCGGCCAATACCGTGGCGGCGGGCAAAACGCCGATGGCTACCGATACAGCGGTTGGGCTAAGTCAGCTGCCGGCAGACTTTGTATGTGCGGCGGCTACGGCGAGCGGTACGGCTTACGCCTGTAATTTTGCGAACCCGCCCGCTTCCCTGATCGACGGCGAGTACTACGCGTTCAAGGCAGATGTCGACAATACGGGAGCGGTCACATTTGCGCCTAATTCCTTCGGCGCGAAAGCTGTCAGCAAAATGCAGGGCGCCGTATCCACTGCGTTAGTGGCTGGTGATATACGGGCGGGCGCCTGGGTTGTGGTTCGCTATGACGGCACCCGGTTCCAGATGACGTCGCAACTCGGCAATGTACCCGGCAGCGCAGCGGCGACACCTACCGCGCCTGGCATCGTAACGACCACGACAAATAATAGCCAGGTGGCATCGACGGATGATCCCCGGTTGAGTGATGCACGGGCGCCGACAACGCACGCGACGTCGCATAAGAACGGCGGCGCGGACGAGATCGCGACATTCACGCCGGCAGCGAACGCCACCCCGAAGGCAGACGCGAGCGGCAAGCTGGATGCAGGATGGCTGCCGGCGCCGGGGGCGACGACGCTGGGCGGCGTGAAATCCGGGCAATGCACCACGGGCACTGGAAAGCTGATGGGGTACAACACGGCCGGCGACCGGATCTGCGAAACAGACCAGACCGGCGGGGCGGGCAGCGCGCCCGCGGTGTACGGGGGCAGTTTTGCGCTGGGCGCGAACGCCAAGCCGATCAAGCTGAATGCCACGAGCGGAGCGGGCGACATCATCATGAACGGCACGGCGGGCACGGCATATACTGTTCCGGCTGGAAAGTACCTGATGGTCAACACCATCTACGTTGTTGGCGGGTCCGGTTCCAATGCTTGCTATCCGGGGGTGGTTCACAGCACGACGCATTACACAATTGCGGCCTCGGCGACGGTGAACGCCTCAACGGGCAAGACATTCAACAGTGTGGCGTTCATTCTAAGTGCGGGCGATCAGGCCTTTATTCATTGCGATGCGTCTGGTTTGTATGCGAATGCAATAGGAATTGAGTACGACGTGGCCGGCGCTACGGTGATCCCTGCCGTGCTCTATTCGCCGGCGAGTGGCGACAACAATTTTGGCGCAGCCATTCCGGCTTCGAAGACAGCGGGCAACATCTCGGCGCAAATGACGCTAGGGAACGCCGGCAGCGTGTTCTTCTACTCCCAAGGCAACGCGACGTTCGCGTTGAAGCTGGTTCGTAACTCCGAATCGGGCGCGCCAACTACGACCCTCTACTCGGCAGCGCTTACTGCTGGACAGACCGGGAGTTGGAACTTTCCCCTGGCGGCGACGGCTACCGATCAGTTTGTGATCAACGCCAGCGGGACTGCGACCAGTACCGTGTTTTGGATGAATCTCGGGTTGGGTCCGCAATGAAAAAATTAATTCTCGTATTAACTGTGGTGACGGCTCCGGTGTGGGCTGCCCTGCCGGTGATCACAACACCGCTGACATGGAACGGCACCTCGCTGTCGTGGGCCGTGACCGGCGCTACGACTCTCTACCTTTCGGATTCCACGAATGCCTGCTGGTCGGCAACACCGGGAGGCACAAGTTGTCCGACCGTGGCCGCATCCGGAAGCCAGTCCGAAAGCCCTTCGGTTGCGACCACGTATGTGTTGATTGCCGTGAACGCGAGTGGTACCGTGGGGTCGTTCGCGGACGTTAGGGTGGGCACGAATACGCTTTCAATTACCCCGACATCCACATGCACGGGAACACTAAACCGTTTCGACACCTGTGAGATTACGCTACCGTACTCCGGCGCTGTGTCGAACGCCTGGGAAGACGTGAAGGTGCAGGCGACGTTCACGGCCCCTTCAGCTAACATCAACGGCCGCACATCGTTTCTGGTGGATGGGTATTACTACGGCGGGACGGTTTCGACTATCAGCCAGTACGTCACAGGCGCAGTCACGGGGTGCCAAGCCACCGATGTGGTGAACCTGGGCGGCGGTCCAGGCAACGATGCAACGGTGCGGATAGACGCGGTAGACGGGAGCGGAGCGCCCACATCCTATACACTCACCAGCGGTGGAATGGTGGGCGGGTACTACGCCTATAGCAATATCTACCCGGCCGGAAACACCACAACTTCACACTGCGGCTTAAATACCCATCAGCCGTTCTTCTATGTTACAGCGACAGCCAATAATTCCTGGAAAGTACGGTTCACTCCCGAAGTTAGTGGAGATTATACTTGGTCTCTGACGTTCGCCGCTCCAACGAGTTACTACACCACTACCGGGTCGTTCCACGTCAACACCGGCACGGCCACAGGTTTCGTTCGGCTCTATGGCGCAGGTAATCCGCTGGCGTTGAAGACCGAAGGCGACGGCAAGGGTTTCTACCCGCTCGGCATTCAAGAGGGGATGAATGCGAACCAGGAACGGTTCAGCTCGATCTTGGCGAACACTAACGGCACAAACACCCAGTTCGCGACAGGCGATCAATGGTTCGGAGCCTATCAGGCTGGCGGCATAAACTTCTTCCGCAACCACGGGCAGTTCGGTTACTTCCTGCGGCAGTTTAATAGCAGCCATAAGAACACATACGACGGATATCTCTCAGGGTTTTCGCAGCAGATTCATCAGCTTGCTCGGCAGTACGGCATGAAGATCATGATGCAGCCGTTTAATTATCCCGTGAACGCGGACGGAAACGGTGGAGGATTGGTCAACTATGACGTTACCGACCTGTCGGATACGCTGGCTCTGATGAAGGCATGGAAGTATATCATCGCTCGTTATGGTGCTGATGTGGACGTGTGGGAACTTGTCAATGAAAACGGTAACGCATCTTCGTGGCCTGCTGTCCCGAAGCCGTTCTTGGAATCGTTTGGGGCCTTCCTGAAGTCAGCGGACCCATATCAGCACTTGGTGACAACATCCTATCCACCGTCTACGAGCTTGCAGTCTTCGGGCGGATATGCGGTGCCGAACATCGACATTATCAATGACCATCCGTACATCAACTCCGGGGCGAACGGAAGCGGCTCTGATCCGTCCCTGAATCTGGCGAGCAGCATGACCCTGAATGTGACGAACTGGCGGGCCTCGATTCCGAATACACCGATGATTATGGGCGAGGGAGGGAACCTTTGCCCGACTCCAGCATACGATCCGGTATATCACGAACGCTACCGGATCATGGTGTGGGGTTACGCGCTAAACGATGCGTACTTCGTGCCGTGGGGTTCATGGGCGGGGGCGGGCACAGAATGCGGCAGTGGTATCAGTAATATGTTTGTCGGCACGGTCAACCGTGGCTACGGCGCGGTTTTTTCAAATTGGATGAAAGGCATGGACCCGTTGGCTGTTCAGGCTACGGGCACGGTTGCGATTAGCGCTCCATCGGCCCATGCGGGACTGGCTTACTGTAAGCGCAGTTCGGCCTATTTAGGATGCTACCTAACGCACACTACGGATCACAGCACTCCAGTCACGTCGTCTACGCTGACAATTAACGTTCCGGTGGACGAGATGACGGCTACCTGGACCGACCCTGCAACGGGGAACACGTTAGCAACCGCGACCGTGAATCACGGAAGTCAACCTCTAGCAATTCCAACCTGGACGACGGATGTGGCGCTGGCGATCACGGCAGGAGCTACAGGTGTACCCCCGACCATCACTACGGCGTCCCTTCCCGATGCTACGGTGGGCGCGGCTTACTCCAGCTCACTTTCGGCCAGTGGAGATACTCCGATCACTTGGGATATTTCCTCCGGTAGTCTCACGGCTTGCGGATTAAGTATGAGTACCTTGGGAGTGATAACGGGAACGCCCGGTATTGGCAATATTGGTACATGCAATTTCACCGCACGGGCCACGAATTCATCTGGCAACAGGACCAAGGTTCTGGCCGTCGTAGTTCAACCTAGTGGCATAGCGCCTACCATTACGACTACTTCACTCCCTGACGGAACCCCTGGCGTTGCTTACTCGCAAACCCTCGCGGCCACGGGTGACACGCCTATTACGTGGGATATTTCTGCGGGAAGTTTAACGGGATGCAGTTTAACCCTAGCATCTGGAGGCGGCATCACTGGCACGCCCGCGAGTGCGACTGTATGTAATTTTACCGCGCGGGCCACCAATACGATCGGGAATAACACTAAGGCGTTTTCGATAACGATTCAGGCTCCTGTTCCACCGGCTACCAATGCAATCACCATCACGGACACCACGGGCAGCCCTCAAACTAATCAACCATTCACAATCAGCCGGGTGTTTGTAAAAGGCGAAATTGCAAACTTTCCCAAACCTACCGGTAGCGGTGTTTCGACTACATGGCAGGCCACCGTAAAGAATCGCTGGCGTGATGGGACCGTGCAAACCTGCACGCCTTCGGCGGCGAGCAACTATACGGTACTCAATAACGGCGGTAATAACTTCACAGGCGTAAAGTTGACGCTGACGGGCTGCACGGCAGACGGCTTCCGTCCAGGCGATACCGTGACGGCTACCGGCGTTGGATTCGTGGCAAATGGTTCCTACCGCGTCGATCAAGCCGACCCGACGCATGTAAGT
>CAZKQQ010000145.1:0-17062 GCA_964554945.1 uncultured Solibacteraceae bacterium | reverse complement strand
AGATTAACGCCAAGGAAGCGGCGCACGGGCAGACCGCGCTCATGTTTGCGGCGGGACTGGGGCGCGGCCTGGGAGTCTTTGCCAAAGACTACGCCACCGAAGCCGAGCTATTGGAAGCGGTCCAGCTGCTCGTCGCGCATGGCGCCGATGTCAACGCGGTTAGCGACAACGGCCAGACCGCGATGCACTCGGCGGCTCAAGCTTCCGACGACATCGTCCGCTTTCTGGCCGCCCACGGCGCGCGGCTCGATGTGAAGGACAAGCAAGGCCGGACGCCAGTGGATATCGCGCTCGGCGTGGGACTGCGGGGGCGCGCAGGCGGACCCGCCACGGTGCGCGAAGGCACGGCCGCCCTTTTACGTCAGTTGATGGCGGCGCAGCTAGCAGTTCCAGGCGCGAAATGATAGCCTACCCCCATGCGCTCGGTCTTCCTGCTGGCGGTATCCGCCGCATCTTTATTCGGTCAATTGGCCCAGCCCAATGACTCCGGTATTTCGATCGGCCACATCCACCTGGTCGTCGCCGATGTAGACGCTCAGAAAAAAGTTTGGGTTGATGCTTTCGGAGCCGAGCCCCTCAAAGCCGGTCCGCTCGACCTGCTGAAACTGCCCGGGATCTTCATAATCGTGAGCAAGGGAATGCCGAACGGCGGCTCTAACGGATCCTCGGTCAATCACATCGGCATCGCCGTGAAGGACTATGCGGCTATAAAGGCGAGGCTGGAAGCAGCCGGAATCAAAATGCAGGAACTGACGCCGAATCAGCAGATGTTCGCGACGTTCCCCGAGGACATCCGGGTGGAAGTCATGGAGGTCAAAGACCAGGCAATGCCGGTCGCGTTCCATCATATTCATACGTCGGTAACCGATCCGGAAGCCACCCGCGCCTGGTACGTAAAAACCTTTGGCGGCACCGCGGGCACGCGGCGCGGCCCGGCGGCCATGATTCCCGGCGGCGAAGTCGATTTCCTGCGCGCGCAGATGCCGCCGTCACCCACCAAGGGCCGCTCGCTCGACCACATCGGCTTCGAAGTGAAGAACCTCGAACCGTTCATCAAAACGCTGCAGGCAAGCGGTATCACCATGGATATGCCGTACAACGATATGACGCAGCGCATCGGCCTCAAAATCGCATTCCTCACCGACCCGGCGGGCACACGCATCGAACTCACCGAGGGCCTGGCTGCAAAGTAGACCCGATGAAATCCGACAGGGGCGTGTTATCGGCGCACGAGGAACAGAACAGGCATCTCGCGCGCGAGTTGCACGACGCCGTTTGCCAGAGACTAGCCGCCATGGGTATGGAGATTGATGCCATGCAGCAAAAGCCGCCCCGGACCTCCGGAGAGCTGAGCCGATGGCTGCAGCAGCTTTCCGGCAAGGTGGCGAGCCTGGCGAACACCATGCATGAGATTTCGCACCAGCTCCATCCGGCCGTGCTCGACGATTTGGGACTGCGGGAAGCGTTAAACGGAGAGTGTCTGGCTTTTTCCGAGCTCTATGGCAACCCGGTGACCTTCACGGCTGAGAAAATCCCGGAGAAGTTGCCGCCGGATGTGGCGTTGTGCCTCTATCGGATCGCCCAGGAGACTCTGCGAAACGCCGGCAAGCATGCGCCGGGCGCGCCGGTTTCCGTGAGTCTTACCGGCTCCTCCGGCGCGATTACGCTTTGTGTCGAAGACCAAGGGCCCGGGTTCGGCCGATTAACCGCTCGCCAAAGAGGCTTGGGGTTTATCAGCATGAAAGAGCGAACACGAATGGTGAATGGCAAATTGAGGGTATTGTCGAGCGAAGGAAAGGGCACCACGGTGAAGGTCCGCGTTCCCGTCAAACGCACCGCCGGTCAAGCTTCGTAGCTCAAATCGTATAAAGTGCACGGATCGCCTTGTCAACCATCTGCTCCCAGGCGCCGTCCTGAAAATCTTGTGTAGTGATGTGAAGTTCCTTCACCGGGGAATCCGGGAGCAGCCGAAGCCGCACGATATTGAAGTCGGCGCCTCCTTCGCATTCCACCAGAATCAACGGATATCGATTCAAGATGGATTGTTCGATTAGCTCGCAGTCTCCGCTCAAGATCGAGTCTCCCAACAGCAACATGTGTTTATCAGTGTGTTGTCCCGAGGTGCGCCAGTGAAGGCCGCGTGTATATTGTTCAATACTCAGAGCCTTTCGGCGAAGTATTTAGGCAAAAACCAGTATTTTTACTAGGGGAGCAGGTAAGTTGATTGTGCGCTAAGATTGAGCCAATCTTTAAAATTTGCCGGGTAGTAGCGCCTTTGCCGGAGAATTGCCGGCGCAAGAAGGAGTGAACCGTCCTTTGGCGGTGTAGGGAATATCCTACTAAAGAGTCGCCAGATATCTGAATCATGCAGCGTTCAGAGTCGTTTCCCACTCTTCGGTCCGCCAAGGACGCGGTGAAGCCCGTGCGTCTGCTCGTCGCCGAGGACCACGCTCTGGTAATCGAAGGGCTGCGGCGCATTCTACCTCCTGGCGCGACAGTCGTCGGCGAGGTCGCCGATGGACGAGCGCTGGTCTCCGCAGTCTCTACCTTGCGTCCTGACATTGTTGTGGTCGACATTTCCATGCCGCTGCTCAATGGAATCGAGGCTGCGCGCCAGGTCCGGAAAATCGATCCGAACGTGAAGATTATTTTTCTGACAATGCACCCCGATGTCAGTTACGCGGTAGCGGCGCTACGCGCGGGTGGATCGGCCTACATTCTAAAAAGCTCCGCCGCCACCGAGATTCTGACCGCGATTCGCGAGGTGGTCGCCGGGCGAATCTATGTCACACCGTCGATTGAAAAAGCTGTAACTCGCGCGCGAGCCAGGGAGAGCAGCGATCAGCGCAACGGCTTCTTCAAATTGACCGTGCGCCAGCGCGAGGTGCTGCAATTGATCGGTGAGGGCAGGACGACAAAAGAAATTGCCGGTTTGTTGCACGTCTCACCGCGGACGGTGGAGTTTCACCGGCGCCGCATCATTGATGCTCTTAAGCTGCGCACAGCCGCCGAACTCATCCGCTACGCTGTGCGCGGGGGCATTCCGCCCGCGTAAGAACTTCCTCACAGCAAGTAAAGTTCTCGGATCGCTGCTTCCACCTTCGACTCCCATTCTCCGTCTAAGTAGTCTTGCAGCGTAATGCGAACAGTTTTGACAGTAGAGTCCGGCTTAAACCGGAGACGGACCAGATTGAAATCGATCTGCTCTTCACATTCCACCAGGATGAGCGGATAACGATTCAGGATTGACTGCTCAAGCAGTACGCAGTTTACGCTCAAATCAATATTCCCCATTCCGGCCTGCTAAAGAGCAGTTCCGCGTCCAATGAGCGCCGTTCCACCGAATGGGCGCGGAAATGTAATGTTTTCGAATATTCATACATTTGTCTGTGAAACCGTTCGCAGAAACGGGTGGTTTTGCGAGAAGAAGCCACGTGTAACTTGTGGCTGGAATTCAGCACGAATCCACTCGAATATCGTCCAAAATCAAATCGAAGAAAGGGCGTCGTGAGAGAGAGCAACTCGCTGCTCGACACGTGATCGCGCCAGCAGGCCGCGCTTAACTCCCTCGTTTGTTGACACGGCAGCCTCTCCTTCTATAGACTCGGCCAGTACAGGGGGTTAGATGAAGATCTTCCGAATTGTTGTGGCTGCCGTTGTGTGCGCCGCCGGGTTGTGGGCTCAGGGAGTCGCGCAGATTCAAGGGACCGTGCTGGACGCGTCGGGATCGGCGGTAGCCGGGGCCGACGTGAAAGCCACGCAGACCGACACCGGGATTGTTCGCAGCACCGTGAGCGGCGCCGACGGCGTCTATGTGCTGGCGAACCTGCCGGTGGGCCCGTACCGGCTCGAGGTCAGCAAGCAGGGTTTCAATGCGTTTGTGCAAACCGGCATCGTGCTGCAGGTCAACACCAGCCCTAACATCGACGTCACGCTGAAGGTGGGCGCGGTTTCCGAACAGGTTCAGGTGGAGGCCAACGCGGCGCTGGTCGATACGCAAGGAACGAGCGTCGGCTCCGTGATTGAAAACCAGCGCATCCTGGAACTGCCGCTCAATGGAAGAAACGCGGTCGAGCTGATCCAGCTCGCGGGCGCCGCCGTGCCGGGCGGAAAAAACGGAACCGCCGGCTACCCAGGTGGGCTGAATATCTCCGTGGCGGGCGGGCTGCTTTCCGGTGTGACTTACTTTCTGGACGGCACGCTCTATAACAATCCGTTTGACGCGGTGAACATGCCTTTTCCCTTCCCCGATGCGCTGCAGGAATTCAAAGTGGAGACGAATTCGCTGACCGCGCAAAACGGGCTGCATTCGGGCGCCGCAGTGAGCGCTATCGTCAAATCGGGCACAAACGAATTTCATGGCGACGCATTTGAGTTTTTGCGCAACGGCGACTTGAACGCCCGGAATTTCTTCGCACCCAAGCGCGACACGCTGAAGCGCAACCAGTACGGCGGCACCATCGGCGGGCCGATCCGCAGAAACAAGATCTTTTTCTTTGCCGGCTACCAGGGGACCAAGCTGCGCTCCGACCCGGCCAACCTGACGGGATTCGTTCCGACGGCGGCGATGTTAACCGGCGACTTCAGCGCCTGCTCGACATTCCCGGCAACCATCCGCGATCCCAATGGCGGCACCTTCGGCGGCAAGCAGATCCCGACGAACCGGTTCAGCGCGCCGGCGCTGGCAATCGTTAAACTGCTGCCGCAATCTAACGATCCGTGCGGACGGGTCCCCTACGGCCCGATCCAACAGCAGAACGAGAACCAGGTGCTCGGCCGCGTCGACTATCAGATCAGCAGCCGGCAGATGCTGTTCGGCCGCTACATGGCGAGCAAGTATCTGCAACCGCCGTCCTACAGCCTGTCGAAGAACATCCTGGATACCACGGGAGGCGGACTCGATGACCTGGCGCAGACCGCCGCCATCGGCCACACGTTCCTGATCTCCTCGACTGTGGTGAACACCTTGCGCGTGTCGGCCAATCGCATCGCCGTGCACCGCTTCAATGACGATTATTTCTCCGGCTGCGATATCGGCGTGAACATGGCCTGTTTCGTGCCACATCAGACCGTGGTCAACGTCACAGGCGGCCCGGTAATCGGCATCGGGACAGCCATTCAAGCTTCCTTCATTCCGTCGTACTACACGCTCTCCGACGATGTCAGCGTGGTGCGCGGAAGCCACCAGCTCGGCTTTGGCTTCTCCGGCTTCAAATACCAGCACAGCCAGAAGGCCAACGTGTTTTCCGCAGCCACGTTCAATTTCAACGGACAGACCACCGGCCTGGGCATGGCCGACTTCCTTCTGGGGCAGATGAGCTCGATGACGCAAGGCTCGCCGAACACCACATTCACGACCAAGTGGTATTACGGACTTTACGGCCAGGATGCCTGGAAGGTCACCCGCAGGCTGACCGTAAATCTCGGCCTGCGCTGGGAGCCGTTCCTGCCGCAGCGGATCAACAACGGCGCCGTTTATAACTTCAGCTGGGACCGCTTCACGAAAGGAATTCACAGCACGGTCTTCAAAAACGCGCCGGCGGGCCTCCTGTATGCCGGCGACCCAGGCTTCAGCGACATGGCTGGCGTGGAGCGGCGGTACGACCAGTTTGCGCCGCGCCTTGGCGTAGCGTTCGATCCGAAGGGCGACGGCAAGACCGTGATTCGCGCGGCGTTCGGCATGTCATACGATTTTCCGAACCTGATGATCATGTCGACGCCCACCACCGCACCGCCCTTCGGCAATACGGTAACCCCGAACGGGCCGCTGAATTTCGCCGATCCCTGGTCGAGCGTTTCGGGCGGTAATCCCTTCCCGGGCTCTTTTGGACCGAACTCGCCGTTCATCAACTCGGGCTCGTACATGGCGCAGCAGCCCAATGCGAAAGCGACGACCGTTTATTCCTGGAATTTCAGCGTGCAGCGGCAAATCGCCAGCAGCTGGCTGGTTTCGGCCACCTACCTTGGAACCGAAACGGCGCATCTTTGGGTGAGTTATCAGGCCAATCCGGCGACTATTATTCCGGGCCCGCTGGGAGGCACTTGCAACACTCCCACAAACTGCAACAGCACCGTCAATACGAACTTCCGCCGCATCGCCTACCAGTTCAACCCGGCCGATGGAATCAAGCTCGGCCCTGTCGATGTTTTCGACTCGAGCGGCACGGTCAGCTACAACGGTCTGATGCTGTTGATGCAGAAGCGGCTCAGCAAAGGCGTGAGCCTGAACGCGAACTACACGTGGTCGCACTGCATCGGCGATATCACGCAGGCGTCCTCGGTGGGCGGAGTCGGCGCAGGCCTGCTCGACCCCAACAACCGCCGTTTCGATCGCGGCAACTGCCAGACGCCAACCCTGGACGGAACTCAGGCGCTGGATCGCCGGCACATCTTCAACTTCACGGCCGTCTTGCAGGCGCCGCGATTCAATGGGAGATTGCTGCGCGCGGCGGCTTCCGACTGGGTACTCTCGTCGAGCCTGCGCATCCTTTCGGGCGCCTTTCAGACGGCGACCACCGGCATCGACCAGCAACTTCTTGGCAACGGCGGCGGCGTCCAGCGGCCGAACCAGGTGCTTCCGGATCCGTTGTGCGCGGATCCCCGGCCTTCCTGCTGGATCAACCCGGCGGCCTTCGTGCAGCCGGCGCTCGGGACTCTCGGCAATGTCGGCCGCTCCAGCATTCCCGGCCCAGGCACATGGGAAGAAGATATGGCTTTATCACGCATCTTCCATCTGCGCGAGAAAATGACGCTGGAGGCGCGGGGCGAAGCGTTCAACCTGACCAACAGCTTCCGCGCAGGACCGGTCACGACGGGCCGCAACAGCCCCCAGTTCGGCCAGATCCTGACGGCGCAGGACCCGCGCATCTTGCAAGTGGCGGCGAAGTTCGTGTTTTGAGTAGGGCCGGCGACCTCGGCGGACTTCCCCGTCAGTCTAGTGTTTTTTCGTGACTTCGACGATTCCGTGATCGCCGTCCACCTTCACCCAGTCGCCGGTTTCAATCACCGTGAGAGGGTCCTGATCGAGGTTCGTTACGGCGGGCACATGCAGGACCACGGCGCCGAGTGCGATCTTCGTGTTCATGATGTTGAAGACCATCGCTCTGGGCGCGGAATTAGTGAGGCGCGTCATGTGAAACGCATTCGACCAGCCGGACGACCCCTTCGCGCCGGGAAAAACCAGAACCTTGTCCTTGAAGGTAACACCGCGGAGCTCGTGGTGCGTTTCGATGACGGTTCCGGTGATCGGGTCGATGCCGCCCCAACCTGAGATGGTCTGGGTTGTAACCAGAGCTTCACCTTCGACGCATCCGCCCACCACGCCGCGACCACGCAGAACGATTTTGGCGGCGGTCATCGAAGATCTCCGTTCCAGCGGCCGGTGAGCGCGGCCTGCACACAATCTTCCGTGGTGCCGAACCAGGCTTCGATTCCCACCATGGCGGGCAAATAGTGCGCCTGCTTCGCCGAATCCAGCGCCACAACCTTCGTGCCCTTGGGCACCGCCCGGCTGATGGCCGAGCAGGTGTCGGTCATCACCAGCCCGCCGGCATCTTGTATGGTCTTCGTGTAGCCGTTCAGGTCCGCGACGCTTTTCACGCTGCGCGACGTGAACACCCAGAGATTGCAGCCGCTGCGGATTTTCCGGCCTTCGAGCAGCCGCGCCGCCTCCCACATCTGCTCAATGGAAGCGTGCGGACAACCGAGCATCACGTAATCGACATTGGGATTGCTGCCGATTGAGTTCAGCCGGTCATAGATCTCGCGCCGCTCTTTGGAACCATACGGAACTGTTGCGACAGGGTTCTTCGCACCGAACGCCATTTCGAGGGTCGCCGCTTCCGGAGTAATGCCGACGATGTGATACATCTCGACGCCGCCAGACGAGGCCGCGGCTGCGCCGAAATGTTTATGGCGGACCAGATTCGGCTGGCTGATCGGACCGCTAATCACCGGGATATTTTCTTCCACCGCGTACCCGATGAAATAGCCGAGCATGCCCCAGTCCATCACGCTCTCCACTGGAATTTCGACGTCGATCCGGTGCGTGCCATAGCGGAATTCATCGCGATGAAAGCCCCAATCCGGGACCTTGCCGGTGAGCGCGGCGGCACTGGTGCTCTCGCGGCCCTCGGTGTTGGTACGCGCGCCCAGCACGGAGTTGCAGAACACGACGGCCGAGGACTCCATCCAGGCGCAGTGCTCCCCTTTTACGGGAACGTTGCCGGCCAGGTACGGCGTGCACGTCTTTAAGATCTGAATCCCGTGCGCGGCTACTTCCGCTTCGTCTTCCTTGAAATGGTCGAATGCTTCCCGGCTCATTCCGAGCTGGGCCCAGTTCTCCGGGTCCATGCCGCCTTGCAAATGGCAGCAATAGGAATCAACCTTGGGCACGGGTACGATCTCGTCGCTGTCCAGATCGTACAGTGAGTAGATGGCTTGGTAACTGCCGTCGCCGAAGTGCTGCTTGTAGTAATTCTGCAGAAAGAGAGTCGACGACCCGGGCACTCCGGCAACGTTGTTGGTGTCGACGAATCGCTCCGCCCCTAAAACTTCTCCGTAGCGGACCAGCAGTTCCATAGCTTTCTGTTTGGCCGGCCCGGATCTTCCGTCGAGCATCGCCTTTTCGCCGTCGGTCAGCTTCATTGGTCTAATCCTCGATATTCGAATGGATCCGCCGGCGGAGAGCTGCGAGGTCGATGTGATGCACGCTGCCCTTGCCCGCCAAATCGAGCGCGTGCGCGGCGGCGGCGCCCATGGCAATGCACGGACCCATCACCCGCACGCTCGAGAGCGCGGTGGCATCGCCATCGATACAACGCCCCGCGGCGAGGACGTTGTCGGCCCCCGGCGGCGTAAGGCTGCGCAGGGGCACGTAATGCACGTGGTCTTCCGCAAACGGCTCCCATACATAGCCTTCGGCCTGATGATGCTGTTCGAGCGGCCAAGCGGTCCGGGCGACGCTGTCCTCGAACTTCACGCCGCGCCGCACTTCATCAACGGTCAGGTGATGGCAGCCGGCGATCCAGCGCGTCTGGCGGATGCCGGGCAACCCGTAAGCGCGCACGCGTGCCGCGCCGAACGCTTTCGGAAACTCGGATTTCAAGAAATGCAGCGCGCGATCGGCCTGGTCTTTCCCCTCGATTCCCTTCCGCGCCGCCTCGAATGGATCGAGCGGATTTTCGATGTGGGTCATGTTGACGATGGCGGTACGTCCGCCCGGGAGGTTCATCGCGAAACCATCGCGGCGGGTCATGCCGTAGTGCTCGGCGCGCTCGCGAATCCTGGCAGAAACTTCTTCGCGGGTCGGCTTGTGAGATTCGTTGAAATCCTCGATGACCATCATCTGTGAGCCATAGATGATACCCTCGGCGGGCTCCCGGCAATCCAGTCCGGCCTGCCAGACGAGGGCCGCGTCTCCGGTGGCGTCGATAAATCCGTCCGCCCGCACCACAACGTCGCCATAGCGGGTGGCCAGTTCTACTTCCGCAGCGCGGCGACCGTCCATATGCACGCGGCGCAGGATCGCTCCCAGAACGGGCGTGATGTTCAATTCGAGGATCTTGCGCTCCACCCAGCGCCCGAGCGCCACCTCGTTATAGAACGCATTGGGCGAGACGCCGCCCATCCGCACTTCGAGGTCGCCGGCAGCTCCAAGGTCGCGTAGTATATCGTCCGCGATGCCGTGGGTGAGCTGCCTTCCATTCGGACCATTGCCGAACAGGCCCACGATCATGCCGATGATGGAATTGACTGCCTGGCCGCCTAACGACGGCAGCCCGTCGATCAAAATAACTTTTCTTCCAAGACGGGCAGCCTCGATTGCGGCGGAAATACCGGAGATGCCTGCGCCCGCAACACAGAGATCCGCACGATGCTCGCGCACCTCGGGCGCATCTTGGCGCCGCACGATGCGGGTCTCTGGACGGAAGGGTTTATCTTGCATGAACCGGTGCTTGATCTTGATTATCGCCCATTGTGATATGGTGCTCCCATGAACAAACGGCGTTCCGGCCTCATGGCGGCCGCTATCTTCGGCATGGCTTTGTTCGCGCCGGCGCAAACACCGGAGGCCAGGCAACTGGCGCCTACCGGAACCCTGCGCGTCACATATCTGGGAGGCAACCCGGTCCAGGCTCGGGTCGACTCAAAGACCGGCGAAGTGACCGGGCCGGTCGCGGACATCTCGCGCGAACTGGCGCGGCGTCTGGGCGTCCCGTATCAGATCAAGCCCTCCATGGGCATCCGCGGCGTGCTGGACGCCGTCACCATGCATACGGCAGATCTCGGCTTCCTCGCATTTGACGCAACGCGCGCCACGGAGGTCGATTTCAGCGAACCCTATGAGCTGGCGTATAACACGTTCGCTGTTAGAAGCGACTCGCCGCTTCAGAAGGTCGCCGATGCCGACCGGGAAGGTATCCGGATCGCGGCTCCGAAAGGCGACTCCGGCGATCTCTATTTGAGCCGCACCCTGAAACACGCCGAATTGAAGAGCATTCCCGGGCTGGGCGCCGATCAGGCCGAGCGCATGCTCGCCGCCTCCGAAATCGATGCCTTCGCCACGAACCGCCAGCGACTGGTGGAACAGACCGCGCGATTTCCGAACCTCCGGCTTCTGGCCGACAACTTCTTTGCCGTGGAGCAGTCGCTGGTGGTGGCAAAAGGAGATCCGGCTCGGGTTGCTTACCTTAATCGTGTCATCGACGATCTCCGCGCCAATGGTTTCTTGCAGGCCGCCATTGACCGCGCACATTTACATGGAGTCGAAGTAGCGCCGCCCGCGAAGGGCCAGCGCTGAAGCGTCGACCAATCCGGGGCTCGCCGAGGGTAATGCTGTGATCAGTCTGTTGCCAAAGCCTGTTACGGCTCGATATGCTGGGCAATCACGAGGAATCCGGATGACAAAAGTTTTCCAGGCGGCAATATTGTCGGCGGCAGCCTTGGCGAGCTCGGCGCGAGCGCAAGCGCCCGCGCAACCAGCCCAGCAGCGATCGGCGGGAACCGAGTCCGGGTTCGCTGTGTTTCAACAGCGCTGCATGGGATGCCACGGAAACCCCAACGTGGAGCGCGCGCCCTCGCCTGCCGCGATTCGCGAAATGGCTCCCGAAAAAATCTATGACGCGCTCACCACCGGAGTGATGAAGGGCCAAGGCGCGAGCCTTTCAGACGATCAGCGGCGCATGGTGGCAACCTTCATGAGCGGCCGGCCGCTTGGCAGCCTGCAGGAAGGCGATGCCAAAGCGATGCCGAACCAGTGCGCCAGCAACCCTCCGCTGACCGATCCCGCGGCCGGACCGGCGTGGAACGGCTGGGGCGTGGACCTGACCAACGGGCGCTTTCAATCGGCCAAAGCCGCCGGTTTGAACCTAGACCAGGTTCCGCACCTGAAATTGAAGTGGGCGTTCGGCTATCCCAACGGCTTGTCCGCGTTCGGCCAGCCGTCAGTAGTTTCGAGTCGCGTATTTGTCGGGACTGATATTGGCTACATTTACTCGCTCGATGCGAAGACCGGCTGCGTGTACTGGTCGTATCAGACCAAGGGTTCGGTTCGCAACGCGCTGAGCGTGGGCCCGGTCAAGGGGCGCGGCAATACCAAATACGGCGTGTATTTCGGGGATGCCCACGCCAATGTGTACGGCGTCGACGCGCAGGATGGGCACTTGCTGTGGACCACCAAGGTAGACGATCACTTTGTAGCGCGCATCACGGCGGCGCCGACCGTTTATAACGGCCGCGTCTACGTCCCCGTATCCTCATCCGAGGAATTTACGGCCGCGACCCTGGACTATCCGTGTTGCACCTCGCGCGGCAGCGTGGTGGCGCTCGACGCGAATACCGGGGAGCGGGTCTGGAAAACTTACGTTATGGACGAACCCAAACCGACGCGCAAAAACTCCAAAGGGGTGCAACTATATGGACCGGCCGGCGGTTCGGTTTGGAATTCACCCACCATCGACGTAAAGAAAAATGCCCTCTACTTTGGAACCGGCGACGCGGAAACCGAACCCGCGCCGAAGACAACCGATTCGATCATGGCGCTCGATTTAAAGACGGGCAAGATGCTGTGGGTCTACCAGGCGCAAGCCAACGATGCCTTTCTGGGCGGGTGCAACGGGCCGAACAAGACGGACAATTGCCCTTCGGAGAACGGGCCCGATCTCGATATCGGCAATTCGCCGATTTTGCGCACTCTCTCGGACGGCAGGCGGCTGCTGGTGGCGGCGACCAAAGACGGCAACGTGATCGCGCTCGATCCCGATAAGAATGGGGCCGTGGTATGGAAGAAGAACGTGGCGCCTGTCGATCCCAATGCCACCGGACCCAATGCGTTCTTCGCGCGCCTCGGAGGAATTGTGTGGGGCGGCGCCGCCGACGAGCGCAACCTGTATTACGGTCTCAGCCGCGGGGGCATGGTGTCGCTGCAACTCGCCACCGGTGAGCAACTCTGGTACACGTCATTCGTCAAGCCCGGCACACGCGTGAACAACTCCGCCGCGACCAGCGCGATTCCAGGTGTCGCCTTTGTGGGCGGCTCGGATGGAATCCTGCACGCCCTGAACACTGCTAACGGGAAGGTGATCTGGGAATACGAGACCGCCCGCACGTTCGATACGGTGAACAAAGTCCCGGCCAAGGGCGGTGCGATCAGTTCGATCGGGCCGACAGTAGCGGGCGGCATGGTGTTCGTCGGATCGGGCTATGCGGTGACCGGCAGCAACTCGGGAAACGTGCTGCTGGCCTTCGCGGCGGAATAGCTTCTCACCGGCGCCGCAAGGATGATCTGGTTCTACTGGACGTCGGGGCTTCTGCTGGCGCTGCTGTGGACGTTCGTGGTTGTCCAGATCGCGATTCATCAATCGGAACTGGTCCACATCACCGCGCCGGAATGGGCGCTTCCCGCGGACGCCCCACTGCCCTCTCTCACAATCGTAGTGCCCGCGCGTGACGAGGAAGCGGAGGTGGAGCCGGCGCTGCAATCTCTGCTCAACCTGAACTATCCTTCTTATGAAGTCATGGCGGTCGATGACCGGTCGACCGACCGCACCGGCGAGATCATGAAGCGGCTCGCGGCCAAAGCACCGGACCGGTTGCGCGTGCTGCACGTGCAGGAACTGCCACCGCGCTGGCTCGGGAAAACTCACGCCATGTGGCTCGGCGCGAAGGCGGGAGCCGGCGAATGGCTGCTGTTCACCGATGCCGATTGCGTCTTCCAGCCGGATTCCGTAACCCGCGCGATCCATTACGCCACAAAGAACCGCCTCGATCACCTGGTCCTATTCCCCACGATGCCCATGGATACTCTGGGCGAGCGGGTGATGCTGACGTTTCCCACCGTCATTTTCAACTTCGCCCTGCACCGGCCATGGAAGATAAAGGATCCGAATGCCCCTGACCACATCGGCGTGGGCGCCTTCAACCTGATCCGCCGGGCTGCCTATACCGGTGTCGGGACCTATGAGAAACTGCGGCTCGAAGTGGCGGACGATCTTAGATTGGGACAGGCCGTGAAGAAAGCCGGCTTCCGGCAGGATGTGGTGTTTGGGCGCGGCCTGGTTCGTTTGCGGTGGGCGGCGGGCGCCCGGGGCGTGATCCGGAATCTGGAGAAGAACATCTACGCGGCCCTGCGGTTTCGCGCCAGCCTTGTGATCGCGTTCTCGGTGACTCTTCTATTTCTGTGCGTGTGGCCGTTCGTGGGTTTGGCCTTGGCTCCCGGCTGGGCCAGATGCGGATTTGCAGCAGCGGTCGCGTCGATCGCAGTAGTGCACGCGCAGGTCTCGCGGCAAACGGGTGTCTCTCCGCTGGTTTTTCCGGCGTTCCCCGTGGCAGCTCTATTATTCATCTATGCGGCCGCGCGGTCCGCGTTCATCGCCCGGCGGGACGGAGCCGTCACGTGGCGTGGAACCAGGTATGCGATTGCGGAATTGCGGCGCAAAGAGTAGGCGGTGCGGAAAAACGAAAAGTCAAAATCAAAAGGCAAAAGTCATGTGATCAGCTCGCAGCAGGTAAACGCCACAAACGTTATCCAATGTTATGCGCGGTCTACTGGCTGACGTTTAATGGAGCGGAGGTTCTTTCATACCCGGTAAAAGCTGCTTCACCAGAAGTGCTAGCCAAGCACCTGGAACTGCAAGAATTGCCATTTGGCCCCGGAGGTGCTTACGCATACGCGCCATGCAGAACGAACAACCCAATCAATACGAACAACCGCGCCGCTTTCGCATCGGTACGATGCCGCTACTCTTCGCCCTTTTTTGTTTGGGTGGAGTCGCTGTAGGAATCTGGGTGAAGGACCGCCAGGAGATCGACGACGCCAATACGCAACGGGCGCAGATGGCTGCGACCATGAATCAGGCATTGACGCAATCGAAGAGCCAGGTTCAAGAACTCAATAATCGCCTCGATGCGTTAATGCTGGCGCAAGCGCGGGCACAGGCGCCGGCTGTGAAACCGGCAGCGCGCAACGGGAAGAGCGCCGCGCGACGGAAACCTCTGATAGCCAACGATCCGCGCGTCGATAAGCTGCAAGGACAGCTCAGCGAGACGCAGCAGGAACTGGCGCGGACGCGGGATGACGTGAATAAGACGCGCGACGATCTCAATGGGTCGATCGCCAAGACGCGCGACGATCTGAACGGCTCGATCGCCCAAACGCGCGACGAGATGGCAAAATCGCACAGCGAACTCGCCGGGCAGATCAACTCGGCGCGCAGCGATCTGGGCGGCTCGATCGCCAAAACGCATGACGAAGTGCTGGCGCTGCGCCGGCGCGGTGAACAGAACGTCTACGAGTTTCGTCTCGATCGGAACAAGCAGTTCGAGAAGGTGGGACCGCTGAGCCTCGCGCTCCGCAGCACCAATCCCAAGCACAAGACCTACGACGTCGCCATGGTGGTCGAAGACAACACCCTCAGCAAGAAGCACGTCAACTTGTACGAACCGATCTGGATCCGGATGACCGACCGTCCGCAAGCGGTGGAGTTGGTGGTGAACCGGATCGATAAGGACCGCATTGCGGGTTATGTGACCGAGCCCAAGTACAAGCGGTCTGAGTTGGCGTCCACATCCGAGAAGACGCAGGAGAAGCCGCAGCAACTCGAGACGCGGTAGTTCGATAGGGGCGCGCGTTGTTTTCGGCCGCGCCCCATATCTCCTGGATCTGCAGGCAAGTCCCGCGGTACGATGATTTAGCATTACTATATCCCCGTCCGACACCTCACATTCCCCGCCGCTTTCCACCAAAAAGCTCTGGAATCGGGTACCGAATCAGAGTAAAGTCACGATGGGGATATCTGAACTCTGAGGCTCCAATCAAATGACCGTTCTGATCCTGGTTCGTGACCTGGGATTTCAGTTTTGGCTGGCCGGAATATTGGCTGAGGCTGGATTCGCCGTCGCGCCTGCCACGACTCCCACTAACGCGGCGAATTTGATGGCAGAGCTATCGCAGCCGGTCGATCTGGCGATTGTGGATCCGGCGCTTGCCGAGAGCGCCGAGTTCGTCATTGGCCTGCGAAATTTCCAAGGATACCTACACATCTTACCGGTCACGACAGAGCCCGCGGAGAATCGCGAAAGTGTGCCGGAAGAAAGCGGTGCAGAAACGGAACCGATGTCGGCCACCGATTGGACTAACCTGGTGCGCGGCGTATTCAGCCAGGCAGCGACCGCGCGCTGACGCACTCAATAGTATCGGCGGCGGCCTTCTGCAGCAGCGGACTCTCAGAGGCGTATTGATATTTCCATTGCAGCCACGCCATATTGAGCGTGCGGATTACCTCGGCTCGTTCAAACGGCTTGCTCAATACGTCGTAAGCTCCCAAATTCAATGCTTCGGCCCAAAGATAATCATCGGGCAGGGCTGCCGTCACGATAAATAGCGGCGGCCTGGGAATCGAGAACACTTCCGCCAGAAGGTCCTTCCAGCTAGCCGGTGATACATCGCGCTCGCAGACCAGGAGCGTAAACGAGTGGTCGCGCAACAGCTGGCCGGCATGCGAGGTGGTGGAGGCCCGGCGGATTCTCCAACCGGGCAACAGCTGTTCCAGCCTCTCGTGATCTTCATGGAGCGGACTGACGGACAAAACTGTCACAGGTTTGGAAAACGTTCCGACTCCAATGGGTTCGAGCTTCTGCATAAGTATCCTCGCGACACGATAAGTCTGCCAGCGGCAGGACATTCGAGATAACCCGCCTCTGATTCGCGAAAGGTATTTCAGCTTAGGTGGCGCGCCCCCAAAATCCGCATGTTTGGATCATAGTGCGCCGCATCCCGTATTCAGTTTCGGTGCTCCTCAAACTGAAGTCAATCTTGCTTGCCTCGAAGAAAAACTGGGCTGTAAAATTTTTCACCTTCGGAAATCTTAACCGCTTCTTAACCAGGCGGAGTCCGCGGACGATCTCGTTCTCGCGATTCAGAATCTGAGAGTGGAGATGACGTTTTCCAGCTTAGACAGCCGCTCTTTGATTTCAGGCTGGACTTCCAGCGGCAGGCGCGCTTCAAATCGCCGAACTGTATCCACCGCCGTACGCGCTTTGTGCCTGGCTCGGTCGGCGCCCCCCAGTTGCAGCTCAGACTTCGCGATGCCAATCAGCGTGAATCCCACGTCAAGATCGGCCCGCAGAAATGCCCGTAAAGCTTGATTCGAGGTCAACGTGTCAAGTGGCACGGCTTTCTGCTAACCATTGCAGGCATTGAATGCGCGGCTCATCCGAGTACCCTTGGAAATGACCCGAATGTGTGCGGCGGGTCAGCCTCCGGCGGGCAGGGTTCATGGCCCTGTCCGCTTTCACAGATCTCTCCGATTGCGCGTTTTTGTCCACTTGAAGCCGGCACAGCACAACGAGGGTGCTTTCCACACACGGAGGCGCCGCGCTATTTCGTGTCTCCATTAACGGTTCGCACTCGACGAGGAACAGCTTAGATTAGACGAGTCGTGCAACCCGGAAGGTAGTCTCAAAAACGGGGTCAGCGGATCCTGCCTGGCCTGCCTACAAGTCATTTGAGAAGCTGGTACGCCCGAGTGGATTCGAACCACCGACCTTTTGCTCCGGAGGCAAA
>CAZKQQ010000144.1:0-17610 GCA_964554945.1 uncultured Solibacteraceae bacterium | reverse complement strand
CCACGCACGTGCAGGGCTGCATGAACGGCTATGGCGAACGCTGTGGGAATGCGAACCTGGCATCGATCATCGCCAACCTCGAATTGAAACTCGGACACACCGCCGTCGGCAGCGAGAAGTTGGCGAGCCTTGCGTCTGTATGCAAATTCATCGCCGAGCTGGCCAACCTGCCGCTCCGCAACGATCAACCCTTCGTCGGCAAGAGCGCCTTCGCTCACAAAGGCGGCGTGCACGTCAGCGCCGTGCTCAAGGATTCCGCCACCTACGAACACATCTCTCCCGAGACCGTAGGCAATCGCCAGCGCGTGCTGGTAAGCGACCTCTCAGGCCGCGGCAACATCATGTATAAGCTCAAGCAGCACGGTCTGGCGGACCGGCTCGACGAGAACGCGCGCCGCGATCTGCTCGAGCGCATCAAGCAGATGGAGTATGAAGGCTACGAACTGGAAGCGGCTGAAGGCACCTTTGAACTGCTGGTGCGCGACGCCCTCCATCCCGGCCTACACTTTTTCGATGTCGACAGCTACGAGGTAACCACGCGCGCAGGCGGCAACGACGGCTCGCACACCACCGCGACCGTGACGCTGCGCGCCCAGGATGGCGTGCATTCCGCCACCGCCAGCGGCCACGGCCCGTTCAACGCGCTGCATCTCTGCCTGCGCACCTGCCTCTCTAAACTGTATCCCCAAATCAAAGATGTCCGGCTGACCGATTACAAAGTCCGCGTGCTTGATTCGCGGAAAGGCACCGCCGCCAACGTACGCGTTCTGATCGAGTGGTCGGACCATCGCCGGAGCTGGTCGACGGTTGGCGTGTCCGACAACGTCATCGAAGCGAGCTGGAGAGCATTGGTAGACGCGATCCGCCTGGAGCTGATGCGCCTGACCGAACAAGACACCTCCATCGAGCGCGCCGTTGAAGATTACTGCTGGGGCGTGTAACCCAGCCTCTTTCGTTCCCTTAGGATGCGCCGCAGGATCGCCAATTTCTGAGCTTTTGATTGGGGTGAAAGTCCCAGTTGCGTTCCTGCATGGACCGCAGTCGCTCTGCCGGGGTCAAAAAGTGCTGAAAGTCGCGGCTCGTGATGCACAGAATTAGCCATGAGCGAGGCGCGCACGGTCGTCGTTCTGTGAGTCAGTTCAACACCGCGCGCGTCAGCAAGCAGTTGGGCTGGTAAGCCTACAGCCCCGTTTTCACCCCTGCGTTATAATTCGGCGGAGGTCTCTATGCGCCGTGTGGCTGTTTCGCTCCTCCTGTTTTCCGCGTTCGCGTTGCCCCAAACCCTGCCTCCGGGTGTCCAGAAGGTCACCTCGGTCGAAGGCATCACCGAGTACGCGTACCCAAATGGCTTGCACGTGCTGCTGTTCCCGGATCCCTCCAATCCCAAGGTCACCGTCAACATCACCTACCTCGTCGGTTCGCGGCTCGAAGGTTACGGCGAGACCGGCATGGCCCATCTACTCGAACACCTCATGTTCCGTGAGACCGCGACCCGCAGCGACATCAAGCAGGAACTGGCCGCCCATGTCGGCAACAACTGGAATGGCACCACGTCCAACGATCGGACCAACTACTTCGAGACCGCCAACTCGACTCCCGAGAACGTTCACTGGGCCATTCAGATGGAAGCCGACCGCATGGTCAACGCCAAAATCGACAAGAAGAATCTCGATGCCGAAATGACCGTCGTGCGCAATGAGTTCGAGCGCGGCGAAAACAGTCCCGACCGCATTCTGGAAGAGCGCGCCATGGAAACGGCCTATGTCTGGCACAATTATGGAAAACCCACAATCGGCAACCGCTCCGACATCGAAAACGTCCCCGTCCCCAAGCTGGCCGCCTTCTACCAGAAATATTATCAGCCCGACAATTCCGTGCTCACCATCGCCGGCAAGTTCGACGAGACCCAGACGCTAGCATGGATCGCCGAGTCGTTCGGCCGCATTCCGCGCCCGCAGCGTCCGCTCGAGCCATCCTACACAGTCGAGCCCACGCAAGATGGCGAACGGTTCGTAGCCCTGCGGCGCGTCGGCGACAACCAGACCATCCGCGTGCTCTACCATATTCCCGCCGGATCGCACCCGGATACGGCCGTTGCCGAAGTGCTCACCACCGTGCTGGGAGAAACGCCATCGGGCCGGCTGTACAAAGCGCTGGTCGAAAACAAGAAGGCGGTCTCGGCCAATATGGGCACCGAGGAAATGCACGATCCCGGTTTTGTGCTGGCGACCGTCCGCTTGCGCCAGGATCAGTCGATCGACGATGCCCGGCAGACCCTACTCAGCACTATTGAAGGCTTGGCGAGCGAGCCTCCCACCGAGCAGGAAGTCGATCGCGCGAAGACGCGCATTCTGAAACAACTCGATCTGTTGATGACGAATACACAGTCGCTGGCGCTCAATTTGAGCGAGTGGGCTTCGCTAGGCGATTGGCGTCTGCTTTTTCTGATGCGCGATCGCATCAAGACTGTCACCCCGCAGGACGTGCAGCGCGTAGCGAAGGCTTACCTGAAGGAGTCGAACCGAACGGTGGCCGAATTCATTCCCACGGCAGCCCCCGAACGGGCGGAAATTCCGCAAGTCTCCGACGTCGCCGCCATGCTGAAAGACTACAAGGGCGGCGCCGCGGTTTCGCAAGGGGAAGCCTTCGATCCCTCGCCCGCCAACATTGAATCGCGCGTGACCCGCTCCCGCCTTCCCGGCGGTGTGAAGGTTTCATTACTGCCGAAGAAGACCCGCGGCGGCATGGTAGAAGCCGTGCTCACGCTGCGGTTCGGCGATGAAAAAGCTCTGTTCGGCAAAGAGACCGCCGCGGAGATGGCGGGCGCCCTGTTGATGCGCGGCACAAAGAAAAAGAACCGGCAGCAGATTCAGGACGAGATCGACCGCCTCAAAGCGCGCCTCACCGTCACCGGCGGACCCACCAATGCCACCGCCAGCATCCAGACTGTGGAAGCCAACCTTCCCGACGCTCTGCGGCTAGCCGCCGAGATCCTCCGCGAGCCGGTCTTCCCCGAAAAGGAATTCGACCAGCTTCGCCAGCAACGCATTGCCGGCGTCGAGGCCTCACGTAGCGATCCTGGCTCTCTGGCTTCCATTGCGCTTGGGAAGCGATTGGATGCGTATCCCCGCGGCGACCTGCGTTACGTTTCCAGCGCCGAAGAAAACATTGAGGACTTGAAAAAAGTCACTCTGGACGAAGTGCGGCAGTTTTACCAGCAGTTCTACGGCTCCTCCGAGGGTGAATTTACCGTAGTGGGACAGTTCGACCCCGCCGGAATCCAAAGGCTGGCCGGTGAATTGCTCGCCAATTGGAAGAGCCCGGCCCGTTACGAGCGGGTGATCTCCGCCTATAAAAAGACCGATCCCGGCAAAGAGCGGATTGAAACTCCCGACAAGCAGAATGCCACTTTCCTGGCCGGCATGGCTCTCCGTATGTCGGACGAAGATCCCGACTATCCGGCCATGGTGCTCGCCAACTACATCCTCGGCGGGAATCCTGGCTCTCACCTCTTTAACCGGATCCGCGACAAAGAAGGGCTGAGCTATGGAGTTGGTTCCCAATTCGGCGCGCCAACCAAGGACGACGGCGCCACGTTCCGGGCTTCCATCATCAGCGCACCCCAGAATTCCCCGAAAGTCGAAGCTAGTTTCCTGGATGAGCTCACCCGCACCTCGCGCGATGGTTTCACCGCCGACGAGGTAGCCGCCGCCAGGAAATCCCTGATCGAAGCCCAGACCGTCGCCCGCTCGCAGGACGCTGCCCTCGCCCGGCTCCTCGGCAACCGGCAGCGCTTCGATCGCACTCTGAAATTCGACGCGGATTTCGAATCCCGTATCGCGGCCCTCACTCCCGAACAGGTCAGCGCGGCCTTCCGGCGCCACATCGATCCGGCAGGACTGGTGATCGTGGAAGCCGGCGATTTTAACAAGGCAGGTGTATTTCGGTAGCCCGAACGGCGTTATCCTGATTGCTTATGCCTGACGCCACCGCTCCTGCCCGCCAGATGGGCTTTGCCACCCGCTCCTTGCATGCGGGCCACACACCGGACTCCGCTTCGCACGCCCGCGCGGTTCCGATTTATCAGACTACGTCTTACACCTTCGACGATTCTGCGCACGCGGCTTCCTTATTCGCTCTGCAGCAGTTCGGGAACATCTACACCCGAATCATGAATCCGACCACCGACGTGTTCGAGCAGCGCGTCGCATCGCTTGAGGGCGGCATCGGCGGTCTTGCGACGTCTAGCGGCCAGGCTGCGCAGTTCCTCGCGATCTCGAGCCTTTGTGGATTAGGCGACGAGGTAGTCGCCTCTAGCACCCTCTACGGCGGCACGTATACTCAGTTCGACGTCAGCTTCCGCCGCATCGGGATCAACGTCAAATTCGTGGAGCCGGACGACCCGGAAAACTTCCGCAAAGCCATCACCCCGAAAACCCGCGCCATCTATGGTGAAACCATCGCCAATCCGCGCATGAACGTTCTCGATATCGAGCGCATCGCGACCATCGCGCACGAAGCCGGCGTGCCGCTGGTAATCGACAACACCATGGCTTCGCCCTACCTGTGCCGGCCCATCGAGTACGGCGCCGACATCGTGGTTCACTCCGCCACCAAATTCCTCGGCGGCCACGGTACCTCGATTGGCGGCATTATCGTCGATAGCGGTAAGTTCGTTTGGAACGAAAAGTTCCCTGCCATCACTCAGCCTAGCCCCGGCTATCACGGAATGAAATTTGCCGAGGTCTTCGGCAATCTGGCGTACATCATCAAGGTCCGTGTCGAAGGGCTGCGCGATTTCGGGCCGTGCCTCGGTCCCTTCAATTCGTTCCTGTTTCTGCAGGGAATCGAAACCCTGAAATTCCGCATGGAGCAGCACAGCCGCAATGCGCTGGAAGTGGCCCAGTGGCTGGGCAAGCATCCGGCGATCTCGTGGGTGAAGTACCCCGGGCTTCCGTCCAGCCCGTATTACAAGCTCTCGCAAAAATATCTGCCGAAAGGCTGCGGGTCCATCGTGACCTTCGGCATCAAGGGCGGTCTGGAGGCCGGCCGCAAGCTCATCGACTCCGTGCAGATCTTCTCGCATCTCGCTAATCTGGGAGATGCTAAGAGTTTGATCATTCATCCGGCATCCACCACTCATCAGCAGCTGAGCGATGGCCAGCAGATTGAAGCGGGCGTCAGCAAAGATCTGGTGCGGATTTCGGTGGGGATTGAGGACGTGGAGGACATCATTTGGGATTTGGAGCAAGCTATCGCCGCCTCGCAAAAATAGTTCCGGCGATCTTACTCGCGTTTGCGGCCGCCGCCCCCGCCGACACGCCCTTGCCCGGCATGCCGCCGGTCTTGGATCCGAACGATATCTACTCCGCCGACCGCCCCGGACAATTGAGTGCCGTGGTCCGCGGATTCGCGTCGCGCGTCTACGTGCCCAATACCGAAAGCAATACGGTCGACGTGATTGATCCGGCCACTTACAAGGTTGTCAACCATTTTGCTGTAGGCCGTCTGCCGCAGCACGTGACGCCCTCCTGGGACCTCAAAACGCTCTACGTTCTTAACGACAAGGGCAATAGTCTCACCCGCATTGATCCATGGACTGGCGCGCCACGTGGCAGCATTCGCGTTCGTGACCCGTATAACATGTACTTCACTCCCGATGGCAAATACGCCATCGTGGTGGCTGAGCAACGCGAGCGCCTCGAATTCTACGACGCCCAAACCTGGAAGCTCTCCCATCAATTGTGGCTGCAGTGCAAAGGCATAGACCACATGGATTTTTCCGCGGATGGCCGCTATCTCATCGCGAGCTGCGAATTCGGAGAGGCCGTGGTGAAAGTGGATCTGGCCCAGCAGAAGCTCCTCGGAAAATTGCAAGTGCAGCCGCCTGGCATGCCGCAGGACGTCAAGACCTCTCCCGATGGAAAAGTCTTTTATGTCGCCGATATGCACGCTAATGGCGTCCACCTGCTTGATGGAGACGCCCTCAAGCAGATCGGATTCCTGCCCACCGGCAAGGGCGCGCATGGCCTGTACGTGAGCCGCGATTCGCGTGTGATGTATGTTTCCAACCGGGAGGAAGGCAGCATTTCGCGAATCGACCTTCGGGCCCGAAAGGTGCTCGATAAATGGACTCTGCCCGGCGGGGGCAGCCCCGATATGGGCGGCGTCTCAGCCGATGGCAAGGTGTTGTGGTTATCGGGACGCTACAACTCGGAAGTCTACGCCATCGACACGACCAACGGCCATCTCCTGGCGCGGATTCCCGTAGGCCACGGCCCGCACGGCCTCTGCGTCTACCCGCAGCCCGGCCGCTATTCGCTCGGCCATACCGGCGTTTTCCGGTAATGGCAGCAATCTCGGCTTCCTAATCTTGTGGCCGGTGCGTCGCTCTCGGTGTCTCCTGCTACTCCGTCCCGTTGAATCGCATTGTGATTTCCACTTTCGCTTCCACGGGCTCACCATCGACAGTGGCCGGATGGTATTGCCACTGCAGGACAGCCTGCCTCGCCGCCGGCGTGAGAAGCGGATTTCCCCGCACTGCGGTTACCTGCTTTACATGACCTTGCTTGTCGATGACGGCATCAAGCCCCACAATCCCGGAAACGTGATTGTGCGCGGCAAGCATCGGGAATCGAGGTACCGGCGCAGTCAGTAGTCGAGCAGGCTCGACCACACCGCGATGGACCGGGAGCGATGCCGTTTCGGCTGCCGCGGAATTTGGCAGAGCGGGCTGCAAAACACCAGCCAAACCCTGTCCGATGGCAAGCGTGCCCGGCGTCTCGCGTGCCAGACTGGCCGTCGTTGTAGGTGGCGCCGGCAGGTCCACGCTTTGTGCCCGGTCCCGTCCCTGGATTGGGCGCGCCGGTGCGTTGAAGGCGCGGCGCGTTACAGGCTCGAGTTCTTCGTCGGGCTCTCGCCGGGATACGCGCGCCACCGTGTTAGTCGAGACGACTACCCGGCTGGATAACCGTGTTTCTTGCGGCGGCGTCGGGTTGGAAACCGGCGTCGCGGCCGGCACCGCTGCGCGAGCGGCCGGCCCTTGGCTTACCTGCCCCGCCGGAATTGCCGGTGCAGCGGCCTTTGAACTCGGCGGACGCGACCCCTTCCAGATCGCTCCTCCTGCCGAAATCAATAGCAATACTCCCGAAATCACCGCCACTTTCGGAGCGGCGACACGGCGAGGCGCGGGCTCTGCCGGAGGTGTCCAGGCCGCCGCCGCTCGATCCGGCTTCGCCGGTTCGGGCCGCGGCTCTACCCTTTTTTGCCCTGCGTCTTTCGGTCCACCTGGGCGGCTCCCGCCCTCTTTCGGTCCGCCTGCCCGGGTCCCTGCGCGTAAGGCAGCCCTTTCCTTCTCCAGCGTCGCATCCTCTGGAAACAGTGCCGATAGCTTGCGGAACAGGCGCTCTGCATCATCAACCCTTCCCTGCCCCGCCAGCAACTGCGCTGTGTCGCGCACACGCGAGCAAAACACTTTTTCGTCGATCGCCTCCTTTAGCTCTGTTACCAGTTCCGACAGCTCTTGAATCTCAGCCCGGCTCGTCCCCGCCAGTCGGCGTAGAATTCGTTCCGCCTCCGACAGCCGCCGCTGGCCCACCAGAGCCTGAATTGTGCGCTGTTCCCCGATATATTTTCGGCATGCCTCGATCTCTTGTTTTACCGAAGCTACGGTGTCTTCTCCGCTTAAGAACTGTAACCCCGTTTGGAAGACCCGTTCAGCTTCATCGGCATTGCCGGCGGCAAGATGGTGCTTCACCTCCGCAATTGTCGCTTGCTCGCGCAACGCGTTCCGCAGGCGTTCGGCCGGCTTTCCTAAACGCTCCACCGGCGTACCTTGTAATGCTTCTTCGAGGACAGGCAGCAGCACGGCTCCTTGAATCCGCTGCTCTCCGCCGGGACCCCGGACCGCCGAAAACTCTTCCACCACATCCAAGAACCGGCGGAGTTCCCACTCGGCCATTCCTTTTTCCAGATCGTTGAGCCGCGCGGTTAGGATCGGCTCATCGGCAACGCTCCCGCATAATACTTTGAGAAATCGCACAGCCAGGTCGGGCCTGTCTTGATCGATCAGCCAATCGACTTCTTCCACAGCCTCCTGGATGGTTGCGGCCCGCTTGTAATTCTGAGCCTGGACCTCTATCTTTTTCCGCAAAGCCAGCAGCGCCGGCTCTCCCGGAAGTGCTTCCAGCGCACGATCGACCACGTTGCGGGCTTGGTCAAACCGGTGTTCCTGGCACAGTTGATTGGAACTCGTAGTCGTCTGATCGACCACTCTCGTCCGCTCCAGGCCTTCTTGGGCCCGGCCCAGCAGTTCCGATAAGGCGCGGTCGCCCGGAAACTCCGCCTCCGCCCGCTCCATCAATGCTACGGCCTCGGCAAACCGCTCCTCGGATACCAGCGAGCCGGCTTGGCTCGTCAGCGCCTGCAGCCGATCTTGTCGTTCCGCCTCCTTCTTTTGCGATTCCACATGGTCGATGCACCTCAGGATTGCCGGAGATTCAGGATCCTCAACCCAGAGGTCCGTCAGAACCGCAAGTGCCTCTTCGAACGACCGCCCCAAGGCTAACGATTTCGCCCTCGCGATGCCTTCTTCGGCGCGCGCTTCCCTTTCTCGCCGTTCCCGCGTCTCGCCGATCAGCTTCAGGATTTCACCCGCGTCCGGATCCTCCGGATCAAGATCGAGCGCCTTGCGTGCTTTGGCCTGCGCCTGATCCAACTCGCCCTGATCCATCAGAATCCGGGCTTCTCCTATTAATCGCGTGGCATCGACGCTAAGGGCCAGCTGCGCCCGCATCTTCTCCAGACGCGACTGCGTCTCCGTGTCGCTCTCGTCCAGGCGCGCCGCCGCCTGTAGAATGTCCACGGCGGCAAAGAAACGCCGGTTCGCAGCCGACTCCTCGGCTTGGCGCCGCAAGTCTTCGATCCGCCCTCGCGTTCTCTGTCGTTGCAGCAAAACGCGAAGCTCGCTGCTGACCTGTTGACCGTTGACGTCGTCTGGATCCAGTTGGAGCGCCTCCCGGACCACTCCCTGCGCTTCCTCCAGTTTTTCTGCATTGAGCAGCCGGCGGCCTTCCGCCCACAGTTCCGCGGCTCGGCTCCGCTTCAATCCCTGGATGATGGGATGCAGCTCGTCGCGGATCTCGTCGAAGTTCGGATACCGTAACTCGCGCTCCTTTTCCAGAGATCGTGCCACCAACTGCTCTAGGGTTTCGGGACACGACGAGAGCAGGTTACCTAGTGGAACCGGCTTCCGCTGCCAGTCGATCGCACCCTCGCCTTCGCGGAACGGATGAGATCCGGTCAGGAACTCATAGCAGATGATGCCGAAGGCAAACACATCGCACAGCAGATCGCCAAGGAAGCCGGTATTGCCCTCTTCCGGCGCCATATAGGCTTCCCGGGCATCTCGCCTCTCATTGCTGAGCCGAACTACGCCGAAGTCCTCGATGGTCAAGCCGCCGTCCTTGAGAAGCGCCATCCCGCTGGGGCAGAGCCCGATGGAGGCCAGCCCGGCGCGATGCGCTTCTGCCGCTCCCGCGACCAGTTGCTGCAGCAAAAGCATTTTCTGCAGCAAGCTGACAATGCTTTTGGATTGGATTGCCGCTTCCAGGTTGTCTTCACCCAGATGCTGCATCGCCGCAAACGGAAGGCCTTCCTGCTCGCCCAACTCGTAAATCGCCACCACGTTGGCGACCCGAAGTTTCGCGACCCTCGCTACATCGCTGCGAAACCGATCGGCGAGACGTTTGTCGTTAGCGTCGGCTACTACTTTCACCGTAACCAGACGCCCCAAATCCTGGTCCAGGGCGTGAAACACTTTGACCCGCGCGCGTTTGGACGCTTCTATCTCCTTCACGACCTCGTACTTGCCAATCCGATGCCCTGAGGAGCCCGGCGTGAATTCACGTTCTCCCCGGCCTGTGAACAAACCGGTTTTCATATTTAATCGGGATTGTGGCGTATGCGGGGAATACCAGTCAAGCGTACGGGAGAAAACTTGGGACGGGGAGCCGGTCTGGAACTTCTATTACGTACTGAACAAAGCACGGCGGCCGGGCAAATCTGTCCTGAGCTCCTTAAATCATTCCCAGCACGGCGTTTATGACGACTGCGCCCATACCGGCCGGGATTGCCGCCTTCCAGCCGATGTTCATGAGCTGATCATACCGGTAACGGGGGAACGTCCCGCGAAACCAGATCAGCAGGTAGATCACGGTCGACACTTTCAGCAGAAACCAGAATAACCCGATGATCGCGCCGTTAATCGCCGGAACCGCAAAGAGCGCTCCGATCAAAACCAACAGCAAAGCCGCCCCGATCAGCACTTTCTGCTGGATCGGATCGATCACGCCCTTGACCATCCGCGACGTCAGCCAACCCGATCCCGCAAACAAGACAACTGGAAAAACAAAATTGACCGGCAGCGCCAGCCATCCTACGTTCGCGAATGGCCGCAGCCACCCTCCCAGGAACAACGTCACTGCCACTGCCGCCACCACAAAGATGTTCGCGTACTCGGCTAAGAAGTAGAGCGCCCACCGAAATCCGCTGTACTCGGTATGGAACCCGCCCACCAGTTCCGTCTCCGCCTCGGGCAGGTCGAACGGTGCGCGATTGGTTTCTGCCGTCGCCGCGACCAGATAGATGCCGAAGGGCACCATCATGAAGCCGTAATTGCCGAACACAAACCAGACTCCGCGATTGAATTGTGCCTGTACAATCCCCTGCATGCTCAGCGTGCCTGCGATCATTACTCCGGAAAGCAGTGCGAACGCCAGTGCCACTTCGTAGCTCACCAGTTGCGCCGCGCTGCGTAAGCCCCCCAGCAGCGGATAGTGGCTGTTGGACGCCCACCCCCCCAGAATGATCCCTAGAATGCCTACCGCGCTCATCGCCGAGATCACCAGCAGTCCGACATTGACATCGGCCACGTAGATGTTCTTCGCGAAGGGCAGCACCGCAAATGCCGTCAACCCGGTAAACGTGGAGATTACCGGCGCCACCCAGAAGATGGATTTGTCCGCGCCGCTCGGAACGATGTCTTCTTTCAGCAGCAGCTTCAATGAGTCGGCAATCGGTTGCAGCAGCCCGTGGGGTCCTACGCGCATCGGTCCCAGCCGCACCTGAAAATCCGCCAGCACCTTCCGCTCGATCAGTGTGATGTAGCCCGCCACCAGCGGGAATAGCGCAATCACCGCTACCGTCACCGCGAGCGGCATGAACCACGGACTGGAGAAGATTATGCTCATAGTCTCCTCATCGCATCAAAGACGTCTGCGCCAGCCGGAGGAACGGCTCCGGATAGAGGCCAATCGCCAGGGTCAGGACGCCGCTCACGCCCAGCGCCACCCGCATCCCGAAACTCGTGGCCAGGGGCGCTTGTTCCGCCGCGTCGCGCGCAAACATGCTGCGCACAATCTTGAAGTAGTAGTACACCGCCACCGCGACATACAGCACCGCGATCACCGCCAGCTTGTAATGCCCGGTCTGGATCAGCGAAAGGAAGATGTAATACTTGCCCAGAAATCCCGCCGTCGGAGGAATTCCGGAAAGCGACAGCAGGAAAATCAGCATCAGCACCGCATACCCCGGGCTCTTCTGCATCAAACCCGCGATATCCTCGAGATTTTCGCCGATGATGTTGGCGCGCCGCAGCGCCACGACTACCAGAAACGCCCCGAGGTTCATGAACGTATAGACCATGACGTAAACTGCGATGCCTTTTATCCCCGTGTCATTCCCGGCGATCAGGCCGAGCAGCATGTAGCCGGCATGCGAGATCGAGCTATACGCCAGCAGCCGCTTGATGTTGGTCTGGTTGATCGCCGCCAGGTTGCCGATCGTGAGTGTGGCCACCGCCACCACCGACAGAAGCGGCTCCCACACATCGCGTGCTGACGCCAGCGGCCCCAGAAAAATCCGCAGCAGAAACGCGATAGACGCGGCCTTCGATCCAACCGCCAGGTACGCCGTCACCGTGGTCGGTGCGCCTTCATAAGCGTCCGGCGCCCACATGTGGAACGGCACCGCCGAGATCTTGAACAGCAAGCCGACCGACGTCGTCGCCAGCGCCAGGAACACCAGCGGGTCCCACGCCGGCCGCATCGCAATTGCTGCCATCACATCTGCCAGCCTGGTGGATCCGGCCAGCCCGTACATCACCGAAAAACCATAGACCAAAAACCCGCTCGAGAACGCGCCCAGCAGCAGGTACTTGATGGCCGCCTCGTTCGATCGCTTGTCCGTCCGCAGAAAACCAACCATGACGTAGAAGCACAACGCCATCAGTTCCAACCCCACGAACAGCGTGATTAAATCGGTGCCCACCGCCAGAAAATACATACCCGATTGCGCAAACAGGATCAGCCCGTAATATTCGCCGTGATGCTCGCCGGAAATCTCCAGGTACTTGTAAGAGACGATCGCCACGATCACCGCCGCCGCCACGAAGATCCAGTTATAAAAGATGCCGAATCCGTCGATCGTGACCGACCCGTGAAATCCCACAATTTCCGTGAGCCGGTTCTGCGCCAGGTACGCCTGCTGCCTCCACAGCCCGAGACCGGCGAACCCTTCCGCCAGCATGACGAACATCAGCAGCCATTTTCGCTGCCGCGGGTCGCTGAAGATGAGGAAATCGAAGAGCAGAATTCCGCACCCAAACAGCGCCAGCATCAGCGCCGGAATGATCGTAAAGTGATCGGTGGGCGTATAAAATTGGCTCATTGCGCACCCTGTAGCGTAAGGCGGACTTTAGCCGCCCCGGGGCTTGCGCGTTCTATCTGGCGCGCGGCCCCCCGCCCCCTGGCCGCTAGCTCCTGGCTCCTATCCGGCCGCACCCGCTGCACAATCTCCGCCACAGGCTGCCGCAGCACATCAAAATACGGCTTCGGATACAGCCCGATCCAGAATGCCCACGCAATCAGCGGCAGGAAAATCGCCATCTCCCGAAAACTCAAGTCCGGCAATCCCAGATTCCTCGCATTCGTCACCTGTCCAAGCATCGTCCGCTGATACAACCACAGCAGGTAAGCCGCGCCGAGAATCACGCCGCTCACCGCGAACGAGGCCCACACCCGACTCACTTCAAACGCCCCCTGCAGAATTGTGAACTCCCCGATGAATCCGTTCAGCAGCGGAAGCCCGGCCGAGCTGAACATCGCGATCGCGAAAACCGTCGCGAACTTGGGCATCACGTGCGCCAGCCCTCCGTATTCGGAAATCTCGCGCGTGTGCCGCCGCTCGTAAATCACGCCGATGATCAAGAAGAGCATCCCTGTCGAAATCCCGTGATTGATCTGCTGGATCACACTTCCTGCCAGCCCGTTCGGTGTCAGTGCGAAAATTCCTAGAGTGCAGAACCCCAGATGGCTCACTGACGAATACGCGATGAGCTTCTTCCAATCCTTCTGCATCAGGCTGACCAGCGCGCCATAGATGATGGCGATCAGCGACAGCACCGCCAGGATCAGCACGATTGTGCGGTCCGCCGAAGCCTGCGGCAGCAGCGGCAGCGAAAATCGCAGAAATCCATAAGTCCCCATTTTCAGAAGAACACTGGCCAGGACCACCGACCCGGCCGTCGGCGCCTCCACGTGAGCGTCCGGCAGCCAGGTATGAAACGGGAACATCGGCACCTTCACGGCGAAACCCAGAAAGAATGCCCAGAACACCACCTGCTCCAGCCCGAGCGGCAACTGTAATTTCATCAGCTCCTGGATTTCGAACGTGTAGACTCCGAATTGCTTGTAATGCTGGAAGTATAGCGTCAGGATGCCAAGCAGCAGCAGCACTGACCCTGCCAGTGTGTACAGGAAGAATTTGATGGCCGCGTATAGCTTGCGAGGCCCGCCCCAGATCCCGATAATGAAATACATCGGCACCAGAACCACTTCCCAAAACATGAAGAACAGGAAGAAATCGAGAGCGATGAACACGCCGATCATGCCCGTCTGCAGCAGCAGGAACATGGCGTAGTATTCCTTCACCCTGTCCTGTATTGCGTTCCATGACGAAAGGATCGCCAGAAATCCGATCAGGGTCGTGAGCATCAGCAGCAGCAGGCTGATACCGTCGATTCCGATCAGATACCGCGCGCCCAACGACGGAATCCAATCGGCGCGCTCCACAAATTGAAACCCGGGCGCGCCCGCCTCGAAGCGGAAGACCAGCGGGATCGACACCAAAAAGCCTACGAAAGCCACCGCGTTCGCCCAGACACGGATCAGCTCCTTGTTCCGGCCCGGAATAAAAAACAGGATCAGCATTCCCGCCAGAGGCGTCAAAAGAACAATGCTTAGCAGATGGTGCTCCATAATCTCACCGCGTCATGTAATAGCCGAAAAATGCCAGAAACCCGATCACTACGTAGAACGCATACGCCTGCACACGTCCCGTCTGCAGAATGCAGACCGGATAAGAAGCGGCTTTCACCAGGAACGAGGTTAGCCGCACGGCCCCATCGACAATCCAGGTATCCCACCAGATCGAGAGCCAGGAGATGAACCGCATCAGCCAGCCCGCCCCGTTCACCCCACCATCCACTACAGTGCGGTCGAACGCGCCGCACACTAGCCCGCCGCCCTTCGCCAGACCATTAACGAACACGAAATCGTAAAGCTCATCCACGTACCACTTGTGGTAGAGAACGGTGTAGAGCGGCCGGAACGCGCCGGCGATGCGCTCGGGAATCTCTGTCCCGATCCCGTAAAAATATCTGGCCACCCCGATCCCGATGATCGCCACCGCCACCGAGAGCCCCATGAGACTCCACTCTGTCGACGCCGGATGTTCCACGGTTTCGACCGAGCCGAACACGGGCACCAGCCACCTCTCGAACGTGCGGAAGTTCTCGCCCAAATTCCACAGCTTCGGCGTGCCCAGCCAGCCCGCCAGAACGCTCGCCAATGCCAGCATCGTGAGCGGCACTGTCATCGCTTTCGGCGATTCGTGGATGTGCGCCGTCTTCTCCGCCGGAACGCGCGACGCGCCATAGAAAGTCATATTCATCAGCCGGAACATGTAGAAGGCCGTGAGCCCCGCCGTGGCAAGCCCCACCAGCCATAAGACCGTGCTGCCGCGCGGCGCGGTATAGGCCTGCCACAGGATCTCATCCTTGGAAAAAAAGCCCGCCAGGCCGGGAATGCCCGCAATCGCAACCGAGCCGGCGAGCATGGTCCAATGCGTGACCGGTATTCGTTTCCGTAGCGCGCCCATGCGGCGCATATCCTGCTCGCCGCCCAACGCATGAATCACCGATCCCGAACCAAGGAAGAGGAGAGCTTTAAAAAAAGCATGCGTGAACAGGTGGAACACCGCCACCCAGTACGCGCCCACCCCCAGCGCCACAAACATGTATCCAAGCTGGCTCACGGTCGAATACGCCAGCACGCGCTTGATATCGGTCTGCACCAGCGCAATGCTCGCGGCCAGGATAGCGGTGAACACGCCGACCGCCGCCACGATCGCGGAAGTGCTCGGCGTCAATTGGAACAGCGCCGCCGACCGCGCCACCATGTACACTCCCGCTGTCACCATCGTCGCCGCGTGAATCAGTGCCGAGACGGGCGTCGGACCTTCCATCGCGTCCGGCAGCCACGTGTATAACGGCGCCTGCGCTGATTTGCCGGTCGCTCCGACGAACATCAGGAGTGACATTGCGCTCAGCACGCCGAATCCCGCGACTTCGGGCTTGAATCCGCCGCCGTGCAGCAGCGCGTTGACATCCGTGAACCGCACGGTCCCAAGCACCCATAGCATCAGCAGCATGCCCAGAATGAATCCGGCATCGCCCACGCGGTTCATCACAAATGCTTTCTTCCCCGCATCGGCCGCGGACTTCTTATGGAAGTAAAACCCGATCAGCAGATAGCTGCACAGCCCGACGCCTTCCCAACCAACGAACAACAACGCATAATTGTTCGCTAGCACCAGCATCAGCATGAAAAAGACGAACAGGTTCAGGTAGCCGAAGAACCGGTAATACCCCTCGTCGTGCGCCATATACCCAACCGAATACACGTGAATCAGAAACCCGACGCCCGTCACCACCAGGATCATCACCGAGCTCAGCGGGTCCAGCAAAAATCCCCAGTCCGCCTGAAACATGGCCGTCTGGCCATTGGCCATGTGAAACGGCAGGCCCCCCAGCCAGGTGAATTGGATTACCTGGTGGACCCGCCCGCTCGTTCGCGAAAGCTGCCACACCGCTCCGCACGACAGCAGAAAGGAGAGCAGCACCATACCCGGACAGACCAGGCTGACCACAAACCGGAACGGCGACCGGTGCTTGTGCTCGAGCGGCACCGGGCCCGGCAGTTCGCGTGCCCGCGCTACTTCTGACTCAGGCTGCGGATCCAGCATTTTCCCGAACAGCAGCATCAGGACGGCGCCTAACAGCGGGAACAACGGGATCAGCCAGATCTGGTCGAGAAAGTTCATAATCACCACTTCAAGAGATCGACTTCGTCAGCCAGCACGGTCTCTTTGTTTCGAAACAACGCGATCAAAATACCCAGCCCAACCGCGGCTTCGGCCACGGCGTCGGTAATCACGAAAATCGCGAAAATCTGGCCGCTCACCGCGTGAAACGCGTGCGAGAACGCGATCAAGTTGATATTCACCGCGTTCAGAATCAGTTCGATCGACATCAGAATGATTACGATGTTGCGGCGCGTGAGCACCCCCACCGTCCCGATCGACAGCAGCGCCGCGCTCAACGCCAGGTAATGAATCGTCGTGACCGGATACATTTCAGATCCTCTTCTTCGCCATGATGACGGAGCCTACTACCGCTACCAGCAGCAGCACCGAAACCAGCTCAAACGGAAGCAGGTACTGCGAAAACAGGGCGTCGGCCAGCGCTTCGGTGTTGCCCGGAGCGGATGAAACCGGAGCTGCGCCGGCCGATTCCGCAATTCGAAATCCGGATTTACCTCGAAAAAGGAAATAGCCGATTTCTACGCCCGCTGCCGCGACCGCTACCAGCGCCACCACCCATTGCCGGTTGAATTGCCGTTCTTTCGCCGCGGTATCGAGATTCACCAGCATAATGACGAACAAAAAGAGCACCATGATCCCGCCCACGTACAGCATTATCTGCACCGCAAAAAGAAACTCCGCTTGCTGCAGCAGGTACAATCCCGCAACCCCAAGCAGCGAGACGATCAACGCAATCGCGCTGTGTACCGCGCTTCGCCGCGTGATTGTCAACACGCCCCCACCCAGCACCATCGCCGCGAACGCGTAGAACAAGATCGTGTCGGCTACCATTTGTACTGTGTCGGCTTGACGCCTTCCTCCAGCGTGGGCCGGTCCCAGATCTGTCCCTCGCGCGAATAACCGGCCAGTTCGAAACCTTGCGTGAGCACAATCGCGTCAGTCGGGCACGCTTCCTGGCACAGGCCGCAAAACATGCAGCGCGAGAGGTCAAACGAATAAGTCACCAGCTCTTTCTTCTTGGTTTCGGGATTGCGCTCGCTGCCCACCACGATTAGACTTTCGGGACAGGCCAGTGCGCAGGCGCCGCATCCGTTGCAGAGCGTTTTGCCGGTCTCCGGATCCCTTCGCAATCGGGGCGCTCCGCGATAGCGCTCGGCCACTTCGGGCCGC
>CAZKQQ010000143.1:0-17642 GCA_964554945.1 uncultured Solibacteraceae bacterium | reverse complement strand
GGCCGTCGCGCTTCAAGCAGTCAAACAGGCGCCCGATCCGCGTCATGCTTCGTCGAGTTCCTTGAAGTTTTCGCGATAGATATCGATATCTTTATCGCCGCGCCCCGACACGTTGACGAGGAACAACTGGCCTTTTGCGGACCCGGCGCGCCGCACTGCCTCTGCCACCGCGTGCGCCGATTCGAGCGCGGGAATGATGCCCTCGGTGCGCGAGAGCATCCGAGCCGCTTCAAGCGCTTCGGCATCGGACGCCGCAGTGTACTCGGCACGGTTCTGATCGTGCAGCCACGCATGCTCGGGACCGATCATGTTGTAATCGAGCCCCGCGGAGACCGAATGCGTGGGCGCAATCTGGCCATGCTCGTCCTGCAGCACCATGCTGTATGCCCCTTGCAGCACTCCCGGAGCGCCGCCGCGGTAACGGGCCGCGTGTTCGCCGATCCCATTGCCGCGGCCTCCCGCTTCGATGCCGACTAGCCGTACCGTGTTGTCCGGCAGAAACGCATGGAAGATGCCGATGGCATTGGAGCCGCCCCCCACGCATGCAAAAATCGAGTCCGGCAACCGCCCTTCCGCCTCCAGAATCTGGCCGCGCGCTTCCTCGCCGATCACCTTGTGAAAATCGCGCACCATCATCGGGTAGGGATGCGCGCCGAGCACCGAACCCAGCAGGTAATGCGTGCCGGCCACATTCGTCACCCAGTCGCGCATCGCTTCGCTGATCGCATCCTTCAACGTACGCTCGCCGGTGGTCACCGCGACGACCTTAGCGCCCAGCATGCGCATGCGGAAAACATTCAGGCGTTGCCGGCGCATGTCCTCTTCGCCCATGTAGACTACGCATTCAAAGCCCATCAGCGCGCAGACGGTGGCGGTTGCGACTCCGTGCTGTCCCGCGCCGGTTTCCGCGATAATACGCTTTTTCCCCATACGCCGCGCCAGCAGCGCCTGGCCGAGGCAGTTATTGATCTTGTGCGCGCCGGTGTGCAGCAGGTCTTCGCGCTTCAAATAGATTCGAGCGCCGCCGAGCGACTCGCTGAGCCGCCGGGCGAAGTACAGTGCCGTCGGCCGGCCGGCATAACTGTGTAACAGGTTCTGCAACTCGGCGTGAAATGAAGGATCCTCGCGCGCGGCGAGATACGCCTGCTCCAATTCTTCAATCGGCGCCATCAGCACTTCCGGCACAAAGCGGCCGCCGTACGGCCCGAAGTGTCCGCTTCGGTCCGGTTGCGGTGTCATGCCCGTAGCGCCGCCTTGGCCGCGTGCAAAAATTCATTCATCTTCCGATGGTCCTTTTTTCCCGGCGCGCTTTCGATTCGCGAGCACGCGTCGACACCCCACGGATGTGCTGCCGCCACAGCCTGCGCCACATTCGAGGCGTCCAGCCCGCCCGCGAGAATAATTCTTTTGTGCACGGCCGCCGCCAGTCCCCAATCGAACGTCTGACCGGAGCCGCCGTAAAGCTCGCCGGCCGGCCCGTCCAGAACCAAGGCCTCGGCGGGCGAATCGTCGTAAGCGGAAAAGTCGAACCCGGCGGTCACGCGCGTCGCTTTCCACACCGTCATGCGGGCGGGGTAGGCGGCCGGCAATTCGTCGCCGTGCAATTGCGCAATGTCCAGGCGAACCAGCCGCGCGATCTCTTCGATGCGCGCCGGTGACTCGTTGACGAACACGCCCACGCGCCGGATTCCCGCGTTCGAAGCGATTTGCGCGGCCTTTTCCGGCAAAACGTACCGTGGGCTGCGCGGCCAGAAATTGAACCCAATGGCCGTGGCCCCGCCCTGGATGGCGGCCGCCGCGTCCTCCGCGTTAGTGATGCCGCAGATCTTCAAGACCATCGCCTTACCAGCTTTTTCAAAGCCGCAACCGGATCGCCCGATTTCATCAGATGCTCGCCTACCAAAAAGGCTGAATAACCGGCGGCCCGCAGCGTCGCAATGTCATCCGCATCGTGGATCCCGCTTTCGCTCACCCGCAGCGTACCGTCCGGAAAATGCTCGGCCAGCCGCAGCGACGTATCAAGCGAGACCTCAAAAGTGGTGAGATCGCGATTATTCACTCCGATGAGATCGCTGCCCGCCTCCACGGCCGTGTCCAGTTCGCGCCGGTTGTGCACTTCCACAAGAGCGGCCATGCCGTAGCGGGCGGCTGCCTCGCGAAAATCCCGGATCTCCCGCTCGTTCAGAATAGCCGCGATCAGCAGAATCGCGTCAGCCCCGTGTGCCGCCGCCTCCAGCACGTGTTCCGGAGCGATAGTAAAATCCTTGCGCAGAGCCGGCAGCGGAGCCGCCGCGCGCGCGGTTTCGAGATTGGCGAGGCTGCCCTGAAAAAATTCCTCGTCCGTGAGCACCGATAGCGCCGCCGCGCCGCCGTCCGCATATTCCGCTGCGATCCGAGCCGGATCAAAATTAGCAGCCAGCAAGCCCTTGCTCGGGGACGCCTTCTTGATTTCTGCAATAATCGCGGGACCGCGGCGCGTGAGCGCCTTGCGGAAGTCGCGCCGGCTTGAGCCGTGTTGTTCGGCCCGCCGTTCCCATTCCGCGACCGGAGCCGGGTTTTTCGCCAAGTCTTCGCGCTTCTTGGCCACGATGCGAGCCAAAATGTCTGGAATTGCTTCGATCAAGGGTGATTCTTCATGGTATCAGACCAGCCACTGTGGCACTTACGCGATTCCCCTTAGCTCGAAATGGCTACGATCTGCGCGCAACGATCCACTGCGAGGCGCGTTCATATCAAGTAACAGGGGTAATGAGCGCGTGTCGGAGTTCGCCGAGCTGATCGAACAGGCTGAGCATCTGCTCTGGGTGATGGCTCGCAGCGACGTCGAAGGGCTTTCGGCCCCCCGAATGGACATCCTGCGCCGGCTCCAGAGGCTGGAGTCCCGCGCTCTCGATTTCGGCGTCGCCGACTTGTACCCGCGAGTACTCCAGCAGTGCTCCAGTCTGACTAGAATTGTCTTATGAAGCATCGGCTGCTCCTGACCGGAGCGGTTTGGCTGTCCATTCTTCCCGCTGCCCACGCCGCCGGCTTGGCCGTGCCAGCCGAAACTCAGATCCAGATTCGACTGAAAAACAAAATTTCGACGCAAACCGCCCGGATCAAGGACGCGCTGGAAACGGTGGTGATCGAGCCCGTCATGGCCGACGGCCAGTTTGCGATTCCCGCCGGAGCTCTGGTGCGCGGCAGCGTGGAAAAGACCGCCCGGGCGAGTAAGCCGGACGAACGCTCGGTGCTCGTCCTCAACTTCACCGAGATCGAGATCAACGGCCTGAAGTTGAAGCTGCAAGCCCAGCTCGCGGGTATCGACAACGCGCGTGAGAGCCTGGATGACCAGGGGCAGATCACCGGCATCCTGCCATCGGAAACGATTACAGGCGAACTCGATGCCGGGCTCAACAAGTTGTCATCGCGATATTCGGGACTGGCCGATGTGCTGAGCGCGGCTAAGAACGCCGTCCTGAAGCCCGCCGACACCGACATTACCTATGATGCGGGCACAGAGTTCGCATTGAAGTTGAAGGCGCCGCTCGAACTCACGGGACCCGGCGGGCCGGGGCCCGCGGCGAATGTCGGTCCCATTCCCGACGAAACAACACTAGCCGAGCTGGTGGCACGGGAGCCGTTTCAGACGACGGCGCAGCGGCCACCCAAGCCGTCTGACGTTACAAATATTATTCTGATTGGTAAAGAAGAGGCGGTGCAGAACGCATTCGCCGACGCCGGCTGGTCGACGGCTGCGAGCCTCGACGCGAAGGCGAAATTCGAAACCTTTCGGGCGTTGGCGGAAGCCCGCGGCTATAGCGAAGCTCCCGTATCCGTGCTTCTGCTCGATGGCAAGCCACCCGATTTCGTGTTTGAAAAGCTGAACAATACGTTCGCGCGGCGGCACCATTTACGCGTCTGGCGCCGGCCGGCAGCGTTCCAAGGCAGCCCGGTCTGGGCTATTGCCGCCACCCATGATATCGGCATCAGCTTCTCGCAGGACGACCGGACGTTCATCCACAAGATCGATTCGCAGATCGACCGCGAGCGCGCCAAGGTGGTGAACGACCTGATCTTTTCGGGGCACGTCGAAGGCGTGGAACTGGTGGACCGCCCGAAGGTGCCGCAGCACGGGCAGAACGCCACCGGCGACAGCCTCGATACCGACGGTAAAGTCGCGGTGCTGACGCTGAAGTAACACGGGTGATCTTGTCACCGCCCGCCGGCGCTACAGTATTCTAATGAGCACCGTGCCCGAGCCCGCCGTTGTGACTCACAGCGGCGTATTCCGTAAAGAGCTCGGGCTGCTCGACCTGCTTTTCGCGCAGGTAGTGAACATCGTCGGCTTGACATGGGTTGGCGTAGCCGCGAAGCTGGGCCCCTCGCACGTCACGTTTTGGCTCCTCGCCGTTGTGTTATTCTACCTGCCGTCGGTGGCCGTTGTCGTGTACCTGAACCGGCTGCATCCGCTCGAAGGGGGACTCTACACCTGGGCTCGCCTGGGCTTCAACGACTTCACCGGCTTCATGGTGGCTTGGTCGCTGTGGCTCAATTGCGTCGTGCTGGTTTCGGAAGTTGGCATTCAGGTTGTTAACATTCTGGCCTATGCCGCGGGTCCGCGCGGCGCCGCCTTTCTGGAAAATAAGTGGCTGATGGCGATGGCCAGTATCCTTGCGATCGGCGCGTTCATGCGGATCGCGGCCGTCGGCCTGGGCTTCGGGAAATGGGTCACCAACGCGGGCGGCGCTCTGCTGATGCTGATCTTCTTCGCGCTGATCCTTCTCCCGTTTCGCAATCTCGCGATCGGCCGGATGCGCGAATACCATCCGCTGGCGTTGGCGATGCCGACGGTCTCGCTGCTGAGCCTGAACATTCTCGGTAAGATCGGCTTCGGTGCGATGGCCGGATCCGAGTACATCGCGATTTTCGCGGGCGAGTGCCGCGATGCCGGCAGGTCCATCGGGCGGTCCGTGCTGCTGGCCGCGCCCGTGATCGCGCTCATGTTCATCCTGGGCACCAGCGCCGTGAGGGCATTCGTGCCCGATGACAAGGTCGACCTGGTCAGCCCCATTTCGCAGGCGCTCACCGCGGGCACGCTTCCCTCCGATCCCGGGGCGGGCCTGATTCCGCTCGTGATCCTTGGCCTGCTTCTTTCGAACCTCGCGCAGCAGAGTTTCAATTTTACCGCCGCCAGCCGTCTTCCTCTGGTTGCGGGCTGGGATCACCTGCTGCCGAAATGGTTCACGCGGCTGCACCCGAAGCACCTGACGCCGTCGAATTCCATCCTGTTTATTGGCGCGGTGACAATCGCGCTGGGGATTTCTTCGCTGAGCGGCGCGGGCCAGCAGGAGGCCTTCCAATTGCTGCAGAGCGCGGCCACGACGTTCTATTCCTTCGCATACCTGGTGATGTTCGCGCTGCCGCTGGTTGGCTTTCGCGGCACCACGTCGCGGCCGCCATACTGGCTGAAAGCTGCATCGGTTTCGGGCTTCGCGATGACGGCGCTGTACGCGGCGCTATCGGTGTTTCCGATCATCGACGTGCCCGATCCGCGGGCCTTCACCGTTAAGATGATGGCGGTTATTGTATTATTCAACCTGATCGGCGCTGGAATCTTCTTTGCGTATCAGCGCGAGAGAGCCTAGTCCGTGGGGCAGACGATCGGTTTCTGTCGTCTGCCGGCTAGGTCACAAGGCCACAAAAACGATCGCCCGCACCCGTGACTCTAGAGCGGCGAAAACGAGAATAGTACGTTGGCGGCGGCGCCGGCGATCTGGCGCATGCGATCAAAGCGCGTCCGGGGAGGCTCGCATCGCATCGAGCCTTCACTGCCGTCATGCGATACCCTCACGAGTAGCTCCGGCGTCGACGCCCGGTCTGTCTTGAGCAGGCCGGCCAATAAATTTCGCGTCTGCGACAGGCCATAGCCCGCCAGCATCCCCTGCCATCCCAATTGCGGGGTGATTGTAAACCCCGAGAGCAGCCCCTGGCCGGGCAGCAGAGGCCGCTGGATGCTCACGATTTGGATGAAGCGGCGGTTCGGCAGAAACGGAATCAAAGCGCCGATCGGCTTGGCGAACAACATGAAATTGATCGACAGCGTGTAGGTGGTAAGTTCGAGCAGCCCTTGCCCCCATGGTGGTAGCCGCGATCCGATTGCGAACCGGAGCGAGCCGCCCACGCTCATCGGGCCCACCGGCCCGGAAAGACTCCAGCTTCTGATCTTCTTCTCCTTCAGCAAAATGCTTACATCCGCGCGGCTGGAACCGGACGGCGTATTCAGGACGATGCTGCGTTCCGTCAGCGGTTCGAACCATTCCGTCCGGTTGAGACGCGCGAGCGACTGCCGCAGCAGCATCTGATCGAGGGGCGCGCCTTCATCCAGCAGCAGCATGCGGCGGAGGCTGTCATCGCGCACCCGGTGGTTGCCGCGGAATGTAATCCGGCCGATGTTGTATGCAGGGCCGGTCGTAATATGGGTAGTGGCCTCCGCCGATGCCCCGTCGCCATGGATCTCGAGCCTGGCGGAGAAATCGAGCACCCCCGCGCGCTCGGCGGTGCGCCGCGCGTCGAAGAGGTCCCGGCAAACGGCATCACCCGGATTCGCGGCATCCCCATGCATGGGAAATCCATTGAGCTTGCCAATGGCATATCGCGGTCCTGCATCCACCGCGAACGCGACGTAAGCCTTGCCGTTTGCAAAATCGACCGAGTCGAGGTTCACGCTCGCGTCGAAGTACCCGCGGCGGTAATAGAGAGATCGCAGGCTGGCCAGATCCGATTGCACGGCGTCGGGGTTGTACCCCGGCCGGACACGCCAACCGGGCAGGATGGTCTTCGCGCGGGTAGCGCGCAATGCATGATAGACATCCCCAGTTTTCATCCCGAGGTCGCCCGAGACCGTCACGCGCGCCACATCGACCGGGCGCTGTTTGTCGATGTGAATATCGAGATCGGCCGTGCCGGGACCTCCGGGCACCAACCGGGCTTCGGCTTTCGCATTCGGAAACCCGGAACTCGCCAACTGCTTCTCCACGCCGGCCGCGACTTGCTGAGCCTCTTGTGAATCCATTTCCGCGCCCGGCTCCAACTCGAGCCGGACGCCGGGCGTGGGAGGATCGACGCGGATCCTGCGCACCCGCACCATCGTCTTCGGTTTGAGCCGGAAGATCACGCGTACGGAATCGCCGTCCGGCACGGCCTCCACTCGAATGTCGGAGACGCGCCCCGCACTCCACAGTGTGTGCACGTCGTGCCGCACTTTGCCGGCATCGAAAATATCGCCGGCACGCGTTTCCAATTCAAGCGATGGCGGTGCGCCCACCACCTCACTGATTCGTTTGTCCGTGAATTCGGCGGCGCGCAGTACGAGCCCGCAGAGCGCTCCCAGCAGCAGGGGTCGAAGCATGTTTCAGGCTGGCGTTAGCAGATGCTGTACCATTGCCGCCTATCCCAACAAAATGAAGCGCCGGCGAGTAAAGTACGTGGGCGGTAACCGCGCCGGTGTGGCGCGATCGCACACTGTTCTAGGGACTTGGGGCCGCGGCCGTGGAATGGAGGGGAAACGACAAACCGCGAAACTAACGGCTGCGCACGAATTCGTAGCGCTCGAGAGTGGCCGCAATCTGATACGCCGGCGTCTGTTCGCCCGCGACCAACTCCGAGCGAAGCACTTTGCCGACGCAGCGCAGGTTGACCGGCTGCGGCCCCTGGGCATTCAAGGTCACGATATACTCGATCGGACTGCCGAGATCGGGCTCTTTCTCCGCGGTAAACAATACCCCGCTCGAGCTGATGTTTTTCGTGACGCCGTTGAACGGGATTCGCTCCCGGCCAGCCGACCGGATGAAGAGCGGCAATTGCAGGCTGAAACGCCTGGTTCGTCTCTGCTCCATGAACGTGCTCATAACCAGAAGGCCTTCTTCCCAGACGGGGAGATTCGTCGACAAATCCAAAGGAATCGCGGTTGGCACCCGGCCCTACCTTTCGCAATCAGAGTAAAGCTGCCTAGTGAGCAAAACAATGCTCTCAATGGTTAACAACGGGATGCCCGTGCCGCGCGTAAGCGCTTGGAAATCAATGTCCAAAGCGCGCAGTCTCCGCTGCGTCTGTATACCGGGGTACCAGGCTGATCTGCGCTCACCGGCCCCGGGCGTACATCAAAACCAGGGAGCGCTGGGCAAACGGAAGGTACACCAGCGCGGCGCTCATACCCAATGCCAGGCCGGTGCTCACATAATGGGTGAGCAGGAACGGGGAAAGCGCCCATAAGAGGTCAACCACGAGCAGCACCGGAAACATTTTGCCGAACTTCGACGGAAGCTGCCGCAGGTCGAATGCGACCGCCGCGAGTAAATAGAGCCGCACCGGAATGAGACCGGCGGCGGTGGTCATCAGAGCGGCCATGAGCACGACCGGTGGAAGAAGATTAGCCTCTAGAAAGAGAGCGTCGATCTCCTGAAGATTCGCGAGCGCCACCAGGTAAAACGCCAGATACATCACCTGAACAAGCAACAGCAAGATGCGCACCAGAGTGCGCCGTGCCGCGGGTAGTTCCTCGGAGGTGGACAGGATCGCGGCAGCGGCCCGTGGCGGGGCAATTGGCGGATCTTCGGCCTCAGCCCCTTGAATGGTTACCGGCGCAATAAAGCGATAACCTCTGCCGGGAACCGTCTCCACATAGCGCGGTTGGGCCGCCGAGTCGTCCAGAGCCTTGCGGATCTTGTTCAAGGCACTGTTCAGCCCATGATCGAAATCCACGAACGTGTCCTGGCCCCAGAGACGTTGGCGCATTTCTTCCCGCGTCACCACCTCGCCCGGCCGCTCGAGCAACAGAGCCAGAACTCGAAACGGTTGGGAATTGAGTTTGATCCGGATGCCGCGCTTGCGCAATTCCCCCCGAGCCGCGTCGGCCTCGAAGACTCCGAAACAAAAAACGCGGCGTGCAGCGTCGTCTGGCATCGCAATTTTTCAGTGTAGCTTAACGGCAAATCCCGGTGATTCAGTAACTTGCACGATGAGGTGCAAATGAGGCTCAATTTGAGGCGCGAGGCATTGCCGGGTGCGGCGCCGCTGGGCACAATGCAATCGCGAGGTGAATCGTGCGATTGAAATTGCGGATGGCGGCGGCGTTTTTTGGGGTGGCGGTGTTCGGCCAGGCCGCGCGCTTAACCCCGGGGGCGGATCAGGCATTTGCGATGTATGTCGCTAACCAGGAGGCGCGGCTCGTCGGGCAGCACTCCAGCGCCGAGAGGTATCTGGCGGTTCTCCATGGCGATGCGGCGACGCGATCGAGCGCCGAACGGCAGCTCTTATCGGGCGGAGTCCGGATCGAGCCGGTCAATGGTGGGACGTGGGAGGTGAGCGGGGGCCTGATGCATCACTGGCGCGCCGCGGCATTCGTGCCGGACGTGGATCCGGAGGAGATGCTGGCGCTGCTGCGCGATCCCAATCATCTTTCCCGGTATTACGCGCCGCAGGTGGTTTCGTCCCGCGCGCTAGCCGCGGATGGCAAGATGGCCAGCCTCATTCGATTTAAGAAAAGGAAAGTAGTCACAGTGGTGCTTGATGCGGAGTTCGAAGGCCAAACCGGACTCACCGGCGATGGCCGCGGCTATAGCATTTCGCGCAGCACCCACATTTGGCAGGTGGACGACCCCGGAACCCCGCGCGAGCACCGGCGCGCCGAAGGCGATGACGACGGCTTTCTCTGGCGTCTGAATTCGTACTGGAGCTTCGTCGAGACGCAGAACGGATTGCTCATCGAATGCGAGGCTGTCTCGCTCACCCGCAATGTTCCGCTGGGGCTGGGATGGCTGATCACGCCGATTATCCAAACTCTTCCGCGGGAGTCATTGGAGTTCACGTTGAAGGCGACTAAGAGCGCGCTGATGGCGAATGCGCTAAAGGAGGCACAAGATGACCGCACAAACTGAGATTCGAGTGTGCCGCCCCAGCGGTTTTGTGAGCGCACCGCGAATCCATACCGCGCTAACCGCGGGAACGGAAAAACGGCTGTTGATCTGGATGGCGCAACGAACCCCCGCGGCTATTAACCCGGATCATTTGACTGTCCTGGGATTTGGCGCGCAGATCTGTGCCGGTCTCGCTTATGCGCTGGCCGCCTGGGATGCCCGGGCCCTGTGGCTGGTGAACCTCTTTCTCCTGCTGAACTGGCTGGGCGATAGCCTTGATGGCACGTTGGCGCGCGTGCGCAATCAGCAGCGGCCGCGCTATGGATTTTACGTGGATCATATCGCGGATACCATTGGCGCATTCGCGCTGATGGCAGGTCTTGGCGTCTCTGGCTATCTGCACTGGCCTGTCGCGGCGGGCATGCTGGTGTGCTTCTATGGACTTTCCATCGAAAGTTATCTGGCGACTTATACCATGGGGCGATTCCATCTCTCTCATGGGATGTTTGGACCCACCGAGCTCCGAATCCTCTTGGCGGTGGGTACGGCAGCAGCGTACCTGCATCCTTATACCGGCATCTTGGGCGCGCAGTATCTGTTATTCGATGTTGGCGGCGTAATCGGGATCGCCGGAATGACAGTAATGGTGTTCACCACCGCGGCCCGACATACGATGGCGCTCTATCGCGAGGAGACGCTGCGATGAGCCGCATGCTTCGGTTCGGCAAATTCAACCTGGTCGGGCTGATCGGAGCTGTGCTTCAATTGCTTCTCTTCTATCTGCTCATGAAGGCTTGTCACGTTTCGGAGACAGGCGCCACGTTTATAGCCGTGGAAATTGTTATATTGCATAATTTTCTTTGGCACGAACGATTCACGTGGCGAGATCGTGAGCCGGTCAGTCTTCGTCAAAGGGCCATCCGTCTGTTCCGGTTCCACGCCGGGAACGGCTTGATCTCGCTCGCCGGCAATACGCTATTGACTTACCTTTTTGTGGAATGGCTGAGCTTCCCCGGGCTGCCTTCGGCAATCGCAGCCATCGCGCTGTGCGCGCCGGTAAACTACCTCATGGCGGATCGCTGGGTATACTCCGCCGGTTAAAAGATCAGCTTCAAGCCGAACTGGATTTGCCGCGACGTCGTTGAGGTGGCAGTGATCAAGCCGGCCGAATTCGAAAATGTCGATGTGTTGGGCGTGCCCAGGTTCGTGTGGTTGGTGACGTTGAAGCATTCGGCGCGGAATTGCAAACTGCTCCGGTCGGTGATCGGCGTGGTTTTGAACAAGGACACATCTAATTCGGCGAGACCAGGGCCGTTGAAGACCCCCCGGCCTAAGTTGCCCCAGGTGCCGACCGTCGGCTGAATGAAGGCCGCCGGGTTGAACCACTGGTTGGGGCTTCCGGTTATGACCGGGCCGCTAAAGGCCGGGTTCATTGAGGGCCGGTCGGGGTTGCGGATGTCTCCGTCGCCGGACCGGTTTGCGCCGACTAGGGGAGTGAACGGAAACCCGCTCAGTAAGCTTGCGATGCCGTTCAACTGCCACCCGCCCGCGAGTTTGCCTGCGAATCCGGCGGCATTTCCCATCCAGTGCTTGCCTTTGCCGAACGGCAGTTGATACTCGCCCGAGATGCTGGCCTGGTGCCGGTTGTCTAGCGCCGAGCGGCCCCAGTCGCGGCGCACGTCGTAGCGGTCCATTACCATCTGCGGCTGATTGTTCGCTTGAGCGATGGTGAGGCCCGAGTTTACGTCCAGATTCTTCGACCAGGTATAATTCCCGCGAAACAGGAAGCCCTGGCTGAGACGGTGAGTCACGTCGACCTGCAGGGCGTTGTAGCTTGTGTTGCCCTCGGTGTACCAGAAGAACCCGGCGGAGAGATATGGATTGGGCCGCGCGGGCACTTTGGGAATATACTGCGCGCCTTGCGTTACCGTGCCGGTGGCCGCGCCCATGCCGCCGCTTGCGCACGTCGCAGTGGCGCAAGTCTGTGCGGGAATACTGTTCGGATCGATGCTCAGGAAGCCGTGGTAACCGTGCGAACCGACGTACGCCACGCGCAGCACCGTATTACGTTCCAGTTGCTGCTCGACTGAGAACCGCCATTCCTCGACAGTCGGAGTCTTGGCGTCAGGCTGGACGCCTTGGGGTGCATACGTAGTGCAGGGTGTAGGAACCCCGAGGCCGCAGGTGGGCGGCACGGGAGCTCCGTGAACTAAGGGCAGAATCGAAGGAAGAGACCCGGTGAACGACAGAGAACCGTTGTACGGCGGAATCGAATTCAGCAAAAAGCTGAGATCGTCGATCAGCGCGTAGTATGTTCCGAATCCCACGCGAATAGCGGTCTTGCCGTTGCCGAAGACGTCCCAGGCGAGCCCGACTCGAGGTCCGAACAGCTTTTTCGCGTTGTTCTCGGAAAAGGCCGAATTACCGACCACGGGATTGGTCACCAGCAGCCCGTTGGAATCGGTCACGTAGTTGGCCGCCCTGCCTGACGCCTCGTTCCAGCCGGTGGTAAATTCATGCCGTAGCCCAACCTGTAATGTGAGATTGGGCCGCAGCCGGATGGAGTCCTCGATGTACCACGCGCCGAACAGGCTGCGCCAGCCTAGCGCATTCGGATTGAGGACAACCTGAAAGGTGCTGAGCGTCCCTTGCATAAACGTCGTCAGGGTATTAAAGGTGGCGAGGCCCATCTGGCGCGACGCGGTGTTCTCGTTATCGCGAAGCCGCTGGAACCAGACGCCCGCGCTGAGCTGATGCCGGCCCTTGCTGATCTGGACGCCATCGGTGTAGGTGAACAGGTTGCGGCGGTTCCAAACGTTCGTCGCATTGTTCGGACCGGCCGGCGTTACAGTTGAAGAGCCGGCCGTCGTCGTGATACTGCCGCCGATCGTAATGCCACCCGGCCCAACGCCCGTCACAAAATTGGTGCTTGGAGGAAACGCCACCACCGAAGCCGCATCATAATTAAATGCCGAGCGCGAGAGGCCGGCCGTGAACGTATTCAGGACGGATGGGGAGAAAACATGCGTCTCCTGCACGCTGGCTACATGGCTGCGCAGCACCAGGTACGATCCGAAAAGAGGATCGGCCAGAGGAACCAGGCTGTTTCCGTTGTCGATGGTGTATGAGCCGGAAAGCGTGTCATGTGTGCCAATGGTGTAATCGGTCCGCAGAGTGCCGAAGTCTTCCTGGATGGCCTGCGCGGGATTGTTGTAGGACAGCGCCAGACCACCACCGATATTGGCCCCGTTCACCGCCGGCCAGAATTGCATGTATTGCAGCATCGCCGGGTTCAGGCCGGTAACCAGCGTCGGCACGCCCTGCGTATTGGGCAGAAAACCCTGGCGCGCGAGCAGGTCGGGCACGATGGAGACATTGCTCACTGCCAGCCGCTGGCGGAAACCTTCATAATTGCCGAACACGAAGAGCTTGTTCTTCTTGATGGGCCCGCCCATCGAACCGCCGAACTGGTTGCGCTTGAATGGCGGGACGAAATCTTTATCGAAGAAGTTGCGCGCGTCCAGATCGCTGTTGCGGAGAAACTCAAATGCGGTTCCGTGCAGCTCGTTGCTGCCGGATTGCGTCACAATGCTGATCTGCGCGCCGGGACGTTTTCCATATTCAGCCGAGTAGGTGTCAGTCAGAGCGTTGAATTCGCGGACGGCATCGATGCCGAGCAGTTGCTGGCTGGTGCCGCCGGGCGTGACCGCAAGCTGGCTCGCGCCGCCGTACTCGACTCCATTGAGCAAGAACAGGTTCTCATTGGTGCGCCGCCCCGCCACCGAGAACGTGTTGCCGTTGCTGGTGATGGTCTGCTGGCTCTTCATGGCGCTGTAATTCACGGTGCCGGGGTTTAGCGTAATCAGGTTGTCAAAGCTGCGCCCGTTGAGCGGCAACTCTTTCACCTGCTGCTCGCCGACGACGCCGGAAATCGAAGCCGTCGTTGTGTTGACCACGGGAGCGTCAGCAGTGACGGTCACCTGTTGCACGAGATCGCCGACTTCGAGGCGGAGGTTGACCTTGGCTTCCTGGCCGACCGCCAGATTGATGCCGGTGCGGACAGCCGCCTTGAATCCGGTCTTTTCCGCTTTCACTTCCTGCGGCCCCACCGCGAGCGAAAGCGCCCGGAAGGTGCCCATGTCGTCGGTCGTCACAACGCGGGTTGCGCCGGTCTCGAGACTCTTTACGGTGACTGTGGCGCCCATTACTCCGACGCCGGAAGGGTCCTCGACCTTTCCGGAAATCGACGCGGGCACCTGCGCCAATCCCAAAGCGGGAAGGGCAAAAAGCGCCAAGCCCATGATCCACCGGCGCTGCCCCACTGCATCCACCATGCGCTGCTCCTTTACGCGATCTCTCCCGCGCCCGCTACTGGACTCGCCAACGCGTCCGGACCGAGAATCCGCGCGCCCGCCCAGCCGGCATCCAAAAAGCGGCTCGGCGATGGCGTGAACACAATCTTGTAGCTGGTCTCGTCCAGCGGAGCTTCCAGCGAGTTCCCGCGCTGCGGGTAAACCAAAGCAAGGTACTTCAGAATAGTATATATGTCTCCGTCGAGTGGCTGGCGGAACAGGAATCCCTGGGCGCGGAAATGGATGGCCGTGCCGCGGGCGGAAAGGCGCCAGCACAGGAAAGCGCAGCAATCGATGGCATGCTCGAACCACGCATCGAAATCCGGCGCAATATCGCGATCGAGAAAAACTTCCACCGTCTGCTCCTGCTCGCGGGCGAACTCACGCACCTGGAGGCTGCCGACGTGGGCCGACGCCTTCCAGTCGACATGGCGGGCGCTCTCGAAATGCTCGTACGGCCGGATGCGGTAGAAATCTTTGCCGAGGCCGCGGTAGTGCGTTTCGATTTCGCCCGCGATGCCGAGAAAAAGATCGTCGAAGCCGGGTCGCGGATCAATCGAAGGATAGACGATGGTTTCACGGCCGAGCGTCACGCGCGCCGATTTCTCCAGAAAACCGAACGGGAACGAGGTGGAAAACGCGAAGCTGTTCTGGCGATAGGGGCCGCGGCGTGGAAAGCGCACCTCGACGGGAGCTTCCAGGGTTGCGCCGGCGGGAATCAGCGGGAAGTAAACGCCCGATTGCAGCACGGGGCTCTGCGGGTTGCGGATGCCTTCCACGCGCACTGAAAAGGACGGCATGAGCCACTTCTGATTGCGCACGAAAAGCCGGCCGGGTACGGTGCGGCTCGCCGCCACGTGTTCCGGAACCTGGAAATCGAGTTCCAGGCCCGCCAGGCACAAGCGGCTGACCAGCCCCGAAACCAGCAGCGTAGCGAGCATTGTGGCGACGATCAGAAACAGCAGGTTGTTGGCGGAGATGATGGCGCCCAATCCCACCACGACGATGGCGAGCGTGAACAGGACGCCGCCGCGGGTAATCCGGTAGCGGATGCGCCGGGCGAGCAGGGCGCGAATGTGTTCCCAACCAATGCGCACGGAAGTGTGATTTGATTTTACAGGAGCACCGGCAGTCTTGCCGCTGGCGTTTTTGTGCGCCCGTTAACGAGCGCCGGTTTCCAGTTCTCCGGCGCTACAATGTGCCTGTGACGCCTGTTGAATGCGGCCGGACGCTGGCGAAGGTCCCCATTTTCTCCGGGCTTACCGATTCGGAATTGAGCTTTCTGGCGCAACGCGCCGTGCCGCGTCACTACGCTCCCGGCGAGACGGTGTTTTCCGAAGGCGAGCCGTGCGCGGGATTGTACGTGGTCCAAAGCGGCCACATCCGCATCTTCAAGACTTCTCCGGGGGGCCGCGAACAGGTGCTGGCCATCGACGGCCCCACCAGCTCGGTGGCCGAACTACCGGTGTTTGACGGGGGAAACTATCCGGCATCCGGTGCCGCCGTTGACCAGGCCACGTTCCTGTTCGTCAGCAAGCAGGATTTTCAGGCACTCTGCCTGGCTCATCCTCAGGTCGCTCTCAAAGTGCTGCGCGTGGTGGGCGCGCGTCTGCGGCGGTTGGTGGGCATTATCGAAGAACTCTCGTTCACTACGGTGCGGCACCGGCTCGCGTCCTTCCTGGTCCGGCTGGCGCGGGAGGAAGGGAAGCGCACCGGGAAGGGGATGGAAATTACGCTCCCGGCCAGCCACCAGGAGCTAGCGGCTCAGATCGGTACGGTCCGCGAACTGGTATCGCGCAATCTTTCCCGCCTCCAGGCGGAAGGGCTGCTCACCATCGACGGACGGAACGTCATCGTCCGCGACCTGAAGGGCTTGGAAGCGGAAGTCCAATCCCCCGCATAACTCGTGACTAAGGTCATAGGCGCGCCGAACGAGCAGCGATAGGCTCGTAAGTGCGGAGGAACTCATGAGTATTACGGCCGAGAAAACGGTGCGCGAACTGGTCCTGGAGAATCCGGCGGCCACCCGGATATTTGAAGAACTGGGTATCGATTATTGCTGCGGAGGCGATCGAACCCTGGAGCGGGCCTGCGCGCTGGCCGATGTGGCGCTGGCACAGATTGCCGGCTCGTTACAGGCGGCAGAAATGGTGCCGCCGGATCGGGATTGGCGGGACGTGCCGCTATTCGAGCTGATCGCGCATATCAGGAACACGCACCACCGCTACACGCGGGAAGAGATCCAGCGGCTCGGTAGGCTGTTTCAGAAGGTCTGCTCGGCCCACGGAAAGAACCATCCGGAACTTGCGGATTTGCAGAGGACGTTTGCAGGGCTCGCGCAGGAATTGACCACGCACATGATGAAAGAGGAAGCGGTGTTGTTCCCTTACATCGAGCGTATGGAAGAGTCGGTCATCGCAGGCGAGCCGGTGCTGCCGCCGCCATTCGGCGCGGTGCGCAATCCAGTGGCGATGATGATGCACGAACACGACAATGCAGGTGCCGCGCTGCGCGATTTGCGCGCGGAGAGCCACGCGTACTCAGTTCCCCCCGATGCCTGCCTGAGCTATCAGACCTTGTATAAGGCATTGGCGGCGTTCGAGGCGGACCTGCACCAACACATTCACCTGGAGAACAACATCCTGTTTCCGCGGGCGATCGCCATGGAGCCAACAGCGGCTTGATGTCGTGAAAGGCGGTGGCTGCGGTCACTGCATTAGAGAAATCGCGTAATACAAGCCGCCGAAAATCACAACCGAAAGCACGCCGACGGCGAGCCAGCGAAAGTAACGCTCTTTGTTGCTAACCTGCAGATGCTCGTCTTGTCGAATTTGATCCGCGAGGCAGTCAAACATAAATTCCTCCTTGTCAATTGGAGCTATTCAGTCCTCTAACTCCGAAACAATAGGCGCAAAGAAGTGATCGGAGGTTACAGCGGCGTTCGATACCCCGCATTTGCGGGGAAGGCTCCTCCGCAAAGTGGTTCTTGTGGCTAATCCGGTAATTCGGATACGATTGGTCTAAATTGAGGACGTCCACCCGGTGACTAACGTCACTGCGGGCGAGGGGCTCGGCGCTTAGGCTTATTTCTGAAAAGGAACTCTCATGAAGAAGCTCTGGATTAGTTTCGCCATAGTGTTCTTCGGATCCTTCGCGGTGCTCGGATGGATCGGCACGCGAATTTACCAGGAAATGCCGCCCATTCCGTCTCGCGTAATCGATTCGAATGGCAACGTCATGCTGGCCGAAGGGGAGATCGGGCGTGGGCAGAACGTTTGGCAGGCGCTCGGAGGCATGGAAGTCGGATCGGTCTGGGGGCACGGCAGCTACGTCGCGCCGGACTGGACGGCGGACTGGCTACATCGCTAAGCCAGTTTCGTCCTCGATCAGTGGG
>CAZKQQ010000142.1:0-17649 GCA_964554945.1 uncultured Solibacteraceae bacterium | reverse complement strand
CCGATCCGTGGGCGGCTGCGTTGGAGATGCCTCCGGCGACCGCGTCGATCATTTCGAGACGGTCCGGCGCTGCAAGGACGGGAAGCTACTGAATGTGTCGCTCACGATTTCGCCCGTTCGGGACGCGAAAGGCCGTATCATCGGGGCTTCGAAAATCGCGCGCGACATCACGGAGCGTAAGCGGGCCGAGGAAGCCATTCGGACGCTCAATGCGCGCCTGACCGAGGATCTCGCGGCGATGACGCGGATGCAGCAGTTGAGCACGCGACTGATCCAATCGGGCGGAATTCCCGAATTGCTGGGCGAGATTCTCGATGCTGGAATAGAAATTACTGCCGCAGACATGGGCAACATCCAGTTGCTCGACGATGCCGGGAAGCTGAGGATTGTGGCTCACCGCGGTTTCAATGCGCCTTTTCTCGAATTGTTCGATCAAGTGCCTGACGGGCTTGCCGCCTGCGGCAGCGCCTTGCAGAAGGGAGAACGGGTGATCGTTGAGGATGTCGCCCGCAGTCCTATTTTCGCCGGCACGCGGGCGCTGGACGCCATGCTCGCAGCGGAGGCTCGTGCCGTGCAGTCGACTCCGCTCGTCAGTCGTGCGGGGAAAGTGCTGGGTATGTTCTCGACGCATTATCGCCAGCCGCGGCGTCCGAGCGAGCGCGAACTGCGGCTGCTGGACCTGCTGGCGCGCCAGGCGGCCGACCTGATCGAACGCAAACGCGGCGAGGAAGGCCGTTCCCAGCTCTCGGCCATCGTCGAGGCCACTGGCGATGCCATCTACGCCTACGATTTCGACGGCACAATCCTGACCTGGAACCGGGCGGCGGAAGAACTTTACGGCTATACTCCGGAGCAAATTATTGGACGATCTTGCGATATCATCGTGCCGCTCGATCGCAGGACCGAACTGCGCGAGGTCATCCAGGCCGGCGCCAATGGGGATAGAATCATTCGGAATCTGGAGACTGCGCGTATGCGTCGCGACGGCAGCGTTTTTCCAGCCGTGCTGACAATATCGCCGATCCGGGACGAAAGCGGCAAAGCGCTCGCGCTTTCGGTCATCGCCCGCGATATCACCGAACGCAAGCGGGCGGAGAACGAATTGCGCCGCGCGAACGCGGATCTTGAGCAATTCGCGTATTCCGCCAGCCACGATCTGCAGGAGCCGCTGCGCACGATCAAGATATACTCCGAACTTCTGGTCAACCGCCTTGGCTCTGCCGTGGAAGGCGAGCCGGCGGAGTTTCTCGAATTCCTGCGTCACGCCGCGACGCGCATGGAGTTTCTGGTGCGCGACCTTCTCGCCTATACTCAGGTCGCCAGGATCGACGCGCCTCTGGAGGAGGTCGATGCGAACGAAACCCTGAACCAGGTCCTTGCCAATCTGGGCGGTGCGATCGCGGAGAGCGGCGCGATTGTTAGCTGCGACAAACTGCCCCACGTCCGCGCGCGCAGCGCGCACGTGCAACAGCTTTTCCAAAACCTGATCGGCAACGCGATTAAATACCGAAGCGAAGACCGCCCGGCGGAAGTGCATATCGGCGCGGAGCGTCAGGACGGGTTTGTGATCTTTACAATCCGCGACAACGGCATTGGCATTCAACCCGAATATAAGGAGCAGATCTTTGGATTATTCTCCCGACTGCACACCGCCGACCGGTATTCCGGGACAGGTATCGGTCTGGCCATCTGTAAGCGTATCGTCGAGCGCTACCATGGCCGGATCTGGGTCGAATCAGAACCCGGACGCGGATCGGAGTTCCGCTTCGCGCTCCCCGTCTGACCAACCCGGCGCCGGCCCGCGGTATATTCTGATAGCCGAGGACAACAAGTCCGATGTCTTTCTGATCCGGCAGGCGCTCAACAACTCCGGCATCGAGGCGCAGATTCACGTTGCCGATGACGGCGAGAAGACGATGATGTTTTTCGAGCAGGCGGATGCCGATCCGGCTGCGCCCTGTCCCGATCTCATCCTGCTCGATATCAACATGCCCAGGTACAAAGGAAGCGACATACTGCGCCGGCTTCACGGCAGCTCGCGTTGCAAAGACGCGCTGGTCCTGGTCGTGACATCCTCTGATTCGACCCGCGACCGCGAGGAAATGGACGCCCTCGGCGCGCATGGCTACTTCCGCAAGCCATCCGAGTTCTCGGAATTCATGAAACTGGGTCAGATCGTACGCGACCTTCTGGCGCGCAAAGACGCGCCGCCCGCGTGAACGGGCCATCCCAGGCCGGCCATAAAAGCGAGAGAGTCTAATCGCTGTATTTAAAGAGATACACGATTTTCTCGAATTCCGCCTTGTCCATTCCCAGCGCGCGGCGCAAGTCTTCCGGGTTCCGAAGGTTGCCCGCTTGCGACCGCACTTCGACGATGCGAGCGGCTGTCTCCGCTTTCACTCCCGGCAACTTCTCAATCTCTTCGCGCCGCGCCGTATTGACATTCACCAGCCGGGGAACCGTCGCCGCGAATGATTTGGCGAGGAACCCGGTCATCGGCTCAACTTCGTCCGGGAAAACCGGCGCGCCGCGCTGAATCATGTCATTTACGGTTTGCGCCCACTCTGCCGCGCTGCGCCTTGCATTGACGACAACCTTCAGGCTATGGCAGCCCGTGCACGAAGCCACCACCGCGCCGTGTCCATTGCCGGGTGGCAACAGTTCGGCCCACACCTCATCGCGCCGCTGCGCGTCCGCAACCGGCAGCATCAGAGCCAACACGAAAAGGAGATGCCGCATCCTACACCTTCCGGTTCCGCCCGCCTGCAATCGACAGCTTTGGATACAGCGTCTTCACCGATCCGGAACTGGTCCGTCCGACCAGCGCATCGATCAGGTACGGCTTCCCATCCTGCGCCGCTTTCGCCGCGCGTTTCATGGCAGGCTTAATCTGATCCGGCGTGGTTACCTGCTCGCCTGGCACACCGAATGCCGCGGCGAGTTTCACATAATCCACGTCGGGGTCGCCGAGATAGCTCAGCATGTCCGTGCCCGTCTGCGCCTGCCGCCCGTCTTCGGCGAAGGCCCGCTCGCGCGTCTCGTTATAGCAGCGGTTGTTGAAGATGACCGTCGTCACCGGAATCTGATAACGCGACATGGTCCACAGCGCCATCGGCTGGCTGCCGAACAGAAATCCGCCGTCCCCCTGCATCGCGATCACCTGCTTCTCGGGCTGCGCGATCTTTACGCCTACCGCGGCCCCCACGCCCCAGCCCAGTGCCGCGCCGGAGGTCCGTCCGATCAACGTTTTCTCCCCTTCGGCAAACGTGAATTGCGTCAGCGCCTTCGGACCTTCAGTACCAAATTCGGGCACGATGTACGCGTCGCGTTCGGACGCTTCATTAATGTCCGCGCCAAGCCGCTCCCAGGTCAATGGCGTATCGTTCCAGTGCGCCTTCATCGCTTCGGCCCGCGCCTGGCGGATGCGCTCGGTATATTGGCGCGCCTGCTCCAGCCGGTTGCCGCGAATCTGCTTGAGCCTCTCGGCGGTCGCCAGCGATTTGATCGCCGCCACCAGATCCTGCGCCACCTGCTTTACATCCGCGGCGACGCCCGCGTACAGCGGATAATTCGTGCCGACGTCGGAAGCCTCGATCCGCACGTCGATGATCCGCACCGTCCGCGGAATCAGCGGTTCGCCGGAACCTGGGTCCGGCAGCTTGCCGCCCAGGCTCAGCACCAGGTCCACGTTGCGCGGATAACGCGGCCGCGGGTTATACCCGCCAATAAACAGCGGATGATTCGTGGGGAAGTTGCACGAGACGCGGTATCCCTCTCGCTGCTCGCCGCTGGTCACCGGGATGCCCAGCAATTCGGCTAGTTCCACCAACGCTGGAATGGCTTTGGCGCGCCAGACCTCCGACCCGGTCAGAATCAGCGGACTCTTCGATTCGATCAGTGCCCGCGCTACTTTGTCGATCGTGGCGGCATCGGCACGCACCGACATCGGCACGTCGAACGTCCCTTTTTGAAAAAGTTCGGCCTGCACGCCTCGCGCGGTCATCATGTCGCGCGGAAACATCAGGAACGTCGGGCCTCCCGGAGGCGTCGAAGCCAGTTTAAATGCTTTTGCCGTCCATTCCGGAATCCGCGTCGCGGCATCGATATTCCACCGCCACTTCGTGTATTCCTTCACCGGCTCCAGGGTGTCGTCCAGGTCTTCGTGGGCATCGCGCCCGGCAGCGAGAGACTCAATGTGGTCGGTCGCGATCACCAGCGAAGACCGGTCCTTCATCGCGTTATACATGTTCGACGAGGCGTTCGGAATGCCGACGCGGCTGAACATGGTAAACGCGGTTTTACTCGCCGCCTTGGAATACCCGTCGGCCATTGCGACGCTCAAGCCTTCATGTACCGCCAGGATGACTTTCAAATCCGGCCGGTCGACTGCGGCGTCGCACAGCGGGCTGACTCCGGTTCCGTTGCTGAGGAACAGGTACTCGACGCCGGCGGCGCGCAATTGTTCCGCCAACAGTTCGCCTCCCGTGCCCCGGAACGATCGCGTGAAAGGCTGCTCGGACCCCGCCTTTTCCTGCGCGAACGCCAGCGCCCCCGCCACCGACTGTGCCGCCGCGAGCGTGAAGCCCGACCGCACCATGCTCTCGACAAATCCGCGCCGGCTCAGAGCCCTTTGCAGATAGCTACGGACCAGTTCCCGCATGTCCCCTCCTGCTTAAAAGTTTAATTTAAGCCCAAACTGGATCTCACGTTCGCTGGTCGCCGTGGGGCTGGGTAGCTGGCCTGCAGTGGAAATCACGTTTCCGGAACCGTCGAAGATTTTCGTCTTCGGCGCCTGGAAATTGGCGCGGTTCAGAAGATTGAACGCTTCCGCCCGGAACTGCAGAGTGGTTCTTTCGCTCCACAGCCGCCAGTTCTTGAAAATTGAGTAGTCGAAATCCTCGAGGCCGGGACCGCGCAGCGTGTTCCGTCCCAGGTTCCCCAACTGCCCGAGCTTCGGCCACGAGAAACACTCGGTGCGGATGTAGTTCGACGGGTTCCCGGGGTTAATAGCGTTAACGGAGCACCCGGGCGCAGGGTTGTAATCCGGCCGTTGCCCCCCTGAACTGCTGCGGACGCGGCTGTCGCCCGTTCGTGCCCGATCCGTCTGCTGAGTTACGGTGAACGGCGGCCCCGTTCGCGCTGTAAAAATGCCGCCCATTTCCCATCCACCCAGTACCGCGCGCGAGACGCCATTGAACGAAGCCGGCGTCGGAATCGTCCAACTGGCGTTCAACACAAGAGCATGCGATATGTCGAAATCGGAAACGCCTTTTTGTAGGCTGGGCAGAAAGGCGTATGGCGATCCCGACGTGTTGGTGCTCTCGTTATCGCTGAAGGTATTCGAGCCCAGGTCAATGCTCTTCGACCAGGTGTACGCGGCATTCATGAAAAGCCCATGACTGAACCGCTTATTCACGTTCGCGACAAAGGAGTGGTACGTGGAATGATCGTCCCAAATCGTAGCCGCGATGCGGCTGAATGCCGGATTGATTCTCTGGATTGTCCCCGTGGTGGGGAATTGCAGATGTCCGTCCGGGGCGGTAGTCACGAGCGACAGCGGAACCTGGTCGGCATCCTCGACGCTTCGAGGTAAGTGGTTGCCGCGGGAGCCAACGTAGCCGAGCGTCATCGCCACATTCTCCGTAAGCTGCCGCTGGACTGTGAAATTCCATTGCATGTTGTAGGCCCGTGGCGGATTGGATTGAACGAAGGTTTCCCGCTTTGTGCCGACCTGAACCAGCGGAAACGCGCCGATCGGAAACGGCAGCGCCGGCGGCGGGGTGAGAGTCCCCTGCAGGAACACCGGAAAACCGTTGGTGCGGTTCTCAATCAGGTACGGCAGCGGCAATAAGTCGTAAATGCCGAACCCCGAGCGGATCGAAGTTTTACCCCTTCCAGTGGGGTCCCACGCGATGCCGACGCGCGGCGCGAAATTCCGCGTCGTGGGATTGTGAAAGTAATCGCCTCCCACAATCGGTGTCGTGGATGCCAGGTTCGCGAGATTTGAGATCCGGCCGAACTGCTCGTGCAGCGGCGTGACGAAATCGTATCGCAGGCCCAGCGTCACTTTCAGATTCGATCGCACTGCGATCGCGTCCTCGGCGTAGAGTCCCATGTAGGTGGTGCGAATCGCCCGGATGTCCAGGCTGCCGGGTTCATCACCGGTGAACTGGCCGGGGATTCCGGCAAGAAAATTGGCCACCGTATCGAAATCGTATTCGCCCAGCGGGATGCTCAACGAATTCTTGTTGTACCGCATCCGTTCCAGGCGCCCGCCGAAGCCAAATGTGTTTCTTCCCTTGATCCAGCTAAGCTCGTCGCCCCCCTGGAATGAGGTGTAGTTGAGCGTGTCGGAGCCGGATGCCCCCATACCGCCCTGGGTACCCGTCAGGTTGGCGACAGTGATGATCCCGGCGGGGCGGCCGGCAGAAAATCCCAGCGAAGTGTCGTTCACCACGGGATTGATCGCCGATTCGTCGAGCGCATCGGTGGCATGCGTACGGCTCATGCCGATGCGCGCCGTGTTCAGCAGTGTCGGAGAGAAAATGTGCTGCAGGGAAATGGCTACATTCTGATGACGCGAAGGCGAACCGGTGATCTTCTGGTTGTACGGATCCGGCTGACCTTCCGTCGTATTGTCGAATTGATAGCTGCCTGTTAGCGTGGTCTGGGCCGAGAAATTATGATCGATCTTGCCGACCGTGTACCGTTCGTACCCGATGCGCTTGCCCGCGAAGACGTACGCCGCGGAATCTCCGGTGATCGGTCCGTTGGCTAGGGGGAAAAAGGCCAGGTATGGCTTTACGCCTGCGGCGATTGGCACCTGGGTGGTTTGGCTGCATGACGCATTGGCGCACAGGATGCCGTTGCGCGCGTTGGGCGAGAGAGTAAACGAGAGGTGCGCCAGCCCTTTGATCTCCCGCAGCTCTTCGTAGTCGCCGAAGAAGAACGTTTTGTTCTTCCGGATTGGCCCGCCCAGCGAGCCGCCGAACTGGTTGCGGTGGAAGGCCGGTTTCTGGGCGTCATAGAAATTGCGCGCATCCAGGTCGCTGTTGCGCAGGAACTCGAAAACGCCGCCATGCAGCTGGTTGCTTCCCGACTTGTACACCGCAGTGACTACACCGCCGGTCGAGCGTCCGTACTCGGCGCTGTACTCGTTGGTGAGAACACGGAATTCGCGGATTGCATCAACCCCGAGATTGACGTTCAATCCGCTGCCCGGGCTGGCATTCGCGAAGTCATTCACCACCAACCCGTCCACCAGAAAGACATTCCCGGTCGGCCGCCCGCCGGAAATCGATAGCGACTCGCCGTTCCCTCGCGCGGCGCGTGAATTCGAAAAGCCCGCAGAACTCAGCTGGCCGATTCCGCCGATGACGCCTGGCTGCAGCGTCACGAGTTGCAGCCAGTCCCGGCCGTTGAGCGGCAGTTCGCGGACCGCCGCCTCGCCCACCAGTCCGCCCATGGCGGCGTTGGTCGTTTCCAGTTGAGGAGCCGCGGCTTCCACCTCGACGCGTTGCTGCACTTCGCCCACCGCCAGTTCAAAATTCACCGGCACCGACGCTCCTACAGTGACGCTGATGCCTTTACGCAGCGAAGTCTTGAACCCCGGATTGGTCGCTTCCACATCGTAGTTTCCCGCCGGGACGCTGACAATCTGATAGGCGCCGGAACTGTCCGACACCGCGGTTCGCATCACTCCCGTTTCCACATTCATGGCAGACACTCGCGCCATCGGGACTACGCCGCCGCTTGTGTCCCTAACGGTGCCCAGAATCGTGCCATTCACCGCTTGTCCTTGCACCAACCCGGCGCCTACACTAATCCCCAGGCACACTATCCAAACGATGGCTTCAAATTTCCGAGGTCTCATGCGCTGTATCCCCTCTTCGCCGGATGCTCAGACACCCGTTATTGCTAATTCTTATATCACAGATCCCCTGTCTTTTAGAGTGCGGCCACGTTAAATTCCGGTGCTGTGGATGAGTTGACAACCCCTGCTCGACTCCGATAAGTTGGGTCCGCGGTGACGATCCGCCGGGAAACTTCGGTCAGTGTCGGCGAGGAGCCGCTAACTCTCTCACGCAGGCATTCGTTCTCTGTCCGCACGATCGCCAGGGTGGTGCCGGTTCTGGCCATCCCCACCGCGCTTTGGTTGCTTCCATTACATTTGGATCCTAGGGCGCAGCATGCCATCGCCATTTCCCTGTTCATGATTCTGGCCTGGGCCACCGAGATCATGGATCACGGGCTCACCGGCCTCCTCGGATGCTATCTGTTCTGGGCGTCCGGAATCGTCCGGTTTGATGTGGCGTTTAGCGGGTTCGCTGACGACACGCCCTGGTTTCTGATGGGCGCAATCCTGTTCGGGACGATGGCGGCGAAATCGGGCCTGGCGCGGCGCCTCGCTTACCTGGTGACGATTCGCGTCGGCACCAGCTATTCCCGGCTGCTGCTGGCGCTGATCCTGTCGGACTTCTTGTTAACTTTTCTGGTGCCCTCAGGCATGGCGCGCGTCACCATCATGGCGGCGGTCGCGATCGGTTTGATCGAAGCTTTTGGACTCGGCGTCGGCAGCAACGTCGGCCGCGGCATGTTTCTGATTCTCACCTATACCGCCGGCGTCTTCGACAAGAGTATAATCGCCGGCGCGGCTGCAATCACGGGCCGGGGCATCATCGAGAACGTTGGGCATGCACAGGTTCTTTGGAGCCAATGGCTGCTGGCATACTTACCGTCCGACCTCGTCACCATTCTGGTGGCGTGGCGACTCACGTTGTGGCTCTACCCGCCCGAAACTACGTCTCTTCCAGGCGGGATTCAGTTTCTCAAGGCGGAATTGCGCAAAGCGGGCCCCTGGACAACCATTGAAAAAAAGACTTTCGCCCTGATGCTGGCGGCCATTGGCTTCTGGGCCACCGATTTTCTCCACCACATCTCGCCCTCGATGATCGGGTTGGGCATTGGCCTTTTGGGCGTGCTCCCATTCATGCACATCCTCGACGTCGAGGATTTGAAGCGCATCAATTTCCTTCAGCTCTTTTTTGTGGCGGCCGCCGTCAGCATGGGCAAGGTGCTGAGCGCAACCAAGGGCCTCGACGTCCTCACGAACGTGGTGTTCGCGTGGATGCAGCCCATCCTCAGCCACAATTTCCTTTCCATCTTTGTGCTGTACTGGACCGGTTTCATTTATCACATTTTCCTGGCGAGCGAGATCTCCATGCTGGGCACGTCGACGCCGCTGCTGATGCAGTTTGCCGCCACGCATGGTTTGAGCACGCTCAAGCTGGGGATGATCTGGGTCTTTTCGTCCGGCGGCAAAATTTTTGTCTACCAATCCGGCGTGCTGATTATCGGGTACGCGTATGGATATTTCCGGTCGAAAGACATTCTGCGGCTCGGCCTGATTATGAGCGCGGTGGATTCGCTGCTGCTCCTGCTGGTGGTGCCGTTCTACTGGCCGCTGATCGGAATTCGATAACAGACACAGAACCGCGACCGTAAGAGAGCGGAGTTTTCAGGGAGGCCGTCATGCCAAATCTTTTCGACGAACTGCAAATGGGAACGATCTCACGAAGGAGATTGTTTGAACTGCTACCCGTGGCCGGTGCTTCGGCCCTTGCCGTTCGGGCTCAGACGGCCGGTGATCAGCCGAAGATGAGTCCCGCCAATATCGGCGGCGGCGGCCGCATCGAGCGCGATTTCTACCGCCAGTGGATCAAGAACAGCAAGCTCCCCATGGTCGAAGGTTATTCCATTCTTGATGCCGCGAAGCAGGAAGTACAGCCGTGGCCGGAAAGCGGCGGTCGCGGTCTCTATCTGAATTTCTCCGGCAACGTTCATATGGATGCCGTGATCCAGGAGATTCCCGCGGGAAAGGCGCTCACCCCGGCCAAGCATTTCTACGAGCAGCTCACCTATGTGCTGTCGGGGCGCGGCTATACTACCTTCGCGGGCGGCGGCAAGACCAACAAGGTCGAGTGGGGCGAAGGCAGCCTCTTCGCCGTGCCCGTGAACGTGGAGCACCGGCATTACAACACCGATTCGGCGCACCCCGCCCGCCTGCTCTACATCACCTCGTTCCCCTTCATGCTGCAGGTGTTCGGCAGCATGGGTCTGATCAACGATCTGAACTTCAATTTCAACGACCGCTACGACGGCGCGCCGGACTACTTCACTTCGACGAAGCGTGTGCGCAAACGCTGGGATAAGACAAACTTCGTTAAAGACATTCGCAAGTCCGAAGTAGTCGACTGGCCCGAGCGCGGCGAGGGCAATGCCAGCATGTACTGGGATATGGCCGGCAATTCGATTCTCGAACCGCACATGTCCGAGTTCGAAGTGGGCAGCTACAAGCTGGGTCACCGCCATCCGTACGAGGCCATCATTTTGACCCTAAACGGTAAGGGCTTTTCACTGGCCGAAAAGGACAAACTGAAAGACACCGAAGCGATCAAGATCGACTGGAAAGCCGGCACCATCGTCTCGCCGCCGTTCTTTTGGTACCACCAACACTTCAACACGGGCGACACAAAGGCGCGCTACCTGGCGATCACGGAGGGCGATTTTCCGATCCGGCTGGGCTTCCCGCTGCAGGTGGAGCAGATCGAGGCGAGTCAGGAAGACCCCGATATCAAGAAGCACTTCGAGCGCGAATTACACCACGGCTAAAAGAAGTCCGGCACGAGGTAGGTGAACAGCCCGTTGCGAATGCTGTCCGTGACGTAAATCTCGCCGTCTTTCGGGTTCAGTGCAAGCCCCGTCGGATGAAGAATCTGGCTGAACGGCCCTTTGATGAGCGCGTGTGGCGGCACGTCGCCGCGGTCCTTCGTATTCCACACGCCGATAAATCCCAGCTCCGGATTGAGCCACGGGTCTTCGGGCGGCGTGTTGTATCCATCCTTTAACGTCACGCCGGAATACAAGTTGGTGTGCAGGTGGTTCGAAGTCGCCAGAAAAATCTGGCTCTTGTAAATCTGCAATTCCCACGGCTCGTCGCCGATTCCGGTATGCGGTCCCTTGATCTCGCCAAGCGGCGCGACATCGCCGCTGTCGGTGCGATTGAAAATGAGAATCTCTTCGGAATTGGCCACCGCTAGCAGGTTAGTCTTCGTGTCCACACCCAGCCCCACCACGTGTCCGAGCCTGGTTTTGGGCCCGTTGATGTACCGCGTCGGGGAGACGTTGCCGTTGGCGTCCCAGGGGAACACGGCGATGGTCCGGTTGCTCAGGCTGGCGACCAGAAGCTCGTGATGCTCCAGATCGAGACTCACCGCGTGCGGCACCACCAGCCGCGTGCAGGACCCTTGAATTACGCGGATGGGCGGCTCGTTGCCGTTAGCGCTGCCGCGGAAGACCAGCACCGCGTCGGCCAGCGGGTTCGGCACGTAAATCAAATCGTGGTCCGGGTCGTAGGCAATCCCGTGGACCGTGCGCGCCAGCTTGGTGGCCGCGCCGGTGATGACTCGGGCCGGGGCCATGTCTCCGTTCGCCATCCTGGCGAACACCGCAACGCGCGGTTGCGCCACTCAATTCGGCACCAGGATCTGGTCCCTGGTGCTGTCGTACGCGACCGTCTGCGGATTCCCAAAACCGGGAGATGGGGTGCCGGCCGGAGCCGTCCGAATGATGCGTTTCGGCGCGACGTTGCCGTGGGCCAGCCGGTCGAACACCAAGGCGGTGTGATCGCCGAAATTGGATACCCAAAATTCGTTGTTGCGAGAATCGATGGCAATTCCCATGGGCCGGTTGATGCCGGTTTGATCGCCGCCGAGCACGCGAACCGGCGCCACGTCGCCACTCGCGGTTCGGGAAAATACCAGCACCGAGTTGCCGCCGTTATTGGCCACCGCGAACTCGTCGTGCTCTTCATCGACGCTGAGGCCCATCGGAAAATCGAGCTGCGTCTGGTCGCCCTGAATGGTGCGGATCGGGCGCACATCGCCCTTCGCGTCTCCCGAATAGAAAGTGATGGAAGACGGCAGCACGGCGCCGCCTTCGGGATCGGCGGTCCCAGTAGGGACGCACCCGGCGCCGACATCTTTAATCAACCCGCGGTAATTGCCATGGTTGGCGACGGCGATTTCGTTGTGCCGGTCGTCCCAGTACACACCGTGCGGATCGGCCAACCCCGTATTCGCCCCGCGGATAAAGCGCAGGGGCGGCGTGACGTTGCGCGCGTCGCGCTTATAGAATACGACCGCTTCCTGCAACTCCACCGTGACGGCGATCTGGTCGTGGGTGCGGCTCATTGCGATGCCCCACGCCTGGTGCGGAATCGAAAGAATCCGCGATGGCGCGGCGTTGCCCTGCGCGTCATAGGGCATCACTACCATGGTGTCTTCAATGTCGTTGTTGACCGTGTACATCTCGCGGCGCTGCGGGTCGAGCAGCACGCCGGCGACGAACCCGATATTGGTCAGTGGCCCGAATACCTGGCGGCGCGGCGGAGTGATGCCGCTGCCGGCCGAATCGACGGTGCGGTCATAGTTCAGAAGACTCTTGCGGTTGACATCGCTCATCGCGACGACATTATTTACCGGATCGATCGCAATTCCGTTGAAGACCGGGTACGGGTCGGAGACCTGGCGCAAGGGAATCACGTCGCCGCCGAGCGGCTTGGGCTCGTGTTGTTGCGCGAATTGATAGACAGATCCGGCGGCTAACAGGACGACGCAAACCAGGAGAGCCCGGAGATAGCGGGAGCGGGGGATCATCGGCTAAAACAAGCTTAGAGAGCCGTCTGGGGCCGTGTCAAGATTGGTTCTAAACCATGATGGTTTGAGAATTCCGAATAACCCATTTAGAATCAGCCAAACGCTTTCGAATCCAAACCATTTTGGTTTGGGCGCGGCGTAAATCGCGATTTGGCGAGAATGGCGCGAGCGCCGGCGAGCACCTTCTGGTACAGTTCTGCCTGCTCGATTACTTCAACCGCGCCGCCCTCACCGGTCGCTTTACGTAGTCCGGTTCCTTTACTAATGATGCCGAATTAACCAACGGTAATGTTGCCCAACCTTGGCCACGGCCAAACAATTAAGAAGGCCATGATCTCGTTGAAGAAGCACATCGAGCTGCATCCCGGACAGTTGCTCGATACCACTCTCACGGCATATCGGGAATCTCTGGAGACGATGGGCAGATGCGGAGCGCAGGCGTGCCCGGCGCTTGGCCCCGGCCTTCAAGACAGGCTGGAGAAACTTAGGGCTAAGCTTGCGTCAGACGTGAACGAGGAAGTGGTCGCGCAGGCCGGAAAGAACGTCTGTGAGGACCTGGAGAACTGGGGTGGCCAGGTTTCGGAGTATTACAAGAAAAAAGCGGCTGAAGCCCGGGAGATCATGGTCACCCTGGCAGAGACCGCTGAAGTGATCGCGGAGCGCGACAGCCGCTACGCGGGACAGTTTGGCGACCTGACGGGCACGCTCAAAGCGGTTGCCAATCTCGACGATCTGAGTCAGATCCGGCAATCCATCCTGCTCAGCGCCTCAAAGCTCAGCTCCTTCGTGGAACGGCTCACTAAGGAGAACGAACAGTCAGTCCGGCATCTGCGGTCTGAACTCTCGACTTTTCAAAACCGGTTGGAAGAGGCCGAACGGCTGGCTTCACAGGATACGTTAACCGGCTTGAGCAACCGGCGTTATACGGAATCGCAAATCCAAATCAGAATCGCGAAGGAGAAACCGTTTTGCATTCTGGTGCTGGATTTGAATGGCTTTAAGAGAGTCAATGATCGGTACGGTCACATAGTCGGAGATGATCTGCTGAGACAGTTCGCGGCGCGGCTGCGTTCGGCACTCCGGAGTTCTGACATCATTGGCCGATGGGGCGGCGATGAATTCGTGGTGGTGCTCGATTGTGAAGCCGCTCAAGCATCGGCGCGAGTGGTAAGTATTCACAAAAAGCTCGCCGGCGGGTATCCGATCGCCGGCCGAAAGGGCATACTGGCGACGCTGACCGCGGCAATCGGCTTGGCCTCCTGGCATTCGGGCGACACTCTCACCGGATTGTTCGAACGCGCCGATGAAGCAATGTACCAGCAAAAGCGCGATGCCCGGCGCAATGCCGAGCTGCATCCGGAGCTGTAAGCCGAGCGCCTGGTCAGGCCGCATTACGAGCTATGGCCGGCGCACTGCAGCACGCCTAGAAATTTGCTCCATGGACCTACCGCTTCCCGGTATTGATGTGCCATGATCCGCGAGATTTGATGAAGATGAGTCAAATCATGAGCGGCCCAAGCGGCCAGCAGTTCTGACAGCGTAACGACGCCAAGCGCAGGATGCCGTCCACGCCTTGCGAAGTCTTCGGGCCGCAGATTCAATCCGCGCAGTTCGGAAAGGCTTTCGGACCGCAAACGAGCGAATTCATCGAGCAGCTGTTCCAGCGACTTGCCTTGACTCTCCCGGGCCTGCGCCCAGCGATCAAAGGGCTCAAAGGTCCGAGCCTCGCCGGATTGCAGCACGATTCTGGCCCGCGGCATCCAATCCGTTCGCTCGCCGTGTATCAAATGCCCAACGACATCAAACGCGCTCCAGGTGTTTTCCCCTTCATTTCGGCGCGTCCAGGTTTCCGGCAGGTCCCGCAGAAGGGCATTCAAAGTAACCGGCGTACGAGCGAGGAGCGATATTGTATCCGGCAGGTTCTGTTCCATTAGTGCCTCTCATTTGTGCACAGAGATTGGATCATTTTCCTGGTACGTCGGATGCAGCTTTTGAGCAAGGTGCGGCTCGCAGTTACTTTCCCTTGTAGGGCTACTGTTCGCATATGGCTACTTCTTCTTGCGCGCCTCCTGTGTGGTCGCCAGTCCCGGCGCGCCTCAGCGGGAACGAATCCTTTGAAATCATGGTGGGCCCGTGGCGACTCGAACGCCAGACCTCTACCGTGTCAAGGGAGACGCTTTTGAGAAACTGCCCTAGTGCCGTAACTCATGTTGACACAATTACATATCCCCTGTTCTTTATGAGAAAAATGGCCTCATAAAACGGCGAACAAGGTCCAAACAGGGTCCAAATCGAAATCACCCGTGCTCTCAACCTCGCCTTGTCCGATGTTCTCGTTGCGGTACCGGTGGGGGATTTTTCGTCCGAACTGTCGTCTTCTCCTCAGGGAGAAGACAACAGCCGGACTCCTAATATAGGAGATGGCCCCACAGTCCCAATTGGAACAACGGATCTGTATTTGTTGTCTAATGGTGATGTGAATGACCCCCTTCGGGTCGCCCGCACTGTTCGGTGGACGGCGACACTGTCGGCCGTAGCGGCCGCGTTCCTCTGGGTTGGACAGCCAGCAGCTATGGGTTGAGAGTGCGCCGCCCCGCGTCCGCCATGCGAAGCCTATTGGCAAACGCCGATGGTTTTCCTTGGAACGGTCACGGAGGCACTCGCGACCCGGGATGGTCGCGTCGTCCGGGCTAGGATGCGCATCGACCACGCGTACAAAGGTGTCTCTGAAAAGACGCTGGTGCTTTTCGATGACGGGATGTGTGATGGCCCGGATCTGAAACTGGGTGAGCAATACCTGATGTACACGCGTCGCTTCGACAATGGCGAGGTACCTTCCCGAGGATGTACTCGCAGCAGGCACGTGGAATTCGCAGATGAGGATTTGAAGTACCTAAACGGCCTCGCTGATGCCGTACCTACCGCCACGCTGTTTGGAAAGGTTGTCGCGCGGACAGATGACTTCTATGGCAACGCCCAGCCGGTATCGGGTGCACTTGTTGAGGTGAACAGCGCGACGGGGAAGCACACGGCGATCACCGATGCCGAGGGCAAGTATTCGTTGGGCGGGCTCGAAGCGGCGGAATACGTCGTCACCGCAACTCAGCCAGGGTATCGCATGCTTTCGTTTACGTACGACGGCAAACCGCCCATAACGACGGTGCAAGCGCGCGGGTGTGCAGTCGTCGACATGGTCATGCGGAAGAACTGGCGGGCCACCATCGCAGGGCGTGTTGTCAGATCCACCGGAGAACCGGCCCCGAGAGATATGGACCTCATGCTGATTCGACTGGAGAATCGGGACGGCAAAGAGCGCGGCAATGCCCTTTTTAACGCCAGCGTCAGCACGAACGAGAATGGCGAATACTCGTTCCGCGAGGTTGCGCCGGGACGATACAAGATCGTGCTGAATCTGTATCGCTTCCCAACGGCTCGCGCGCCGTACCCAACGATTTACTGGCCAGCCGCGCGTGCCGAGTCAAGTGCGATGATCATTGAGGTGGCCGATGCGGTGGCGCTACAGCGCTATGATTTCCGATTGCCACCGGAGCCGAAGAGCGCGGTTGTTAAGGGGATCGTGCTGTCCGCCGACGGAAAGCCCGTGGCCGGTGCGCGCGTGCATATCGAGGCGCTTCCCGATAACGGGATCACAGGCGACAACGAAAACACGCCGGAAACGGACGTCCGGGGCAACTTCGCATTTACCGCGTTGGAAGGGTTCGAATACCGCCTCCGCGCAATGGGGAACGATATCTGGACACACTCTCCGGACGTGAGTTTCTCACTGAAAGCCGGACCGCCGTTCATTACGTTGGTACTTGAGAACGCCGTCCGTCCAGCGCTACGCCGCGATCAGCGATAGCGCAACGCGGGATATCTCGAAGATGCCCGAACGCATTTAGGACGCTACCGCGGCCCGTTAGCGTCCAAAACGCGCCACCTTTCGCCAAGCAGTTGAGCCCAGACGATTTCGCCTCCGAATCAGGGTCCAACAGGGTCCAAACAGGGTCCAAAATACGACCGATTCGGGCGAAATTTGGACCCTGTTCGCGATGCCGCATTTCGGTTGGATCTTTGTAAGTGGCTGAGTTGTCTGGATTTGATGGTGGGCCCGTGGCGACTCGAACGCCAGACCTCTACCGTGTCAAGGTAGCGCTCTAACCAACTGAGCTACGGGCCCGCGCAGGTGGGAAAGTCGAAGTATAACATGCACCGGCTACACGATCGCCGGAGCCACGGTCAGAACGTGTACAAGAGCGTGCCGGGGGCCGGCTCGGCGGGACCGCCGGCGGTCACAGCTTCGCCTTCTGTGTTGATCTGCCGGTAGTAGATGCCGGTGTCGCCCAGGTAGACTTCCAAGTCCGCGGGGCGGGGAAGCGTGCCCTGGATCAACGACTCCGATAGCGGATCCTCGATGTACTTCTGCAGCGCGCGGCGCAGGGGACGCGCGCCGTAACTGCGGTCGCCGCAGGTCTTCTCGAGGATGTATTTGGCGGCTTCCGGCGCCAGGCGGATCTTCACCTGCTTCGCCACCAGATTCCCATTCACCTGGTTCACCATCAGGTCGATGATCTTGATCAGGTCGTCATCGGTGAGCGAACTGAACAGGATGATCTCGTCGAGACGGTTCAGGAATTCCGGATTGAACGCTTTCTTCACCTCGCCGCGGACCATGTCTTCGACTTTGCCCGGGATGCCTTCGCCGGCCGGGGCCGAGAAGCCCAGGTGGCCGCGCTTTTCGAGGAAGCGCGCGCCCAGGTTCGACGTCATGATGATGATGGTGTTTTTGAAATCGACCTGGTTGCCGAGGCCGTCGGTCAACTGGCCGTCTTCAAATACTTGCAGCAGGATGTTGTAAATATCCGGGTGCGCCTTTTCGATTTCATCCAACAGGATGATGGAATACGGGTTCCGCTTGACGCGCTCGGTGAGC
>CAZKQQ010000141.1:8794-17676 GCA_964554945.1 uncultured Solibacteraceae bacterium | reverse complement strand
AGTATTTGCGAGCGAACAGTTCATTGACGATGGCTACGCGGGGCGAGGCGGCCGTGTCGGTGGCTTGAAACTCGCGCCCTTCGGTGATCCGGGCGCCGGACGTGGCGAAATAATTATCGCTGACCACGTCTGAGAGCACAGTCAGGGCTTCGGCGCCCGGGGGCAATGCGAGACCCTCGGGCACAACCCGGCTGCCAAACACACCGGTCGGAGCCATCGGAACAGACTGGACCAAAGCGGCGCTTCGGACACCGGTCAGGTTGCGCGCTTTGTCCAGGAGACGCCGGTAAAACTCCTGCGTCTGGGCCGGCTGGTATCGCGCCAGAGCCGGGTTGAAGCTGGCCATCAGAAGATGATCGGTGCGAAAGCCCATCGGTGACGACAATAAAACGGCGGCCCCTCGATAGGCCTGGGAGGCGAAGATGAGGAGCACCAGCGACGCGGCGACTTGCGCCATAACCAACGCGTTCCTGCCTGTGAAGCGGCGGGGTTTGCCGCCTTCGGCGCGCCCTGATTTTAAAGCGGGCACAAGATCGGGCCGGGCGCATTGGAGGGCAGGAACCAATCCAAACAGCACGGCGCTAATCAGCGACGCGGCCATGGCGAACAACAATACCCGGGCGTCCAACCGAAGATCAATCATAATCGGAATGTCACCCGGAACCGGGACGCGCGACAAGAAGTCGACTCCCGCTTGCGCGACGAACAAGCCGAGCCCTCCACCCAGGACCGCAATCACCAAACTTTCCGTCAACATTTGGCGGATGAGACGGCCGCGGCCGGCGCCGATAGCGACGCGCACGGCGATTTCCCGCGAACGGGCGCGCGCGCGGCTGAGCAGCAGGTTCATCACGTTCGCGCACGCAATCAGCAGCACCACTACCGCCACCGCGACGAAGAAACCGATTAGGATGGCGTTGAACGTGTTCTGCTCGAAGCGCGCCTGAAGATCGGTGCCGGTCACCAGTGCGCACGTTCGGTTGGTCTGCGGATAGGCTTGCGCCAGTTGCTCGCCGATTCCCTTCGTCTCGGCCACCGCTTGTGCCAGGCTGACGCCCGGCCTGAGCCGCCCATATACGAAAAGGCTTCGGACGCTACGATCCTGTAGGAGCTTCTGCGATGCGTCTCCCTGCAGGCGGGGTCCCATCGCGATGGGCGTGTAGAGGGCGGAACGCAACAGCACATAAGGCCCGGTAAAGTCTTCCGGCGCGACGCCGATTACGGTGAAGTCAATCCCGTTGAGGAAAACGGTTTGCCCGATGACAGTAAGGCGGCCGCCGAATTCAGTCTTCCACAAGTCATGGCTCAGTACGACTACGGCATCGCGACCCGGCGCCTGGTCTTCATCCGGCCGGAAGAAACGGCCCAGTTCCGGCTGGAGCTGCAATACATTGAAGAAGTCGCCACTCACAAGGGTGCCGAATTTCATTTGAGGCAGCGCGTCTCTTTGGGTGGCGAATCCGAAGGACATATAGTTGACGGCGGCCAATCCCGCGAAGGATTGCGCCCTGTCCCGAAGATCGCGATAGTCGCGGTAAGAGACACTCGAATACCGGGAAAGGGAGGCCAGTCCCGGGGCGCGCAATTGCGATTGCACCTGGATGATCTGGGACGGGTGCGGCACCGCCATCGGCCGCAGGAGAATCCCATCCGCCAGGCTGAAGATGGCCGAGTTAGCGCCAATTCCCAGAGCCAGGGAAATGATCGCCACCAGCGCGAAAGCGGGGTTCTGCCGCAAGGTGCGAATCGCGTAACGCAGGTCGTGGAGCACGCGTGTGCAAATGCACTCCGCGTGCCACAGGAATCTGCTCTATCTGGTTCCTAATGAGTCGGAACGGTTGACCCTCAACAGCGCTACTGTCCGCTTCTGGGACGAGCAGCGCCGGGAGCGGGACTCAGTTGGCCGGCGTCTCGTCTGCTTCCAGACTCTCGGCCAGCCGTTTGATTTCGTCCGCGGCAATGAATGGCACTTGAATGCTGGTGCGGCTGTCGGCCGGCACGTCCACCGGCGGACAAGGGCGCTCCAGGGCTTTGCGGAAATCCGGATTCCCCAAGAGCATAAAGGGTTGCACTCCGGCAATCGCGCACGCGAAATAGCGGCCCGGCGGTAGGTTGATTGTGCCCGATCCGGAACTGTTCACTGGAAAGTTTTGTTGAGCCGCAGTGCCGGTTGCCGACCAGATCAGTCCCGATATCTGCTGGGCGTCGGAGGGAAGCCCGGCCACGGATGCGTCAACCTGCGTGTTCTTCGTACCCATCACGATCTTGAGAGCGCCTGGAGCGGAACCGATATCGAGCGATGTTGCCGAGACTTCCTGATCGCCGAGCGTAACCGATTTCAGGTAGCCAACCCCGCTGTTCACCTGCAGACGCCATTGGCCCGGAGAGGCACTGATCACGAATGTGCCATCGCTCTGCACTTCGGTCTGCGGGGGAGGGCCGGCGGGCTGCGCGTCGACCGGAAACAGAGTAATCCGCACGTTCTTGAACGGCACTTTGGTATCACCCTCGATGGTGATGGAGCCGGTGATTTGCGGGGCAGGGTCCATCACCACGTCAATCGGTTCCGGCGTGGCGGCGCCCACCTCGACCGGCACTCTCGCAAAGTAGGAATGGCCTTCAGCCTGGGCCGTCGCCACCAGATCGTACGATCCCTGCCGCACCATGGGAATCTGGAACTCGCCGGTGGTCGGATTGGCACGGGCGCCCTGCTGCTGGGCAGACCGCAGAAGCTTGTTCTTGGGCGCGAGCGTGATTTGCATAAAGCCTCCGGACACAACCGGCCGCACATGCCCGCGCAGAGTGATTCCGGTTGCGGGGGTCATCTGAAAGTCGATGCCGGACAGGTCCGTCCCGGCGGCCAGCGAAACCCGAGTGGCTCCGGACAGATCGGTGGAAGAGGGATAGAACAGGGGCGAGTACGTCAACATGGGTACGCCGGCCAGGGCTTCGCGGCGCACGAAGGCATGCGGCATAGGGATGCTTAGGAAACAGCGGGCCAGCAAATAATACTTTCCCGCGGGGACGTTCCCGATGCGGTATTCGCCCTTTTCGTTGCTCTGCACCTGGGCTGCTCCCACCATGGACGCATTGGAGTCGCCGTTGCGGTAACGCATCGGGGACACTGTGCATTGCGGCATCGGGTTGCCTTCTTCATCCACGATCCGGCCGCGCAGCGAGGCGCCGGGAATCAGGGTCAGAGCAACTCCGGTTTTGTGCTCGTCGGCCGCGACCGCGACCACAGCCTGGCGTCCCAAATCGAGGCTGAAGGGTCCAATAGGATAATTGTCGGACTGCGCCTGCACGAAGTATTGAGCGGGGGGTAATTGACGAAAAGCGAAGTGGCCTGCGGAGTCGGTGACTACTGTCAAATTCGTCCGGCCGTTCAGATTGACGGTCGCTTTGGGAATTGGATTGTGGGTGATCGAATCGAGCACGGCGCCTTCAATCGAAGACGTGCCGGTTTCGACAGGTCTGGGTTGGCTTGGCATCAGGGGCCCGGACGCGCCAGAAGGCCTGCTGACGACCTGCACCTGAGCCGTAAGCGGCGCGACCGCCAGGATGAGAATTCCGAGGGCAGTTCTCATTGCGCATCTCCTGAACTCCGCGGAGCCGGGTTTGCCGGAGAAATCATCGCGAGTTTCTGTGGAGGGTTCTCGCCCTCGCGCAGCGTAACCGTTGTGCCCGCTTGCTCGAATGGCTTTAGAAATTCCGGGTCCTGGATCGACTGGGGGTCGAGCTCATCGAACGCATAGAGCTGGTACTTTCCGGGAGCCGCATTCCTGATATCAAAATGGCCGTTCGCGTCGGCGGCAGCCGTACGGTAGAGACTGAACACATGCCGGAAACGCGTTTCCGGGGCAAGCAAGACTACGGCACGCGCCGCCTGGCCATTCAGACTCACATCGCCCTGAACGTGAGCTGCCTCGGTTCCAATCACGATTTTCAGCGGAGCTTGCGTCGACGAATCGATGACCATCTCCTCGGTGAGCACATCCTGATCCCCGAGACGCATCGATTTGATATAGCCGCCGGGAGGAACGGGCCCGGCGTTAATATCCCAAATGCCGGGCGGCACATCGCCGATTTTGAAGCTGCCATCCTGGTTGACAATGGCCCGCATTGGCTGCCCGACGAGCGGCACGCCATCGCCAGGGACCAGATTGACCGAGGACGGCTTGTATTTCGAGGCGTCCGGACCTTCGACGGTGACGGTACCCGCCAGATCGATGGGGGGGAGCAGTGCGATGGAGAGGTCTGACCGGTCCTCAGAAGTAATTTCGAGCGACTGGACGCCGCGGTAGCGTTTCCCGCCGGCGGTCGCTTGCGCAATGAAGGTATAGCGGCCCGGCTGAAGCTGATCGAAATGGAACGCGAAGTCGGGCTGCGATACGCCGGCTCCGAAATTCATGCGATTGGGTGAATCTTCGCTGGAAGCGTTGACCGACATCTGCTCGAGCGCGGCAGTGCCTGCGGGCGGGATGATTTTGCCTTGGATGGTGGGGTTGGGGCGCGCGACCAGGTGGAAGTCGATTTGCGAGTACTCGTGTCCCGGCTCGATGGAGAGCAATGTTGCCGATTCGGCCCGGTCCGTTCCGGGATAATATTGCACCGCATACGAGTAGGGTCGCTGCGCCTGGCCGGCAACGGCCTCGGAGTTGATCGCCCTCGGTGGGCGGCCGCTTTGCCCGGCGACGATGGCGTAACTGCCGGGCGCCATGCCTGCAATGCGGTAATGGCCGCCGGCATCCGTCATCGATGATGGCCCGGGGAGGAGCTTCCGCTTGCCGCGCTGCCAGCCCCAGCGTATCGCGGAGACGGCAACATTCTGCAACGGGTTGCCTTGTTCATCGACCACCGTGCCTAAAATGGTAGTCACCTGTTGCAGCCGGAACACGACGTCGCTGCGAATTTCGCCGGCGGCGAGTTGAATTGTGCCGGGCGGGCGCCGCGGGGATTCCGTGCCATAGAAAGCTGCCTGGAAGCCGGTCTTATTAACGCGGAGTTCATACTTGCCGGAGGGTAGATAACCAAAGGCAAATCGGCCGTTACCATCGGTCCAGGCGACTGCATCCTGAGGGCGCGTTTCGACTGTGGAAAGCGTGACCACCGCGCGCCGGATCGGGGAGTTATTACCAGCGTCCACCACCATTCCGGCGATTGTGCCGGATGGAGAAACGGGCGGCGCGACCTGAGCGCCTGCTGCGACGCAGCCACTCAATACGACCCAGACACGGAACAGCGGAAAGGACATCGAGCAGTCTCCGTGGGCTTGGATTGATTGTATCGCGGGCAGTTCCGCCGTTCAGCCCTCCCCGGGCATGGCTGAATGGTAATCCAATTGCCACATTCGTAATGTTTTAGTCGTTACGTGATTTACCTCAGGGGCGGGGGTGCGGGGAGCCGTGCGAGAATCGAAGGTAGTGGCCAAGAAGGAAATGAAGGTCCGGGTCCCCAGAAGCGCGAGATTGGCTCGGTTCATACTGATGCCGGCCGGGCGGGTTCTGGTGATCGGGTTCGCTCTTATTGCCATCCTCGGGTTAGGGGCGTTTACTTACTTCTACTCCCATTATTCGCGGATGATCGATGAAAAGCTGCGGGCCGGACCGTTCGCCCAGACGGCCAAGCTGTACGCCGCGCCCCAATCGGTGACGGTCGGCGATGTCATGACGCCCTTGCAGGTGGCGAACGAGCTGCGGCGCAGCGGTTATAACGAATCGCGCGGCAATACCACCGGCTATTTCCAGCTTCATCCCTATGCCATCGAAGTGTTTCCAGGGCCGGATTCGTACTTCGACCAGGAAGCCGCGGTGATCAAGTTCTCCGGCGGGCGCATCGCCGAAGTTGTTTCCTTACAGGACAACACGCCGCGCAACCAGTATCAGCTCGAGCCGCAGCTGATAACGAATCTTTCGGGGCCGAACCGCGAGAAGCGCCGCATGGTGAAGTTTGCGGATATCCCGCGGGTGGTGGTGGACGCCATCACATCGGCAGAAGATAAGCGCTTCTTCCAGCATTCCGGCTTTGACCCGGTCCGCATCATCAAGGCCGCCTATGTGGATTTGAAGGAAGGCCGCAAGGAGCAGGGCGCTTCCACGCTCAGCCAGCAACTGGCGCGCGGCTTTTGGCTCGATCAGGATAAGCGCTGGACACGCAAGCTGGCCGAAGTGATCATCACACTGCAACTGGAGCAGAAGCTATCCAAGGAAGAGATTTTCGAGGATTACGTCAACCAGGTATATCTGGGCTGGCGCGGGTCGTTTGAGATCCGCGGATTTGGCGAAGCGTCGGAAGCTTACTTTGGCAAGGATCTGAGCCAGATCCGGCTGCCCGAGGCGGCGACGCTGGCCGGCATGATCCAGCGACCGTCCTATTTCAATCCGTACAAATTCCCGGAGCGCATGCGTGACCGGCGCAACATTGTCCTGACCCTGATGCACCAGAACGGGCAAATCAGCGACCGCGATTTCGAACTGGCAGTGGAATCACCGTTGTCCGTGGCGAGGGGCTCGTCACAATCGGTGGACGCCCCATATTTTGTGGATCTGGTTGAGGACGAGCTGCAAAGCAAGTTCCAGGATGCGAATTTCCGGTCGAATGCATATCACATTTACACCACGCTTGACATGAATCTGCAGCGGGCGGCGGGCGAGGCGGTCCGCATTGGAATGCAGAGCGTGGATGACCAGATCAAAAAGCAGAAGCGGTTTCGCGGCCAGACCATACCCGAGGCTCAGGTATCGCTGATCGCAATGGATCCGCACACAGGCGCCATCAAGGCCGTGGTCGGCGGACGCAACTACGGCATGAGCCAGCTCAACCATGCGACCGCTTTCCGCCAGCCCGGGTCGATTTTCAAGCCGTTCGTCTACGCCACGGCGCTCAATACCGCGATCGAAGGCGGGCCGCAGGTTCTGACCGCGAGCACCACCGTAATGGACGAGCCCACCACATTCTTCTTCGATGGCAAGCCTTACGATCCGAAGAATTTCAAGAGCGAGTATCACGGCATGGTGACGCTGCGCGAGGCGATCGCGCACTCTCTGAACGTGGCCACAGTCAAAGTGGCCGAGATGGCCGGCTATGACAAGGTGGTGGACATGGCGAACCGCGCCGGGATGAATTACAAGATTCACCCCACTCCGGCGGTCGCGCTGGGCGCTTATGACATCACGCCGATCGAAGCCGCCGGGGCCTACACGATATTTGCCAATCACGGCGATTACATCAAGCCGGATTTTGTATCGCTGGTGCGCACGCAGGACGGCAAGGTCATTTATAAGCACAAGACCGAAGAAAAGCAGGTGCTCGATCCGCGCGTGGCGTATCTGATGACTAATCTGATGGAGGAAGTGCTGCGCAGCGGAACGGCGGCGCGAGTCCGGGCGCAAGGCTTTACGGTACCCGCGGCCGGCAAAACCGGAACCTCCCGGGACGGCTGGTTCGCCGGATACACATCGGAGCTGCTGTGCATCGTGTGGGTGGGATTCGACGATAATCGCGAGCTCGACCTGGAAGGCGCGCACTCGGCGGCGCCGATCTGGGGCGAATTTATGAAGCGCGCGCTGCAATTCCGCGAGTATCGCAACGCGCAGCCATTCGAGGCTCCAGACGGGGTTGTGACGGTGGAGATCGACCCGGAGTCGGGACTACTGGCCACGCCCACATGTCCGATGGCGCGGCAGGAAGTTTACATCGCCGGCACGCAGCCCGTGCAGGCTTGCCCCCTGCATGGCGGCAATCGCTCGATTGTCACGAGCGTATCGGGATGGGATACGAATCCGCCGGCGGCGAAACTGCCGACCGATGACGGGCTCCGTCCTCCGGCACCGAACGGCGAAGTTCCTCTTCCCGTGGCCCGCCGCGCGCCACCGCGGCAGGATAATCCGCAGACGACTCAGCAACAGCCCCAGCCGCAACAAAGGGAAGAAAAGAAAGGCTTCTTCCACAAACTGTGGGGAGTATTCAAATAACCTTAGGGTATACTCATCGATCCCCCGTTATGATTAAATAGCTGGAGGGGGGACCGTCATGGTTTCCAAGCCCTTCGCAATCGCGTTCGCCTCCATTTTCTTCGGCACGCTCAGTTTGGCCCAGCAGGGTTCCGCTTTGGCGGACAGGACCCAGCAAAGGTCTGCGGCTCCCGCGGCTGCCACGCGTACTCTGACAGCGGAGGAGCGCGGAGATATCATGATGGCGCGCAAGATGTACCGCGAGGCCATCGAATCATTCGAATCAGATTCGCAAAAATCCGCAGTTATCTACAACAAGATTGGTATTGCGTACCATCAGTTGCAGCAGCTCGATAATGCCAGGAAGAATTACGATCGCGCCTTGAAGCTGAAGCGCGATTATGGGGAAGCTCTGAACAACATCGGCACCGTCTATTACGCGAAGAAGAGCTACCGGCGGGCGATATCGTATTACCAAAAAGCTCTCCGAGTGACTCCCAACTCCGCATCGATTTACAGCAATCTGGGTACGGCATTATTCGCTCGCAAGCGGTACGAAGATGCGACCGAGGCGTATCAGAAAGCGCTCGCCATCGATCCAGAGGTTTTCGAACGGCGCAGCAATTACGGGACGATGCTGGAGGACCGCAACATCGAAGAGCGCGCCAAGTTCCACTATTACCTGGCTAAGATGTATGCGAAATCGGGCCGGAACGACATGGCCATGCAGTACGTGCGTAAGGCGCTGGAAGAGGGATTCAAGGACAAGAAGAAGTTGGAAGAGGATCCGGAGTTCGAGGCGCTACGCAGTCTACCCGAATTTAAAGATCTGCTGGCCGCGGAGCCGCGTGTACTGTAGAGCGGCGCTGGCAATTTTTTGTCTGGCGGCGGTCTCCTGTTCCCATTCCACCTCAACGCCGATTCTCCAAC
>CAZKQQ010000141.1:0-8784 GCA_964554945.1 uncultured Solibacteraceae bacterium | reverse complement strand
GTATCGCGGGATCTGGCGAGTGTGCCGGGTCTGTACACCATCTCTTCCAGCCGGGTGCATGCGTCGGACGCCGCTTTGGGAAGCCGGCCCCTCGCCGCACCCGGAATATCTTCGGAGCGCGCCGAGGCGCTTGCGGCCGGCGCGAACCGCCTGGGTTACGGCGAATATTGGCTGCGGAACGGCCGGGTGGAGGCGCGTCTCACTTTGGACGATGTGCCGAGTGGAGAAACGAGAGTGATGACGGCGTCAGCGCCGGATGTGCCGACGGCGGCCGGCGCCCTCGCACGCCAGATTTCCAGCCGGGCGTCTTCCTATGGAACCCGGAATTCAGCCGCGGTGCAGGCTTACGTGCTTGGTATGGAAGCGACGGATCCACAGGTTGCCGCGCAACACTTCCAGGAATCGATTCGCGCGGACCCCGATTTCGAGCCGCCCTACGCCTACCTGGCGCAATCCAAAGTGCAGCAGCGCGATCAGTCCGGCGCGACGGCGCTGCTGGAGCAGGCAATGGCGCATCGCGACCGGATGCCGGAAATCGATCGTGCGCAACTGGAATTCGATGCGGCTAACGTCAGCGGTAATATGGCGTCGCGCCAGCGTGCCCTAGCGGGGCTGGCTCGCCTGACGCCGAACGATCCGGCGGTCTGGAGTTCCATGGGCGAGGCGGCGATGAGCCGCCAAGACTACCGGCAGTCTGTCGAAGCGTATCAGAAAGCGCTATCGCTTCAGCCGGAGGATTTCGCCATCCTTAACCAGCTCGGATACGCGTCGGCATACGCAGGAGATTTACAAGCCGCGGTGCGGGCGCTACAGCAGTGCGAGACGCTGCGTCCGGCGGATGCGAATCCGCTGGATTCGCTGGGAGACGTGAACTTGCTGTACGGACGCCTGCGGGAAGCGGAGAATTTCTATTTGCAGGCGGCCAAGAAAGATCCGGCGTTTCTCGGCGGGGGAGATTTGCGCAAAGCCGCCATGGCCCGCCTGATGAGCGGAGACATTGCCGGCGCCGGCGCCTTGGCTAGGCAATACAGGGAGCATCGGGCCCAGCTTCGGGATCCGCTGGTGGATTACTACCAGGCCGAGTGGTTGTGGATAAGCGGCAGCAGGAAAGAAGGATTCCAGCGGTTGGAGGACTTTGCGCGGCACGTCGAAAATGGCCCGCTGAAAGAGGCGGCCGCGGAAGCCTATGGCGAGCTGGCGGTCTGGCGCGTGGCGCTGGGCGATCGAACCGGCGGGGCGCAATTCGCGCAAAAAGCCGAACGGATCGGGGGGACCGCTTCGGAGCCCACAATCGGAGTCGCGCGATTTCTGGCCCAGCCTTCGGCATCGGCGACCGAGTGGCCGGCGCGAGCCGAGCGCGCCTTTCCGAATCCCGCACAGAAGCCGATCAAAGAGCGCGCGCTCGTTTTTGCTTTGCTGGTGGACCGCCAGTTTCCGGCGGCGTTGGAAATTCTGAAATCCATGTACCAGAACGGCGGCCCGACGGCTGATGATGTGCCTTTGCTGCTGGCATGGTGCTATCTGGAAACAGGCCGTCCCCAAGACGCGGCGGGGCTGCTGCGCTTCAACCCATTGCCGGCGGCCGCCGGTGTACAGCCATTCCAAAGTTTTTATTTCCCCCGAATTTTCTATTTGCGCGGCCGGGTGGCGATGGCCGCCGGTCAGGGTGATGCAGCGCGCGCGCAATACCGGCTATTTCTTCAGCTTTCCGGAGATTCGCCACTCGTGTGGGCAGAAGAAGCCCAGGCTCGGTAAGCGCCCACGGGCGGTTACGGCTTTGGCGTGATCTTCACGACCATTGCAGTGAAATTTTGGCCGGGTTCCATCCAGAACTGGTGCACCGTATTGGCGGGCACGTAAAGCGTGTCCCCGGCGGCAATTGGATACCTGGTTGCGCCTTCGATGGATGCCCCGCGCACCTCGCCCGGGCCGGTTGGCTTACCGCCGATCATTTTGCCGCCAACCAGCACGGCTCCCGAACCGGATCGCACCAAAATCAAATCCGCCTGCTTTTCGTGCAGCTCCGCTTCTCCGGAGCCATTTCGAAACGCCACAAAGGCGGAATCCAGCAGGCGTTCGGTCCCGAGGTGGCGCTCGAGGTTCAATTTGGATGCCGCCTGCTGATCGACATCTTTCAGTTGGCTGGCGCTCCAGAACAGGGGCTGCGTGGGATCGGCTGCCTGAACGGACAGCAGGCAGATGACTGCGAGCAGAACGGCATTTCTCATAGGACGACAAGTATATCGCCGGCGACCGGTTAGCACCGGAAGCCCACTAACATCATGATGCTATAATCATCATGATGCGCACGACCGTAAATATACCGGACGATATCTACGAAATTGCCAGTTCGGTTGCGAACGCCCGCGGGATTTCGCTGGGGGACGCGATTGCCGAGCTGGTGCGATGCGGACTACGGCCGCCAGCCCTGACGCAAAGGAAAAAGGGTTTTCCCACTTTCGTGGTGTCCGCGCGTGCGCGGCCGATCACTCTCGAGCAAACGCTAGCTGCGGAGGATGAAATCTGACGCGGCCTTATTTGTTGGACGTGAACCTGTTAATTGCCCTGACATGGCCCACGCACGTTCATCACGAAGCGGCGCAGTCCTGGTTCGGCCGCAAGCGCAAGGCGGGCTTTCGCACATGTCCCCTAACTCAAACCGGTTTTGTGCGCGTATCAAGTAATCGGAAGTTCATTGCGGACGCGGTCACTCCCGCTGACGCGCTAGCCTTATTGCATCAAGTTACCTTACTGCCCGAGCATGAGTTTTGGCCCGACAGCCTGCCCTTTTATGAGGCGCTTCGAAAAGGCGGGCTGCTAATGGCCGGACACCAGCAGGTTACGGATGCATATCTCGTGGGCCTGGCGGTTTCGCGCGGCGGGATTTTAGCGACACTTGATCGAGGAGCAGCGGCTTTGTCAGCGGCCACCGAACTGGTCGTCGGAACCTCCCGAAAACCTTAAAGCCGGGCCTCCTGGCTGGGCCTCCTGGTTGCGTCCTACGGTTCGGCGTGAGACGCCTGCTGCAACGTATATACGGCGCGGGCGGGGGACTCGCGATCGATCGAGAGCGAGACATTACTCGTAGTCCGCGGACTCAAGGAATCGCGGGGCAGGGCAGGCGTCTGCTCGATGGTTACGACGGCACCGGATAGCTTCACGGTGCGAGTCCAACCGTCTCCGGCAAAATCGAGTCCGTCTGCCAGGGGGCGCACGTCGACCATGCCCGACTGACTGAAAGCGCCTTCCTCCGGGACGAAATTGACGTCGGTGTCCTTCCAGGTGAGATCGAGCCAGCGACCGCCGTCGCGGGTCGAGAATACGGCCCGGACTTTCTGGGATTCCAGAATCCATTCGGGCGAGCCATCGCCATCCAGGTCGGCGCTCCATGCCACTGTGCCCACGCGGGGAAGCAAGACAATGCGCATCGGCAAATCGACTTCGGCGGCGCCGGTGACGCGCAGCCGCAATTCCCTCAAACCGGTCAGGCCGTCTTTTCCAAATACGCGGAACGAGACGGGGCGCTCATCGGAGGCGCCCACCGAAATCTCGGTGCGCGCGGGCAGGAATTCGAGTCCATCTCCGGCTGCTTCCAAATGATAAGTCTGTATCCGCTGCGTGTTGTTCCGTAGCATGATTTCCACGTCACTGCCGGCGCGAGTTTCCACCGGCGCGATGGGTGGGTCAACCGCAAGCCGTGCCGGACCAAAGTGGAGCCCGAGGGCTTGCGTGATGCGAATGGAAACGGGGCGGAACAATTGCACGCGCGCGCGGCCGAGCGGCATTCCGTCCGCCTCGAGTACGAGCGAGGCAAAGTCACCGTGCAGGGCCTCGGTGGGAACGCCAACTGAATAGTCAATCTCATTGGGAGACTTGCTCTGCGGAGTGGCCACAAAACCCTCGGGCGCGCGCAGCCGCGAGCGCGAGGCCACGTCGGGCGAGGAGTACACGGTGGAGACTACATTCTTTTGCCCAATGATGAGCCGGCGCGCATCGCTGAAAAAAGCGGAGGTCTCGGGCGCTTCGATGGCCAATCCGACGCGCACCCGGTTGCCAGGTCCCTTGCCGGCGGGAATGGGGAGGCGCGCGCGCAATGTTTTTTCGTCCCAATCGAACTTGGTCGGCTTGCCCGCCGCGAGATACGGGCCAACCGGTTCCCGCGTCAGCTGTAGAATGACTTCGGCGGACTCGGGCGCGGCGAACTCCATGGCCAGGATGCCATTCTCGAACTCAATGGTCTGCAGCTCGGCGGTAGCGTAAATGATGTGCTCGGAATTCGCGAAGTTGGAACATTCCCGACACAAGCCGCCGCCGCCGAGCGACACATGCAGCGGCAGCCACAGTGACTCGCCGGCGGGAATCGAGATCGAAGGTATGATCATGCCGCGCCGCGAAACGGGATCGAGGACGCGGAGATCCGTGCGGAACGGCTGCGCGCTCCGGTTCACCACGCTGACGGCCGAAGCCGGTCGTGAGATTAACTCGACCGCGGTGACGCCTCGGGGCAGTTTGCCCTCGGGAGGCTTCGGCATGGCGACCTGCCGGAGCGCGCCTGAGAAAGAGCCCCAACTGCGGAGCAGCGCGGCTTCCCGGCGCAGCGCCGCAGTGGCCGGCCGTTCCTCCCCATTCAGGCCAACCGCGCCATTGCGCAACAGACTCGGGGAGCCGGCTTCCCAGCCCGCCGGGTAAACCAGGTCTTCCACATCGGTCCAGAGCAGCGAGCCATGCGTTCTAGCGATGCTGTTGCGGCTGCGCGCGAGCGCGGATGGATCGGTAGCGGATATGGAGGTAACGGGTTGCGGCGGCGGCGAGGCGTCGATCAGCAGTCCACCTTCGGTGAAGGCGACCGGCCCGCCGTGCTTCTCGGTTTGTGGGGCGAGCAGAGTTTCCAGTTCTTTCAACCAGGCGCGCCGCGCATCGCCGTCGGTCTCGCCGTCCGGCCAGCCGTTATTGGTCCATCCGGTCACGGGCGGCAAAGGACGGACCCAGCCGCGCAGCTCCAGCCTGCGGAGAATTTTGACCAGGCCCGCCAAGTCGCGCCGCGGGCTGGTGCGGCCGGTGAAGTCGAACGTGCCAGGCTGAAGCTGGTGCCAGTTCCAGGGGATTGAGAATTCCACAGTTCGCACCCCGATGGTTTTCAGCCAGACGAGCTCGCGCTCCCATTGCGATCGCGGGTAGAGATAGTAAGGGAACTCCACCGCCAGAACGTATTCGGCGGAAGGCTCAGCAGCCTTCGGGAGCGGCGCAGCCGCCGCAAACAGCAGCAGCAGTGCGGCCAAACGCATCAGAAGGCCCGCGCCTTTCGAACGCGATAGTCCTCGGTGTGATGAATACGCACCACCGTACACATTTCGAACAGGCGCGAACGGGCGCGCGCGCCGATGTGTTCCGCCAGAGTGCGCCGGTACTCCGGCTTATCCAATCCGCTCCGCTGGATTATGGCGCTGCCCGCATCGGGATCGGGAAGGTTGGTCGTGGCAATCAGCGGCTTTCGGTTGTTGCAGCGGTAGGTGACGATGGCGGTAACGGTGTCTTCGACCCAATCGGTAACCCGGTGTGCGCCGAGATCATCCAGCAGCAGAACGTCGCTGTCGAGCGCCACCCGGTACGCTTCCTTATCGGACGAGTTGGAGGCGGCGTCGTAGCCGGAGCGGATACGGTCGAGGAGGTTCTGGTAGTCGCAAAAGAGACACTCGAAGCCTTTCTCGATGATGCGCCGTAGCGCCGACACGGCAAGATGCGTCTTGCCGGTTCCGGGTTCGCCGATGAGCAGGAGGCCCGGGCGCGTATCGTTCGGAAAGTCATCGGCGTACCGCTTTACTGCCAGCACGGCGGTCCTCAGATCGGAACTGGTGATATTGAAATTCTCGAACGAGGCGTTCCGGTATAGAGCAGGGATCTGAGACTTCTCCTCCAGCCGCGCGGCGCGTCCTTCGGCGCGGCAATCGCAGGGCTCGGCTCCCGACACCTCGGCGCGTTCGATGATCACCCAGCCGCTGCCTCCGCACTTGGGGCAAACGGGTTGTGTAGCCATTGCTTTCATTATCCGTCAGCTTGACGACCGCGCGGTTCGGCGCCGGATCCCGCGAAGGTGAGGGAGCGGACGCGCCAACGGCTCGATCAGAGAGCTGGTTGGCCGATGGTGGCCAGCACTTCGCCTGCCGTCACCGTGGCGCCTTCGCGAGCCGTCAGCGAAATTACGCGGCCAGCGCGCGTCGCCTTCATTTCGTTCTGCATCTTCATGGCTTCCACCACCAGAATGCCCTGGCCGGCCTCGACCGCGTCGCCCGTCGCCACCAAAACCCGCACCACTTTGCCTGGCATGGGAGCAGCGATCGTCTCCACGTCTCCGCCTTCGCGCCGCGCCGATTGCCGCGACCAGCGGCGGGGATCGTGAACTTCGACCTCGAACCGATGGCCGCGCACGACGACGATGAGGTGCCGCGGGGAGCGTTCCACCTGGACGTCATAACTGTGGCCGTCGAGCAGAATTGAATAGAGGCCAGGCTCAGGCATGGTCACGTCGGCAGGGCGTTCGGGCGCGTCGTTGATGCGGAACCGGCACGCCGGCGCGGGCGCCAGAATTTCGATCTCTCCCGGTTTCCCGTTCACTTTAAGGTTGAGCTTCACCGCAGTAGTTCCTCGCGGCCGGCTACGACCCAACGATTGGCGCCATTCTGGGAGGGCGGCCCGGCCGGCGCGTGCGGCGCCATCGATTCGAGGGCGGCTGCCAGCGCAGCTACGGTCGACAGTTCGGGGGGCGGCTCGGTGTGCCGCGGCCGGCTGAAGAATTCGTCGATGAAGCCGGTGTGGAGGCGGCCGGCCCGAAACGCTTCGTCTTCGAAAATCTGCCGGAAGAAACCGAGATTCGTGCGGATGCCGCCCACTTCGTATTCATTCAGAGCCCGGATCATGCGGGCAATGGAATCGTCGCGCGTGCCCGCCCAAACCACGAGCTTGGCCAATAGCGGGTCGTATTCCATCGGAACAGTCCAGCCTTCGTAAACGCAGGCGTCCAGCCGGATTCCGGGACCGAGCGGCCGTTCCAGGCGCGTGATCTTGCCGGGAAACGGCAGGAAATTGTTGTACGGATCCTCGGCATAAACACGGCATTCGATAGCCGAACCGCGCCATGTGACGTCCTGCTGCTGAAACGGCAGCCGCGCCCCGGCGGCGATTTCTACCTGCAGCCTCACCAGATCCAATCCGGTTAGCAGCTCCGTGACCGGGTGCTCCACCTGCAAGCGTGTATTGACCTCGAGGAAATAGAAGCGGCGGTCCTGATCCACCAGGAACTCGACGGTTCCGGCATTGTAATAACCGGCGCCGCGCGCGGCGCGAATGGCAGCCTCGCCCATAGCCTCGCGCATCTCCGGGTGAAGCGCAACCAGCGGGGAAGGAGATTCTTCAATCACTTTTTGATGGCGACGCTGGATGGAGCATTCGCGTTCGCCCAGGTGCACCATATTGCCATGGCGATCGCCCAGAATCTGGATCTCGATATGGCGGGGCCGGTCGATCCACTTCTCCAGGTAAATCTCGGGGTTGCGGAAGGAGCGCTCGGCCTCGCTCGAGGCATCGCGCATGGCCGATTCCAGCTCCGCTTCGCGGTCCACGCGGCGCATGCCTTTGCCGCCGCCGCCGGCTACGGCCTTCAGCAGAATGGGATAGCCATAGGTGCCGGCGAACGCGCGGGCTTCTTCCAGGGTGACGCCGCTCGCGGTACCTGGAACGACCGGCGTCCCAGCCCGGATCGCGTTCTCGCGGGCCGCCGTTTTGGATCCTAACGCACGAATCGAATCCGCCGAGGGCCCGATGAACACCAGGCCAGCCTGCTCGCAAGCTTCCGCGAATTCCGCGCTCTCGCTGAGAAACCCGTACCCCGGATGGATTGCCTCCGCACCATGTTTCGTAGCGGCTTCCAGGATGCGGTCGATCCGCAGATAGCTTTCAGAAGAAGGCGCCGGCCCCAGGCGTTCGGCCTCATCGGCCATCCGAACATGTAGCGATGTCCGATCGACGTCGGAATACACGGCCACCACGCCGATGCCCATTTCATGCAGCGTGCGCGTGACGCGCACCGCGATCTCCCCGCGGTTGGCCACCAGTATTTTCCGGAACATTACCTGAAGAATTGTAGCAGCTACCTGGTGCAGCGCTTCAAGAAGCACCTTGCTAGAATTGGGATGACGGTTCTATGCCCAATGGCTCCATGGAAGGATCGCTGAAGGAGCGCGGAGTGCGCCTGACGCGCCAGCGGCAGATTCTTCTCGACCTCATCGACAAAAGCGGCGAGCACCTGGATGCGGAGCGGCTTTTTCAGATGGCCAAGGAAAAGGATCCCAAGCTCAACCGGGTTACGGTTTACCGCACTCTGAAAATGCTGAAGGCCGGAGGGCTAGTGGATGAGCTGGACCTCATGCACTACGGCGGGGACCAGCACTATTATGAAACGCGCCTGAAGCAGGAGCACGCGCACGTGATCTGTCTGCGCTGCGGAAAAGTGGAAGAATTTTTCGGCGATCCTTTGCAAAAGCTTCGCAAGCAGATCGAGAGCCACTTCGGATTTCAGGTGTTGCTGGCCCGGACCGAGGTGGGCGGATATTGCGCGCATTGCCAGACGCTGCGGGCGCGCGAGGTGGAAGAGCTGCGCCAGCAAGCGGGCGAGCCGGTGAAGCGAACCAAGCGCGTAGCGGTCCGGCAGCCGTAATCAAAAATGGAATCGGCCGCGGTCAAATCCGGCCCGGCGCCGGCTTCGCTCATCGTTGTTGATCCCAATGGTCA
>CAZKQQ010000140.1:0-17787 GCA_964554945.1 uncultured Solibacteraceae bacterium | reverse complement strand
CTTTAGTGCTCAGGATCATCTACGGCCCGTTCTTCTCCACGGCATCGAAGAGTTTTGCCGTCCTGGTCTGGATGCTGCCGGTTGCCATGCTAAGCGGCCATCATCGCTACGTCCTGGTAGCATACAGGCGGCAAAAACAGTTGCTCATCTGCACTGTCATCTCGGCCGCGGTGGCCGTGGTACTCGGGTTCGTTCTGGTACCGCCGTTCCGCGGGCGCGGAGCGGCGTGGGCGCTGGTAATCGCGAATGTCGTCAATTTCGTGTTGGTTTATATCGCTGCCCGGAAACTCGTGGTCCATATTCCGGTGCATCGGCAACTCGCCGCACCGCTGCTGTCGGGGCGCGCCGCGGCGCTCGTGTAAAGGGGACTGCTCAACGGTAATCCCTGGCTGGCGCTTGCGGCAGCCACGGCGACGTATAGTCTTGGTTTGATCTGGTCAGACGGACCAACTGCCGCTTCGTTCTTCCGCTCCGTGCTGACGAGACAGCCGATCGCCGCCCCGATTCCCGAGTAGCCGTTCGCTCATTTTTGATCCTGGGTGCTTAGAATGCCTGTGCCGCGATTCGTGTCGCGTTGGCCATCAAAGTAAACGTGAGATTCTTGGCCGGCAATGCAGGGAACGTGGTGCCATCCACGAAATACAGGTTCTGGATATCGTGACTCTGCCCCAGAATAGAGCAGGTGAGCGGTTTCGCCGTCTCACTCATGGGCAGAATCCCCGCGTAATGCACGCTCGCCCCTTTGGGCCGTACGTGAATCGTGCCGGACGGCGCGAAGCAGCCTAGGATCCGGAGAATTCGCCGGAACGCAGCTACTGTTTCCCCCACGCGCTCGGGCTCGCCGGGCTCCGGATGATATCGAATCACGACCCGGTGGGGAGTCGAACTGGTATCCAGCGTCACCACGTTTTCCGCGCGCCTGTCATCGGGGAAGTTGACATTGATCATCCCCAGGGCGCCATGCATACTTCGGAAGGCCGAAACTGCTGTGCCTAGATCAAACGGCAATGTCTGTACAAGCGGATGAATGAGTGCTGTTTTGAGCGTGGTCACCAGCCCGTGAACGTAGTCTGAACGATCGCCTGTCTTCACTGCCATGGCGACTTGATGATATTGGTACGTATCCGGATTCCAGCGCTTGCCCAGCATTCGGAGATTGACAAACGGAATCAGGACCTGGCGGTTATCCATGATGCCCTTCAACTCGGGGGCCTTGCCGGTTTCGCGATACAGGGACTCCAAAAAAATCCGCGCTGAAGAGATACTCCCGGCGGCCAGGACCAGAGAACCGGCGGCGAACTCTTGCGTCTGACCACTCGATCCGTAGGCGACCACGGACCGGATCCGTCCGCCGGCATCCGTCCGAAAATGATCTACGTACAAACCGGACATGTACTCGAATCCCGGATACTGTCGACACTCGGTAATCGTGATTGAGGGTGTGTAGAAGGAGCCGCGCGGACAACCCCACAAGCAGCGGCCCGAATAGCTGCAGGGCTCTCGATTTCCTAAGGCGCGGCTCAGGACGGCAATCCGGGCGCGACCCATCAGGCATCCGAGCTTCTCGTTCAAGCGCGCGCGCTTGGCCTGATATGTTTTCAGAAGGAGCGCCGAGTGATCGTCTAATTCCAGTGGCTCCATCAATCCATCATGGATCGGGAAAACAGCGGCGAGATCGTCAGCCGTGCCCGTGACTCCAATATTACGAGCTACCTCCGCGTAGAAAGGTTCCAGTTCGCTGTAGCCAAACGGAAATGCCCGCAGGTCCGTTTCATCGAATGGATAACAGCCGCCTGTCCAAGCCTCCGCCAGTCCGCCTCTCGCGAATGAGAAAAGCGGTGAGAATCCCTGGGAATCGAAGCGAAATCCGGGATGTTCGCGAAAAACGTGCTCCTTCGCCGGCGGAAAAGCGTAATACTCGCCAGTGCTGCCCGGTAGCACGAGAGACTCAAACTGCTCTCCCAAAAAATAACCGACAGGATCCGGCAAGCTGCGTTTCAGCCCATTCAGACTGTCGCCCGGATTGACATGCGGTCGTGGCGTGTGTCCTACATCAAGCATCCGGACACGACGCCCTTTCTTCAGGGCCTTCAGGGCAAAATGGGCGCCGCTCGCGCCCGAGCCAACCACGACAACGGGTTCCATCAGCGTTCCATCACTACGCTCGGACGTGCTTTGCCGGAGAGGGTCGCGAAAAGCCGAACAGGCGTAAACAAGACGGTCCCAAGCAGCAAACACAGGCCATAGCGGAGCCCTTCAAATGTCAAGCGTACGACTATCGCTGGCAGACCTCCAGATGGAACAGCGTCGAGCTTTTCATAACTGGGTGGGGTGCATTCCAGAATTCCCAGCACCACGACGAGCTTTTTGCGAAGAGCCGATCCCTTTCGAAATCGAGTGGCGTAACTATCGGCGATGCGCGCCCACTTCGGACCGCGCGCCGATATTTCGAGTAAATGTCGATTGAAGCTGTCCAGTTCCGAGCTCGCTATGCCGCCAGAGTTTTGATGGAACTGTTTATATTTCTCGATAACATACGCCGAGGGCGATTCCCCAATGAGGTATTTGGTATAGCAACGGCACTCGCGCTCGAGCTGATCCATGTCCATCACGCTAGCAGCATTTGATCCAGGGTTCGCATGCCGGCTTGCAGGGACGCCAAATGTGCATCGGGCACCGCGATACCATCATTAGTGAACGAAGCCAATTGTCCCGCCGTGACTGGGAGCAGCGACCGGAAGACCGGCTCTATCAGGGCCAGGAATGCGGCGATTGGTTCGGCGGGCAAATGGATCGTCTTTGCCTTGTTGGGACCGCGGAGTCGAATTATCAGGTCTTGAACCGAAATGACTTCCGGCCCCCCCAGCTCCATGGTCTGGCGGCTGAAACCCCCGCTCTCCGTTATCTTAACGATGGCACCAGCCAAATCGTCGACCGAAATCGGCTGGACCGCCGCACGACCGCTTCCAAAGATTGGTATCCATGGGAGCGCAGCCAGTTTTCTAAAGCCTTCCAACACGGGGGAGCCCGGACCGAAAATCATCGTCGGCCGAACAATGGTCCAGCAAAGGCCACTGTTCTTGACAACTTGCTCGGCTTCCAGCTTGGACTTGGCGTAAGGATAACGTGATAGATCTCGGAATTTTACTCCGATGGTACTGATATATAGGAGTTTGGTAATACCGGCATTCTCCGCGGCTTGGACCAGGGCTGCCGTCCCGTCGCGATTGGTCCGGGAATACTCGGCAGGCGAATGCTTTCCGGTGGCAGCTGCCAGATGTACGATAGCATCGCAGCCAGACACAGCGTTCCGGTAAGCGGCCGGGTTGAGCAAATCCCCGGCAACGAACTCAACATTTCGGGACTGCTCGGATGGCTTGGTTCGCGCCAGTCCGACTACCCGCCAGCCCGAGGCGGCGAAAGCCTTCGCTACACGCCTGCCAAGAAAGCCGGTAGCTCCGGTCAGAAACACAGCACCTCCCATGAATGAGGGTACGTGGCATCTTAAGGGCCGATTTGGGACGCAATGGCCACCGCTTTGCTTATTGACCCGACGAATAATGAGCAATTCACGCTCTAGTCCTTCGAATCCCGCACCTTGGATTTTTTCCACTCGGGGAATCGCGATCCGGTTATTCCTAACTTGTTGGCTCGTCTATTCCTTACACGTCGCGACGAATACAGTCCGAGAAATCTATTTGGCTCTGGCGATCGGGGACCACCTTTCGTTTCGCGTCGACGACTACGCCCGGATGCACCCGGATCTATTTGAAAAGAAAGGCTATGGCTGGCATATCGGGGCAAACCCAGGCGCCTCCATGCTGGGTGCCGTACCATATTTCCTCAGCCGCCCAGTTCTGGACCGCGTCGTTGCGGCAGTGAATCATTCGCGGGCGGCCCGCGGCGTCACGGAACCGCCGCCCTATAATTCCCCTTGGCCGATGGCCCAGGCCTTTTATCAAGAGGCGTGGCGGCGGGGATTCGACGTGAAGTTCGGACTAGCCGCTGTAATCATGCAGGCCTTTTGCATGGCTCCGATCTCGGCCTTGTCGGTGGTGGCCATGTTCTATTTTCTGCGCAGAGTCTTTGCATCGGATAGAACGGCATTCTGGCTGGCTTTGCTGTTCGGCTTTGGAACCCCGGTCTTCTTCCGGACCGGGTACTTGAACCACAACCTGATACTCGGCGAGTTTGCCTTTATGGGGTTCTTGGCAATGTGGAATCCGGGCCAACACACTCGCTGGTCGAATCGCACCCGATACTTCGTGGGAGGCCTAACGGCCGGCGCCGCGCTCTTGTTGGACTATTCCGGGGTAATTCTGCTGCTCGGCTTGTTTGGGTACGCGCTGGCGAAAAGCTGGCGAGATGGCGTGAATACCTGGTTTGGTAACGCCTGCAGTTTCGTTCTGGGTGCCAGCGGTCCCGTACTGCTGCTGTGGTTCTATCAATGGGCAAGCTTCGGAAACCCATTTCTTCCAGGCCAGCAATGGATGCCTCCGGTGGAGTGGATCGATCAAGGCTATCAAGGCTTCACGCTTCCGCAACCGGACGTTCTGGTGCACCTGCTGGTGGACTACCGCTATGGCCTGTTCGTGAGTTGTCCCCTGTTCCTGCTGGCCGTGCTTGCCTTACGGCGTAATGCCGCCGAGCGCCGGATGATCCCCACGCGCGAGTTCCTGGTCTTGATGCTGGTACCGCTGGGACTGTGGGTGTTCTGCGGCGGCATCAGTTATACACGTTTGCAGTTCAATACGGGAATCCGGTATCTCGCTCCGGTATTTCCTTTCCTGTTCGTGCCCGCCGCACTCGTGTTGGCGCGTTTGCCTCGGCGCTTCGCCTATTTTGTGTCCATCCTCGCGCTGGTCGAAGCCTGGTCCATGGCCATGTATCGGGACGTGGAACGCGGGTTGGGCGTACTCGACCCGATCCTGCATGTATTCGTCGGCGGATTTCAGTTGCCCCTGCTTACGGTTGTCCGCCGCATGAGTGGCCAATACGGCGACTATGCGGAATTAGGGATCTCGCCGCTACCGATATTTGCGCTCCTGGCCGCCGTGCTGTACGGGATCTGGTCGCAGCGTTTCAATGCCTCGCGAATTCCAGTGGCGCGCGTAGCGGAGGCGGAAGCCGCGGTTCTGAGCCGGCGGTGACGGCGGCAGCCTGCCGGGAGCCATTCCCAAAGCTTTGAAAACAGGGTGGCAGTTTGGGATTACAACGCGGAATTCAGGCGTGGAACCCCTTTATTCCCATTATTTAGGCGGCAGACGTTCGGCACGAGAAGTGCGCTAACAGGCCGGATTCAAAACAACGACCCAAGGCTGCGAAAGATCATGACGTCCGCGACCAAGAACCACGCGCAGTTCACAGTGGATGTAGTCATTCCCGTTCTCAACGAGGCGCACGTGCTCGAAAAGAGCGTGAACACGGTGCTGGCCCATTTGCGGTCCAATAACCGCCACCACTGGCAAATCGTGATTGTCGACAACGGCTCGACTGACGGTACCCAGGAAGTGGCTCAGCGCCTTTGCGAGCGCGAACCCCAGGTTCGCTTCTTACACCTGTACCAGCGCGGCCGCGGGCGGGCATTGCGCCACGCATGGCTGCAGAGCAAGTCAGATATTGTCTGCTACATGGACGTCGATCTCTCCACGGGACTGGATCACCTGGAGGAATTGATTGGCTCGATTGCGCAGAACGGATATCACGTGGCCACAGGTTCGCGGCTCATGCGAGAGTCCAAAACAACGCGCTCCTGGAAACGGGAAGCCATTTCGCGCATTTACAACATTTTCGTCAAAGCTGTCCTTTCGACCCGATTCAGCGACGCACAATGCGGTTTCAAGGCCGTTTGCCGGGAGGCTGTCGAGGCAATCGTTCCCCAGATTGAGGATCAATCCTGGTTCTTCGATACGGAATTGCTCGTGCTCGCTGAAAAGCAGGGCTATCGCATCAAGGATGTTCCGGTTCGCTGGATCGAAGATGACGATAGTCGCGTGAAAATCTTCCAGACCGGGTGGGAGGATATTAAGGGCGTTTTCCGGCTTCGGCGCCAATTGTGGAGTGGGAGATTGGCGGCTGCCCAGGTAGCCAACGCCGACCGACGTCAGCAATGAAATCGGCTGAGCGCCTCTTATCCCCGCCGGCCATTCTCGGTATCTTCCTGGCGGCGTTTTCCGTTTTCGTCTCCGATTTACGGCTGGAGCAGTTCTTCGGACGGGCTCCCGGCTCGCTCGCTTGGGGACCGGCGCTCTTCCGTGTGTTGCTCGCACTGCATGGCGGGATCCTCCTCGCGGCCTCACTGACAACCCGCTCTCACCCAGGCGTAGTCAAGCGAGAGCCGCTTGGCTGGCGGACCTGGGCGATCCTGGGGGCACTCACTTTGGTGGCACTGGCCTTGCGCCTTCCCGGTCTGAATTCGTGCATGTGGCTGGATGAGGTGCTCACGATGGTGCGTTTTGCCCGTCCGGCAGCAGCGCAGATTGTCACCAGTTTTCCGGATCAGAACCAGCACATGCTTTATTCACTCCTCGCGCACGAATCGATGCGCGTCTTCGGCGAACAGGTTTGGGCCTTGCGGTTGCCGTCGGTTCTCTTCGGTATCGCGAGTATCTGGGCACTGTTCCTGCTCGGGCGGCGAGTGATCGGGACCAAAGAAGCGTTGCTCGCATGTGCGCTGATGACGGTGTCTTACCACCACATCTGGTTCTCGCAGAACGCCCGCGGCTACATGGGCCTGCTGTTCTTCACGAATCTGGCGACTTGGCTTTGGCTCGAAGCGATGGAGCGGGATAGCTGGGGGAGCTGGGTGGCCTATGCGGTTGCCGTGGTCCTCGGCTTTTGGATTCACATGACCATGCTCTTCGTAGTGGGAGCACACGGCCTGATTTTCTTGATCGCCTGGCTACGGTCTGACCGCAAGCCACGCCTTCTGGCCCGCGGGCTGGCGGCATTCTTTCTGGTTGGCTCGCTTACGCTACAACTTTACGCCTTGACACTGCCCGAATTTCTACGCACCGCGGTCGGAGAAGTTTCGATGCCATCGGAATGGACCAATCCGCTTTGGGTAGTGCAAGAAAGCATGCGCAGCCTGCAAACCGCATTTGCGGCCCTGGGAGTGGTGCTGATTGGCGGGTTTCTGGTGGTAGCGGGGTGGGTCGGAATTTTGCGTCGTGCGCCAAGTGCCGCCTGGGCGATGGTGCTACCGGGGGTCGCCGGCGGAGGTTCGATGCTGGTGCTGGGGCACAATCTGTGGCCGCGATTTTTCTTTTTCTGCATGGGCTTCGGCTTGCTGATTGCGATTCACGGAGCCATGGAGTTGCCGCGCATTGCCCATCACCTCGCGTACTTCCGGCAGGGTTGGGCAGAGCGCCTCGGTGTTGCGCTTGCGGGAGTGATGATTGTCGTATCCGCGGCAACCGTGCCGCGCTGCTACGCGCTGCCGAAGCAGGATTTCACGGGTGCCCGAGCTTACGTCGAAAACGAACGCCGGGCAGGCGATACCGTGGTGGTGGTCGGGTTGGCGGAGCACGCCTATGCGCCTTACTATGCACCCGAGTGGTCGGTGGCTCATACGCCGGACGAGTTGGAATCGCTACACCGTTCCGCTGGCCGTACTTTCGTGGTTTACACATTGCCGATCGAACTCCGCGCGTTTCACCCGGAACTTTGGAAAGTGATAGAGGCGCGCTTTGAGACCCAACGTGTTTTCCGGGGTACTTTGGGCGGAGGCGAAGTGTACGTCAGCCGTGAACGGAACGCGGTGGGGCAAGTGCGCCGGGGCACTCGGTAACTTATGGAAATCTCCCTTTTGCGCATTTATCTCGTTGGTGGCCTGCTGTTGCACAAGATGGTTTGGGAGCTCCTGAAAATGAGGCAGGGCGTCGCGGCGAAGCGGCCGGAACCATCGCTGAAGGTGCGGCTGGTTTCCGCGGCCAAACTCGCCATCCTGTTCGGGATTCTGGTGCAGACGGTGGTGCCTGAGGTTCTGCCTCTCGCGGCAATGCCCGCGCTTTCCAGGGCACTGGGATTTGCCATTTACACAGCCGGACTTCTGCTGGCTATTACTGCGCGGGTCCAACTCGGCAAGAACTGGTCTGATATTGAAAAGTCGTACGTGCTGGGAGACCACGCTTTAGTTGCACACGGAGTTTATCGGTACATCCGGCATCCGATTTACGCCGGAGACGTTCTGCTTCTGCTCGGGCTGGAACTCACCCTCAATTCGTGGCTTGTGCTGGTGGTAGTTGCGCTTGCCATATACGTCCGGCGGCAAGCAATCCGGGAGGAGCGCGCATTGCGCGATTCCCTGCCGGGATACGACCAGTACTGCCGCCGGACGGCTCGCTTCCTGCCCTTCCTTCCCGTCTAAGCCGGACGCGCGGTCTGCTACCCTTGCAATAATAGATTGAACCATGAAAATCAGTGTTGTCATTCCCGCATTCAATGAGGAACACGGGGTGGGGCCTGTTGTAAAAGAGCTGCGGGAAACGCTATCGGGTCACGGCATTGAGGCTGAAATTGTCGTGGTGGACGACGGTTCCGCGGATCAGACGGCCCGGGCCGCGGCCGAAGCCGGCGCGCGCGTGTTACGGCACCGCAGCAATCGTGGTTATGGGGCCGCGCTCAAGAGTGGCATTACCGCCGCTAAGAATGATTCGATCGTGATCACCGACGCGGATGGAACGTATCCCTCCGAGTACATTCCGGAAATCGTCGCTCGCCTGGAGACGGCCGATATGGTGGTGGGCGCTCGGATTGGAGCAAACGTCAAAATCCCCGTGATCCGGCGGCCCGCAAAATGGGTTCTGAACCGGCTCGCCAATTACATGACGAACGCCCGTATCCCAGATCTCAACAGCGGCCTGCGCGCGTTTCGGCGCAATGTCGCGATGCAGTATTTCGCCATTCTGCCTGACCAATTCAGTTGGACCACAACCATCACTCTGGCAATGCATTGCGACAAGTACGCCGTGGCGTATATACCGATCGACTACCGGTCTCGCCGGGGCCGCTCCAAGATTGTGCCGTGGGATGCCGGCAGCTTCGCGATTCTCATTCTCCGGACTGCGATGCTCTTTCGTCCTCTGCGCGTCTTCATTCCGGTTGTGCTGCTGTGTTTGTTGTACGGCGTGCTGAAAATGAGCATCGATCTGGTGCGGGATCCGAACATATCGGCGTCCGCCCTTCTGGCATTCGTGAGCGCGCTGATCATCCTCTTGATCGGTATGTTGGGGGATGCCTTCGCCACACGGCTAGGGCGTTTAAACCCGCAAATCGTCGGGGTGCGCACCGCGGACTTCGTGGAAACGGCTCCGGCTGATGCTGAAGAACGCTCGCCGACGGCTCAAAAGTAAGCCCCCATCGCATCGAGAACGAAGGCCCTCTTCCTGCCCCCGTCCAGCACGTTCGGAGTCCGCTAGCAGCAGGCACGGACCGGGCCGCTCAATCGAGCTCGAAATTGCGCCGGTAATCCTGCGCGAGCGTCTGGTCCTGGTCCTCTTTGCGAAGGAAGCAATTCTCAATCACGAGCACTTCAATGTCAGTTCCCATGAAGCAGCGGAAGGCGTCTTCCGGCGTGCACACGATCGGCTCGCCGCGAATATTGAAGCTGGTATTCACGATTACGGGGCAACCCGTACGCGCTTTGAAGGCTGAGATCAACGCGTGATAGCGCGGATTCGTTTCCGCATGGACGGTCTGCACGCGTGCGGAGTAGTCCACGTGCGTGACGGCGGGGATATCGCTGCGCGGCACATTCAGCTTGTCAATGCCGAACCGGCGCTGCTCCTCTTCCGTCATGGCAATCCGGCGGCGTTCCTGAACGTCGGCAACCAGGAGCATGTAGGGGCTGTCGCAGTCCATCTCAAACCAGTCCGGCAAATCCTCGCGCAGGACCGAGGGGGCGAACGGCCGGAAGGATTCGCGAAATTTCACCTTGAGATTCAGCAGCGACTGCATGGACGATGATCGCGGATCGCCAAGAATCGACCGGTTTCCCAAAGCGCGGGGCCCAAACTCCATGCGCCCCTGAAACCAACCAACCGCCTTGCCTGCATCGAGCGCGGCCGCCGTTTCGCGCAACAATTGGTCATCGTCGTACGTCGTAAATCTGGCGCCGGCTTTCGCGAGCCGTTGCTCCACATCAGCCGTTTCAAACGAGGGGCCCAGGTACGCTCCCTGCATGCCGTCCAGCGCGCCGTTCAGATGACGCGGCTGTGCCTCGTGAATGTAATAGGCCGCCAGTGCTGCGCCCAAAGCCCCACCGGCATCACCGGAAGCCGGCTGGATCCATATATTCTCGAACCGGCCGGTCCTGAGAATCTTGCCATTCGCCACGCAGTTCAAACCGACTCCGCCGGCGATGCAGAGATTCCGCGCCCGGGTTTCCGATGCGAGCGCGCAAGTCATTTTCAAGACCACTTGTTCCAGCACCGCCTGAATCGAAGCCGCGAGATCCATGTGACGCTGGGTGAGGCGTTCATCCGGTTCACGCGCCGGTCCTCCGAAAAGCTCCGCGAACTTTCCGTTGGTCATCGTCAGACCAGTGCAATAGTTGAAATAGTCGAGGTTCAAGCGAAAGGACCCATCGCTCTTCAAGTCGACCAGATGATCGAGGATGGTCTGGGCATAGCGAGGCTCACCATAAGGCGCAAGGCCCATCACCTTATACTCGCCGGAATTGACCTTGAATCCGGTGTAGTACGTGAATGCCGAATACAGCAGCCCCAGGGAATGCGGATAACGGATTTCCCGCATAATCTCCAGGCGGTTGCCGCTACCGAGCGCTGCCGAGGTGGTGGTCCATTCGCCGACTCCATCCATTGTCAGCACCAGAGCATCGTTAAATGGCGAAGGAAAAAAAGCGCTGGCGGCATGACTCTGGTGGTGTTCTGTGAACAACAGCTGCTTGGCCCAGTCGCGGCCGGGCCACATGCTGCCCAGTTCCCGGCAAAGGACGTCCTTTTGAAACAGCTTCTCCCGAATCCACAGCGGGAGGGCCATTTGGAAAGAACGTAACCCGCGTGGCGCGAAGGTCAAGTAGCTTTCCAAAAGACGCTCGAACTTGAGGAAGGGCTTCTCGTAGAAGACAACGTGATCCAGCTCGGCAGGCTTTATCTTCGCCGCTTCGAGGCAGTAGCGAATCGCATGAGCCGGGAACCCGGAATCGTGCTTTTTGCGAGTGAACCGCTCTTCTTGTGCAGCAGCGATCACCTTCCCATCACGCACCAGCGCGGCGGCACTGTCGTGATAAAAAGCGGAGATCCCCAAAATCCACATAGTTGAGTATTAGAAGAGCGTATAAATAAAGGGCGCCAGTGCTGTGGTTTCCGCCATTAAGAGGAGTACACCAAAAAGCACGATCATGATCAGCAACGGCAACAGCCAGAATTTCTTGCGAATGCTGAGAAATCTCCAGAATTCACTCACCAAAGACATAAGTCTCCCCTAGAACTGGTCCCTCATTCCAGCGCCGTTTCCTTCCGCGCTGCGCCGTATCCAATACGTATTTGCGGAGCGCTGGAAACCGAGCCCCAACAAATCTTTTTTGAGGCAGCGAAGAGCCAGCGCGATCGGGGTGAAAACCAGATAAAACAACAAGCCGGTGACGATTGGATTCACGATTTTGCCAAGCAGGAAGCCGAGTCGCGTCCAGAGCAGATTGGCCCCATGCAGCAGCGTCGGTCTCAACACAGCGATTAAGAGTAAGACGCCGCCCAAGACCAGCCATACGGGCCGGACCTCTCTCCCGCGGTGCAATGGCCATAAACCGAAGACAAAGCTCGCGATCGTGAACACAACGGCGAAGTTTCGGTCGGAAGGCCCGCGGCCGTGATGCGTTCGGCGAAAATCCTCGTGAGTAGTACTCATCGGGTAGTCTTAAGTCGTGCCTACAGACCTTTCATATGGGTCTCTAGCCACTGCTGAATCAAGTCACTCACAAAGCGGTGACCTTCTGCACTTAAGTGACCATCCAGCGGAAGGTAAATGGAGGCAGGCGGCGGATTCGGAAGATCCGCCAGATCGATATAGTTGGCCCCCGTCCGAAGCAGATACTGGTGTAGTGCGGGAAAAGGCCGCAAGCCCTTGATCGGTATATAGACGAAGAGGACGGGTACGCCCTCTCGCTGCTCGTCGTCCCGAAGCGCGTCCAAAATTGCGCGATTCAAGTTCCAGTACTCTCCGACGGGAAATCGCGTACCGACCCACCGCATGGCCTTGAGCGGGAGAGCCCACAAATGCGAGAACTCATCCAGATACTGTACGGCCGGATTTGGCGGCTGCTCGGCTGTCCTTTCGACCAGGTGCCCGCTGGCGAGGCGGAAGGTTGGTTTGGCAAAGCCTTCGGCCCTCCGGAATGGGACTTGGCTCCGTTCGAAGTCGGCATTGACCAGACCGACAATCAACAGATCAGGCTTTGCGGGCAATGCCTGGTTGCGGGCACTCAGCCAAACCTGGTCCACGCCGAAACCCGGCATCGCAAAATTCCACACAACACGGCCGGGCTCTGAGCGCTCTAGCAGCGCACCGAAGGTATTTTCGTAATCCGCGCCGGCACCGAACGTATAGGAGTCGCCAACCAGGGCGATCTTGTGGCGTGGATCCTTGGAGTTGAAGTCGGCATTCGAGCGGAAGCCCTGCGAATTCGACCGGTAGGTATGCGGCTGGCGCTCGGTCACCCAAACAAACGAGTGATTCGGCCGCATACGCCATCCGGTTTTGGGATCCACGATAAAGTTATTGCTCGGCCGGTTTTGGAATTGTCCCACCCACCCCAAGGTGGCGGGCATGCAGGCACCCGTAACGCGAAGCAGGAATTCGGCACCGATCAGGAATACTACCAGGGTGCCGGCAAATAACGCCAGATTGAGCCACACCTCTCGCGAGGGCCTTTGAGCCATTGTGCAGGGTACTAAGCAAAAACGGTGCCGTTGCGCCTCAAATCCACCCGTTGAGTTTATAAAGAACTAAACCGGCGTACTCATACGTGGCGTGGTACGAAGCCGCTATGGCGGATGGAAAGTAGAACATGCTCCGGGGCTTTCGGTATTCCGGCACAGCCAGGTAAGAGGTCAGGACTCCCAATTTTCGGAAGACCAGCCGAACCCTCGGCACATCCATTTGCGAGGTGACCACGACGGCCGAATTCCACCGGTGTAGCCTCATGATGTTCCGGATACGGACGGCCGAATCAAACGTGCGAATCGATTGATTTTCGAGGGTAATTGCGGGGGCCGGAACGCCGGCCCGAATCAGCCATTGGGCCTCGATTTCCGCCTGGTGAAATCCCTGCCGGAACTGGCTGCCTGAGGTGACGATTGCCGGGGCGTAGCTCTCCCGATAAAGCTTCAACGCTCCGAGCGTGCGCTGCGCGGCATCCGGGGTCAGCCACTCCTGGTCGATCTGACCGCTCGATAGGAGCACGATTACATCGCTTTTGCGGGCATCAGACTGCACGATAAGAGGCGCGCCATAGTAGTAGCCCAGCGGCGTTGTGGCCAGCAGGACCCCCATTACGAGCACTCCCCAAAGGACTTTGCGGAGCATAGGCGATTATAGCCACAGGGCGTCCCGCAAGCTTACGTTCCCACTACTTGGGATTACATGTGGGATTTTCGGAAGCCACGACGTGCGCAGGTCGCCAGGGGGGCCAAATCCAGCCGGCGGAACTGGCAGTGGAGTTGCTTTACAAAGGGAAGCCTTTATATCTCAATAATATCTGGAGGAATGGACTGAATATCAAATCTTCTGCGGACGCCGCTTGCGCCGCAATGCCCGCCCCGGTAACCGTTCCCCCGACCGTTCGTCCCTGGGCGCCAGCCGACGCTGAGGCTTGGGATCGCTTCGTTTTTGCTCATCCCCAGGGGAGCCCGTTTCACCTTCTGGCTTGGAAAAAAACCCTGGAGGAGGCGTTTGGCTACGAAGCTCGGTACCTGGTCGCGACTGAGGGGAATAGCATTCGAGGGGTCCTCCCGCTCTTCCTGGTGAAGAACCTATTAATGGGAAAGGTGCTGATTTCTTCGCCATTCGCAGTCTATGGCGGGATCTTGGCGGACAGTGACGAAACCCGCCGCATGCTGTCGGCTGCGGCAAAGCAACTGGGTGAGCGGTTACGTGTAAAGCACGTCGAATTTAGAAATGCCTGGGAGCAGCAGACCACTGATTTACCCCGGCTGAACCGTTACGTGACGTTCACGCAGGAGATTGGCTCCGACGGGGAGGCGATCCTTGAGTCAATCCCGCGCAAGACCCGCTACATGGTCCGTAAGTCATTGAAAGAAGGACTTATTTCGCAGAGCGAGACGAGGGATTCCAGGGCCTTTTTTGACCTCTATTCGAAGAACTTACGCCGGCTGGGAACGCCCTGCTTTCCCGCGCGCTATTTCAAAGCATTACTGGAAAACTTTCGGGGCATGGTAGACATTCGGGAGATCCTGGCTGGCGACCGGAAGGTGGCGGCGGTCCTGACGTTCTACTTTCGTGACCAGGTTCTTCCCTACTACGGCGCCTCCGATCCGGAATTTAACGGCTTGGCGCCAAACAACTTCATGTATTACGATCTGATGCGCTGGGGCGGTCAAAACGGATATCGGATTTTTGATTTTGGCCGTAGCAAGAAAGTTAAGGGCTCTTATGACTTCAAAGCTCATTGGGGCATGATGGAACGAGAATTGCCATACGAGATGCTGCTGATCAGGCGAAAGGCCTTGCCGAACTACACTCCGGCAAATCCGTTGTTTCGGTGGCCAATTTTATGCTGGCAGCGTTTGCCGCTTGCGGTTACGAGGTTCGTAGGCCCGTTCCTGGTTCGACTCGTCCCGTAAGTTAAGGTAGTCCAGTTCTAGGCGGATAGCTCAACGGTAGAGCGCCTCTATTAGACACAGGGGAGGTTGCAGCGTTCGATTCCTGCTCCGCCTACCAATTTCCATGGACATTGCTTTCCTGTCACACTGCGTTCCGAATCCGCCGGATAAAGGCGAAAAGATTCGGGCGCATCACGTGTTGAATTACCTGGCGTCGAAATACCGGGTTCATTTGGTTTGCTTCGCGAGGAGTCCTTCCGAGAGTGCCGATGCGCAGAAACTAAAGGATCGATGCGCCTCGATCTATGCCGAGCCGCTCGCGGCAAACAGCAAATTGGTTACTGCGGGACTGAAATTCGCGCAGGGCAAGTGCTTGACGACATCGTTTTACGGAAGCTCGCGCATGCGTTCTCACGTGCAGTCGATCCCTCGTCTGTCATTCGCGGTGGCGTATTCTTCAGCAATGGCGCAGTATGCGCCGCCGGATATCCCTCTATTGCTGGACATGGTGGATGTGGACTCGGAAAAATGGTTCCAGTACAGCCGGCTGCGCTGGCCCGGAGCGGTTTACGCGATGGAAGCGAAGCGGCTACGAAAACACGAGGTCGAGCTTACGAAGCGTGCGGTTTGCACCTGGTTATCGACGTGGCAGGAAGCGAATGTCTTGCGAGAATTCACGCCCGATGGCGAAATCCGGTGCATGGAAAACGGGGTAGACTTCGACTATTTTGATCCAGGACGTGACGGGCCCTGCTCGATCGAGCTGAAGGGCCAGCGCATTGTCGTTTTTGTGGGAGCGATGGATTATTATCCAAATGCCGATGGCGCCTGTTGGTTCGCCGAGCACGTCTTTCCGCACTTGCGGGAAAGGCAACCGGATTGGAAGTTCTATGTAGTGGGGCGCAATCCGACTACAGCCGTGCGACGGCTTGCCCGGCAGCCCGGAATCACGGTGACGGGCTCCGTAGCCGATGTAAGACCCTATCTAACAGCTGCGCAAGCGGCCGTAACTCCCCTCCGCTTGGCTCGCGGGATCCAGAACAAGGTTTTAGAGGCCCTGGCGATGGGGAAGTGCGTCCTCGCCTCCTCCGCGGTGTGCGGCACATTCGGCAAAGATCTGCCGGACGGAGTTTTACCTTGTAGGAATGCAGATGATTACATCAGGCGACTGTCGGAAGATAACGTTAATGTCCCGGCCAGCCAGATTCGCGATGCAGCCCGCCGACGATTTTCTTGGCCGGCCAACCTGCAGGGCCTAGACACCGAAATAAAATCAGTTATGAGCAGGCCTGGAACTTCGTTTGCAGTAAACCCCGCCTAGTGACAAAAATGGGCGCTCGTGTAGCCATTCTCGGAGCAGGGTATATCTCCGATTTCCACATTCGGGCCTTAAAGGCCATCGGGGAATTGGACGTTGTTGCGATTTGCGACAACGACGAACGGAAGGCGACCAGCACAGCCGTGCGCTGGAGAATCGGCAACAGCTATCGGTCAGTGGAAGCGATGCTGGCGGCGGGGGGCATTGATGTGGTTCATGTCCTGGTACCGCCTCTGTACCATGCTGCGGCTTCGGTTTCTTGCCTGGAAGCCGGATGCGATCTTTTTATTGAGAAGCCGCTCGCGACCTCGAGGGCGGACTGCCTTGAAATCCAACGTGCGGCTGACCGGAAGGGTCGCTTGGTCGGGGTCAATCACAATGCAACGTTTCATCCTGCCTTCCGCCGACTGATCAAGGCGATTCAGGAAGGCCAGCTGGGCGGGGTTCAACACGTAACCGCGTGCATGAACGTTCCCCTGCGCCAACTGGCCGCAGGACAACACAGCCACTGGATGTTTCAGCGGCCGGGGAACATCATCCTGGAACAAGCGCCCCATCCGCTATCGCAAATTCAGTTTCTTCTGGGGAATTTCCAGTCGCTCTCTTCGGTTCCCTCAGGACCGGTCCGGCTGAACTCAGGCAACCTGTTCTTCGAGAACTGGCAGATCTCCGGTATCGCCGAACGCGGCACCGCGCAGTGCTTCCTTTCGTTTGGCCGGGAATATCTTGAGTGGTCGCTGCATGTAATCGGGCAAGACGGTTCCGCGTTCGTAGATTTGCGGCGCAACATCGTCGTGTTCTCGGGAAAGACGCGTTTTATGGAGCCGGTGGAGAATTTCCTGTTAGCGTGGGGTGGCGCATGGCAGCAACTAGGGCAGGGGAGCCGGAACCTGGCCGACTATTGTCTCGGATTTGTGAACCTCCGGCCGGCGGGAGATCCCTTCTACCGGAGCATGTCGGGAGGGATCCGGGCATTTTACGAAGCCCGAAGTCGCCGGCAATCGCCGCCCGTGACTCTGGAAAGCGCCGCCGCTGTAATTAAGGCATGTGAAGCGATTGCCCAGCCTGCGCTGGAACAAGCTGAATTGGAAATGAACAAATGCGAACGAGTGACGTTGTAGTTCTGGGTGGCGGCGGGTTCATCGGTCGAATGACAGTGGACCGGCTGCTCGAATCCGGCTACTCGGTAAAAGTCGTAAGCCGTCAACCCGCAGCGATGGGCCATGCTGCTCCCGGTCTGTCGTTTGCACCGGGAAATGTTTCCGATCCCGAGGCGATGAAGCGGGCCATCGCCGGCGCCCGCGCCGTCGTTCATATGACAACGGGCGGAGGATCGAGCTGGGCAGATTTTGAAAGAGATTTCTGTGAAGGAGCTAAGAACGTCGCCGCCGCTTGTCTGGAACATGGCGTCGGGCGGCTGGTGTATGCCAGCTCGATCGCGGCACTTTATCTCGGCGCAAAAAATCAGGTAAGCGAAAGGGACGGGCTCGACCCAAAACCGGAGGGGCGCGGCCATTACGCTCGTGCCAAAATCGCCGCCGAAGGCATCTTGCAGAGCCTCCATCGAAGCCACGGATTGCCACTCGTCATCGTCCGTCCCGGCGTAGTAATGGGACGCGGTGGGATGTTGAGTCATAGCGGTGTGGGACTCTGGGCGTGCGACACGCA
>CAZKQQ010000139.1:0-17906 GCA_964554945.1 uncultured Solibacteraceae bacterium | reverse complement strand
CGTGAACAACACGATGTACATCGTGACTCCCTGGCCTAACCTGCTATATGCTCTCGATCTCACCAAACCCGGCGCGCCGGTGAAATGGACCTACTTTCCCCATCCGTCACGCAGTTCGCAAGGGACTGCCTGCTGTGACGTCGTAAACCGGGGGGCTGCCTACTACAACGGCAGGATCTACTACAACACGCTTGATGTAAACACAGTGGCCATCGATGCAAATACGGGAAAGGAAGTGTGGAAGACCAAGCTTGGCGACATCAAAGATGGCGAGTCCATCACAATGGCCCCGATCGTCGCGAAAGGCAAAGTGCTGGTCGGCAACAGCGGAGGCGAATTCGGCGTGCGCGGCTGGCTGGCGGGACTCGATGCCGATACCGGCAAAATCGCCTGGCGCGCCTATACCACGGGCCCGGATAAGGATGTGTTGATTGGGGCGAATTTCAAGCCCTTTTATGAGGCGGACCGTTCCAAAGATTTGGGCCTCAAAACATGGCAGGGCGAGCAATGGAAGATCGGCGGCGGGTCCGCCTGGAGCTGGATTTCGTTCGATCCCGATCTCGACCTCTTCTATTACGGCACTTCCAACCCCGGACCTTGGAACGCAGACCAGCGTCCGGGCGACAACAAGTGGACATGCACCATTTTCGCCCGGCGTCCGGAGACCGGTCAAGCCATCTGGGCCTACCAGATTAGCCCGCACGACGATCATGACTATGACACGGTTAACGAGAACATCCTGCTCGATCTGAATATCAAAGGCCAGTTGCGCAAGGTGCTGGTCCACCCGGATCGTAATGCGCGGATGTATGTCATAGATCGCGCCACAGGAGAAGTGATCTCAGCGGAGCCATTCGCATTTCAGAACACCAGCGAATCGGTGGATCTGAAAACCGGCCGCATCAAAGCCGTTGCCGCAAAAGGCACTGGGCTAAAGACCGTACGCGACATATGCCCGGCAGCGCCCGGCGCTAAGGACTGGCAGCCTTCTGCCTTTTCGCCGAAAACCGGCCTTCTCTACGTGCCGCACAATAACCTGTGCATGGATTTTGAAGGAATGAGTGCGAACTACATTTCCGGCACACCTTTCGTGGGAGCGAACGTCCGTATGTACGCGGGGCCGGGCGGAAATCGCGGAGAATTCAGCGCCTGGGATCCGGTCAACGCTAAAACAGTCTGGAGCGTCAAGGAGGATTTCCCAGCCTGGAGCGGCGCAGTAGTCACCGGCGGCGATGTCGTCTTCTACGGGACCATGGACGGTTGGTTCAAGGCTCTCGACGCCCACAACGGCAAACAACTCTGGCAATTCAAGGTGGGTTCGGGAATCGTCGGCCAGCCGGTCACCTATAAAGGACCGGATAACAAACAATATGTCGCAGTGCTGTCGGGTGTCGGCGGCTGGTCCGGAGCGGTGGTTGCGGGTGGCTTGAACACCAAAGACGGCACGGGCGCTCTGGGTTTTGTAAACGCAATGTCCGATTTGCCGCAACACACCACCACGGGCGGGATGCTCTATGTCTTCTCGCTGCCCTAGCGTTGCGATCGCCCTCTGCGCTTTCGCTCTGCTCTCTTGTCAGCGCGAGAAGACGGAATTGCGCCCGGCCCCGGCTCAGGTAGCGGTATTCGGCGAAGCCGCGCGCGAGAGCGACCTGCAACCAGGAGGCGCATTACCCCCGGTTGCAAATCCGGATCACGGCGAAGCCAATGCCATTTCCGAAGGGCAGCGCTTGTTTGCCTGGTATAACTGCACGGGCTGTCACGCGAACGGAGGCGGCGCGATTGGGCCTCCGTTGATTACCACCAACTGGATCTATGGAGGCGAGTCTTCGAATCTTTTCGACACGATCGTGAAAGGCCGCCCGAACGGCATGCCCGCCTGGGGCGGCCGAATTCCTGAATACCAGATCTGGCAATTAGTAGCATACATTCGTTCTCTCAACGGCCTGCAGCCCAAGTCGGCCACGCCGGAGCGCCAGGATCACATCGAGACGAATCCCGAAACCCGACGATACCAACCAGAGGACGCCAGGCAATGAGATCGCGGGTCATCGCGGTTCCTCTTCTTTGCGCAATCGCCGCTGGGCGCGCGCTGTCCCAGCAATCCACCTTGGACCCAGCCGGGTACCAGGCGCGCGGCATTGCTACGCTTTGGTGGTTCTTTCTCGGTTTGCTCGGCGCCATTTTCATCCTCGTCCTCGCACTGACCTTGGTTCCGCTGCTGCGCCGGCCCCGCGGCATCGATCAGGATTCCGTCGAACAGCCCCAGACTCCCTCCGAACAAACGGAACGGAAACTCGCGCGCGTGGTCGGCACAGCCGGCGCGCTGACGGTTCTTATTTTGTTTGGTCTGGTCGTCATCAGCGTGATCGCGGGCAGGGCCACTGCCGGCAACACCGCTCCTGGCAAGCACCTCGTGATCGAAGTAACCGGCTACCAGTGGTGGTGGTCTATTCGCTACATCAACGATGACCCGTCCCGCATCATTGTCACCGCCAATGAAATTCATGTTCCCGTGGGCACCCCGGTCCTCATTCGCGGCACCTCGCTCGATGTCATTCACAGCTTTTGGATTCCGAACTTGCAAGGCAAGCGGGACCTGATTCCTTCGCACATCACCACCGAATGGTTTCAGGCCGACAAACCTGGACGATATCGAGGCCAGTGCGCCGAGTTTTGCGGCCTGCAGCACGCCCATATGGCGCTATGGGTCGTAGCGGAAACGCCGAGCGAGTTCGAAACGTGGATGGCGCATCAGCTGCAACCTTCGCCTGCTCCGGCCGATGCGGTGGCCCGGCGCGGCCAACAAGTCTTTCTGAACCATGCCTGCATCCTCTGCCATTCGATCCAGGGGACGCCTGCCGCGGGCCAGGTTGGTCCCGACCTGACTCATCTCGCCAGCCGCCTGACCCTCGCGGCGGGAACTCTTCCCAACAACAAAGGGAATCTCGCCGGCTGGATCACCGATCCGCAGACCGTTAAGCCCGGGAATCACATGGCGACCGTTTCCTTGGAACCCGAGGACCTGCAAGCGCTTTTGGAATACCTGGAGACTCTGCAATGAGCATGCTGACCGAACGGCGGACCGAAGCCGCTGGCGAGGAAGCCGAGCGCCACGCGCTGGCCGTCGCGTGGTCCGAAGGACACGGCATCTCCGGCTGGTTTTCCGCCACCACGCATCAGGCAATCGGTAAGCGCTACATCATCACCGCGTTCATCTTCCTGCTGCTCGGCGGCGTCGAGGCGCTGCTGATGCGCTTGCAATTGGCCCGTCCCGATAACAGTTTGCTCGGCCCGCAGAAGTACAACCAGATTTTCACCATGCACGGAACCACTATGATGTTCCTGTTCGCGGTGCCCGTGATGGAAGGAATGGGCGTGTATCTGGTTCCACTCATGCTGGGCACGCGTAACGTGGTCTTCCCGCGTCTCAATGCTTTCGGCTACTGGATGTATGTCGCCGGCGGTCTGTTGTTGTACGGCGCCGCCTTGACCAATACGATGCCTGCGGCCGGTTGGTTCGCTTACCCCCCTCTCTCAGGCCCACAGTACTCCGCCGGCAAGGGCGTCGACATCTGGGCGCAAATGATTACGTTCACTGAGATCTCCGCTATGTGCGTCGCCGCGGAGTTGATCGTCACGATTTTCAAGCTGCGCGCGCCTGGCATGTCGCTCAATCGCATCCCCATGTTCTGCTGGTCGATGCTGATCCAGTCGTTCATGGTGATCTTCGCCATGCCTGCCGTGATGCTCGCGAGCACCGTACTCCTGCTCAACGACCGCACTATCGGCACGCACTTCGTCAACCCGGCCGAAGGCGGCGACCCGCTCCTGTACCAGCATATTTTCTGGTTCTTTGGCCATCCCGAGGTCTACATCATCTTCATCCCGGCGCTCGGCATGGTCTCCGCCATCATCGAAGCCCATTCACGGCGCGGCGTCTTTGGCTATCCCGCGATCGTGTTGTCCATGGTGGCGAACGGTTTTATCGCTTTCGGCCTCTGGGTACACCATATGTTTGCCACCGGCCTGCCCCAGATCGCCGAAGCGTATTTCACGGCCGCGAGCATGATGATTGGCCTCACGAGCGGAGTGCAGATCTTCTGCTGGATCGCAACTCTCTGGACAGGCCGCCTCCGCCTGAGCGCCGCTATGCACTTCGTTTTCGGCTTCATTTTCATATTCGTACTGGGTGGCATGACCGGAATTATGCTTGCGTCGATACCGATCGACTTGCAGGTGCATGATACTTTTTTCGTCGTCGCTCACTTTCACTACGTGTTGATTGGCGGCGCCCTATTCCCGCTGTTCGGCGCATTTCATCATTGGTTCCCCAAGTTCAGCGGCCGCATGATTGGCGAGCGGCTCGGCAAAATTGATTTCTGGATTCTCTTCGTGGGCTTCAACCTGACATTCTTCCCCATGCACATTCTCGGGTTGTACGGCATGACGCGCCGCATCTATACATATCCAGCCGAGATGGGCTGGGGGCCGGCCAACCTGCTGGCAACCGTTGGCGCGTTCCTGATCGCACTCGGCGGAGTTATCTTTATCGCGAACGTGGTGCAGAGCCTCAAATCGGGCGTGGCCGCCGGCGACAATCCGTGGCAGGCGGGAACTCTGGAATGGGCCGCCTCTTCGCCGCCGCAGAATTACAATTTCGCGCACCTGCCGGTCATCGGCGACCGGTATCCTCTGTGGACGCATCCCGACGGATTCGGTGTGATTACCGGCATGCGTCCCGATCGGCGCGAGGTCTTGGTCACTAGTGCCATGGATGGCGAGCCGCATCATCGACTTGTGCTGCCGCGCTCCACCCTCTGGCCCCTGCTGACAGCGCTCGGGTTCTCCATTGGTTTGGTCGGCTCGGTCTTTGATTTTTCCTGGTATTTCATCTCTGCCGCCCTGGGCTCCATTGGCCTGGTGGGATGGTTCTGGCCCAAGCCGCCCGTGGAGATTACCCCGTGACGCCGGTGCGTGCCCTCAATGTCGCGGGACTGCCGCCCTACAACATTTCCAACCAGGCGCCGCTGTGGTGGGGACAAGTCATCCTTTGTGCGATCGAAGGAAGCATGTTCTGCATGCTAATCGCAATCTACTTTTACTTGCGTCTCGGTGTCGATGTCTGGCCTCCGCCCGGCGCTCGTCTCCCCGACGCTACGATTGCGACATGGGCGCTCGTCCCTCTCCTCTTGAGCACAATTGGTTCCTATCTCGCGAGCGAGGCTGCGAAGAAAAACAGCCGTGGCGGCATGATCTTCGGCCTCGGCCAGAACCTGCTGTTTGCTTTGGTATTCCTTTTCCTTCGATACCTCGATTGGCGCGGCCTCAATTTCAACTGGGCCGCGGATGCTCACGGCAGCGTGGTCTGGAGCATTCTGTTTCTCCACACGTTCGATGTCGTTGCCGACCTCCTCATGACCGCCGTGTTGCTGATCATCGTCATAGCCGGGCGTTGTGGCCCGAAGCAGCGCCTGGGTGTCCACGTCGATAGCGTTGTTTGGTATTTCCTGGTGGCCATCTGGCTCCCTTTGTATGGCGTGATTGTCTGGGCTCCTCGCATCATCGGAACCTCACAATGAATCGAACCCTCCTGCTATGGCTGGTCATTCTGACCGGCCCCGTGATCTGGTTCATCGATCTCGAGGCGAATTTCGCCGTGGCCGCATGGGTCTGTCAGTGGCAATCCCGGCTGGTGTTGGCTGTGCTTTCGGCCGCATCGCTCGTGATTGTGGCTGCAAGTGCTCTGATCGCGTGGCGCGAGTGGCATCAACTCCGGGCTCCCGCAGCCGGGCCGCGTCCCCGGGCAATGGCGATCGGTGGAATCACACTAAGCGCGGTGTTCTTCGTTCTGATCGTTGCTCAAGCAGTCCCCACCCTCCTGTTGGACGGCTGCCAATGAGAGCCTGGCTGCGTTTCGCCATAGCAGTGCTTCTGCCTTTCACGGTCCGCGCCCACACTGGGGCGGCACTCGAACCCCATGACTTCTGGACATCCTGGACCTTCGACGCAGGCGTCATTCTTCCCCTTGTGCTGACCTCGTTTCTCTACGCACGCGGGGCGCGTCGCTCCCGCGGCGTCTCGATTTCTCAGGCAGTCTGCTTCTGGTCTGGCTGGTTCGTCCTGTTCGTGTCGCTGGTCTCCCCGCTCCACTCGCTGGGCGAAGCTCTCTTCAGCGCGCACATGGCGCAGCATGAACTATTGATGCTTGGCGCCGCGCCTCTGCTGGTGCTGTCACGACCTCTGGTCCCGCTGCTCTGGGGATTGCCGGTTTCCTGGCGCCGCGGCATCGGCCAATGGGCGAAAGCCGGGTTGATCCAGCGATCGTGGCATGGGATGTCCCGTCCTTTTGCCGCCTGGTGGATCCATGCCGCGGCCCTCTGGGTCTGGCACGCGCCGGGTCTCTTCCAGGCCACGCTTTCCAGCGAACCGGTGCACGCCGCTCAACACGTCAGTTTTCTCGCATCCGCTCTACTGTTCTGGTGGTCGCTGTTCTATGCGCGCGGCCGCGCCGGCTACGGTTTGGGCGTGCTCTATATTTTTACTACCGCCGTCCACACCAGCATCCTCGGCGCACTCCTCACGTTCGCCCCGCGCGTCTGGTACCCGGCCTATAGCGGGCGCGGAGCCGCGTGGGGCCTGACCGCGCTCGAAGACCAGCAAATCGGCGGACTGATCATGTGGGTCCCCGCCGGCGTGGTGTACGTAGCGGCGGGACTCGCACTGTTCGCCGCCTGGCTTCAGACCAGCGAATTGCGCTCGGCACAGAGGACGTATGCCGGTTAATCTCGCTTCCGGAGTCGCTTGTCTCGCCACTGGTGCTGCTTGCATAGGGCTGTGCTTCGGATCGCTCGCAAACCGTCGCCGGCTTGCGATCGCTGAGATGATCCACTCACCGCGATTGGGAAACCAAGTCCCATGCATCTGGTAGCCTCGCTCGCCGGTAGTTGCCTGATCGTGCTCATCCTGGTCGATGCATTCAATACAATTGTCCTCGCGCGCCGGACTCGCCACATGTTCCGGATCACCCGGATCTTCTACCGCGCGACTTGGGTGCCATTCTCCGCTGCGGCGCGCCGGATTCGGTCCGGCCGGCATCGGGAAGGGTTTCTCAGTATTTACGGTCCGCTATCTCTTTTGACTTTGTTCGCCGTATGGGCTGTCGGGCTGGTCAGTGGATTCGGATTATTGCAGTGGGCCGTCGGCATGCAACCGGGCAAAGAGGACGCCAGGCTTTTCAACGATCTCTACCTGAGCGCCACCACACTAATCACTTTAGAGACCGGAGACCCTGAGAACCCCGGTTCAAAAGCGATTGCCGCCATCGAGGGAGGCTTGGGTATCAGCTTCCTTGGCTTGGTGATCGGTTACCTGCCCGTGCTGTACCAGTCGTTCTCCAAACGGGAATTGCGCATTTCGATGCTGGACGCTCGCGCCGGCTCGCCGCCTTCCGCGGAGGGCTTACTGCGAGATGAAACGCGGCGGACCGAAAAACTGGAAGACCAGTTAGAACACTGGGAAGAGTGGGCCGCGGAAGTTTTGGAGAACCAGCTCTCCTTTCCTATGCTTGGCTATTTCCGGTCGCACCACCCCAATCAATCGTGGCTCACCGCAATGGTTGCGATCATGGATGCGACTGCGCTGGTCATGCTTACCGCGGAACACGATCTGAAGACCCAGGCGTTGCTCACTTTCGCCATGGGCCGCCACACCCTCGCGGACCTGTGTATGACCTTCGGATTGACCCAACCTGGCCCGGCAACCGACCGCCTGTCGCGGGAGGACTTTGCCCGCCTGCGTCAGATGCTGGCCGCGTGCGGTAGGCCTCTCCGCGCGAAACTCCTGTCGGAATCTGAATTACGGAAGTTGAGAGACATGTACGAACCCGATGCCAAAGCCTTGTCAGAGCATTTCTTGATGGCGCTCCCAACCTGGGTTTCACAGAACAACAGTCTCGAGAACTGGCGCGCCAGTCTCCGCGAACGAGGCCAGGTGCCCTTTGCCGTTTCGGATCCATTCCGCGAAGACTTGGACGCCTGATTGACGATCGAAAGCTCATACTAACGCCCTCTCCTCCCGAATCTCCGGCCGCCGCTGCCGCCCGGAAAGCGGGAAGGCTTCGGCTGCGGGGCTGGATGGTAGGAATGCTCGGGCGGTGGAGCGGCTCTGGGCTCGTCGGACCGCGAGTTACGCCCGAACGTCTTCGGTGTTCGGTCGGCTTCCCGGTCGCGAGCCAAAGGTGAAGCGTATGGAGAATCGCGGTACGATCCGCTCCGGGTGGCATAGGGCGAGTCTCGGAAGCCGCCGCCCTTTGCATAGGTGCTTCCGGAGTAGCGGTCCTGGGTCGTCGTGCCGTTCGTGCCATACTTTGGAGCGCTCGCACCCCCCTCGGCATCCTGGCCGTAGTAGGTGCGCCCCCGGCTGCGCTCGGTGCGGTAACTCTCCCACTCGCCCCGATCCAGCGGGCGGTAGCCGTGATTGAACAGCAGGTCACGGAGCAAAGCGTACTGCCCGTAAAACACCCAGAAGCTCTGGCCGTTGCGATGGTCCCAATAACCGTATTGATTCGAGCCCTGGGAGGGCGGCGCCACGTAAGCGAATCCCGCGGGTTGCGCCAGGTGTTCGGCTTCCGAATCGTACTTGCCCGCGGGCTTATGTTCGATCGCCATGCCGAGGTCGTTGTGCATGGCGTCGTAAGTCGCCGGGGAGACGCTCACCCACCGCTCGTCGGAGGTGGTTGTGCCGAGATGCGTCCGGACCATGCGGATCTTCTGATCATACTCGCGGCTCGGTCCGCCCCTCCGAACTTCCATGTCGACTAGAATCTTGTCCCAGGAATCGTAGAGTTGTCCCGCCAGCAATTGCAGGTCGCCGGATACTTTCGGTAGAGCGCTTGCGGATGCCTTGAGATCGTCGGCCGCCGACAGTAAGGCTCCTGCATCGAGGGTCTCGATTCTTCCGGCTTGGGCCTCGTGCCGGTCCGCGGCAGTGGCTTGCCACAGCTCGTCGCAATGACTGACAATGCTGCGAACAGAGGCGAGGCGCGCCTCCAGATCGCCCTTCTTCTCGGGCCAATCGCCCTCGGCGCGCTGAATAGCATTAGTGAGCGGAGCGAGGTCGAAGCTATGGACCGCAGCAAAGTCACCATCCATCTGCTGCACTTCCGCAGGCAGTTGTTGCTTCCGGCTGATCCAGTGCGCCGCCTCGCTCTCAATCGCCGAGGCCTGGCGCAACGATGCATCGCGCTGCTCACGCTCCTGGGCCAGCAGACGTTCGGCTTCCTGCCGGTCCCGGTAGTGGCCGTGCTTCTCGAGATTCGACAGCTCGTCCATGTCGCGGCCGGCGGATTGTAGAAGTCCGGCCGCCTGCTGGAACTGGCCCGGCCAGTTCCGGCTGCCCGCAACGCGGTGGAAGAGATTCGCTTCGGCCTGGGTCTCACGTGCTACCGCATCCTGCGCGCTGTGCAAGCGGCCTTGGGCCGAAGCCAGCGCGCTACGTTCCAATTCGATCTGGGCCCGGAGACTGCCCGGCAGATGGTCAACGGCACTAACCCCTACCCCGATGATGAGGGTCGTGAGGATGACCGCAAGGATTCGCAAACTGGGCCGGCTCATGGGTTCAAACTTCCTCTGATATCGGCACTCGCCGGGCGCTTAGGCTCGGCCGCCTCGGTAAATAGTCACATCTGCCTCGGGTATTTCCGTGTACAGGGCTACGGCAAACGGCTCGGCTTCAGACTTACGCACAGCCAGCAGCCGGTTGCCATGGCGCTCCGCAAATTCCCAATAATAAAAGCCGGTTCCCTGTGCTGCGCCGTCGCGCCAGGCTTTCACCTGCCGGCTCCGGCGATACAGCCAGTCCTTGCCATCGAATTCGAACAGATCCTCCGGGTTTTGCCGCTCATCCATTACGGCGAGATCTTCTTCCGCGAGGCCGAGATCCGCCACGGTGATCTTTCGAGGATCGCTGTGAATCCAGACCTCCGGAGTCTCGTCTCCGGCTACTCGCAGTGCTACGCGGCGTTCGCGATAGGTGCCGCTCAATTCGAACCAGTGGTAGGCGCCCGCTTCGTATCGCGTGCGCACGTCTGCAGTGAAGTCAAGGTCGGTCAGCCCGTCACCGGCAGCGGCGATCGAGATGACGTCGCCGGTGCGGGCGTCGCTGATTTTCAGATTCGCGAGATCCGGTGTCGGCGGCGGCGCTGGCCGAGTACTCGGTTTCTTGAAGAGTTGCATCAGCACGACTCCCAATAGAGTGCCCAGAACTGCGAGAAGGATAACGGTATTCATGGGACTGGACAGGCGGGTTATCCATCCCCGCCTGCCCCTTAGATCAGGCTCTTTCTCCGGTCTGTCCGGCGGCGATCGACCGGCTTGGCGCCGCCAGTTCCTTCGCCATCGTGGGCGGCTGCGGAGCGTTCTTGCGGCGCTCCTGCTTCAAGGCCTCCAACTCGGCATCCACGCCGTGGCCGCCGAGTTGCGCGAACTGGGCTTCCAGGTTGTCGTCCTTTCCAGTGGAGGCCAGTTCATCGAAGGCCTTGGCGGTCGCCTCTTCGCGCGACACGGATTCCTCGAACCGGTTGAGCGCGGAAAAGGCATTATCCGCATGGCCCACTCCGGCCATGGCTTCTGACACTTTGCGCTGCGCAGAGGCGGCATTTTTTCGCGCTACCAGCGTGGTGGCGGTGCGTTCGCCATCGTCAATTTTTCGCTTCAGCTCGGTCACCTGCTGCTTCAGTTTGTCACTGGTCTGCTGCGCGCTCTGGACGGCTTGCTGCATAGAGGCGACTTGGCGGTCGCATTCCGTCTTCTTGCCAAGCGCCTGTCGGGCCAGCTCTTCATTGCCGGCGTCCAAAGCCAGACCCGCGCGATCTTTCCATTGTTGCGCCTGGCGGACGTACTTCTGGTACTCGGCGTCGAGCCGGTTGTAATTGCTCATCGCCGCGGCGGAAGCCCGCACTACGTTGTTCAGCTCGGTCCTCATATCGCTTACCGTCTGTTTGACGGTAGCTTCAAAAGTGGCATCCTCGATGGCGTCGACCCGGGAATTGGCTTCACCTCGCGCGATGCGTCCCAGGCGGCTGAAAAAGTCTGCAAAGAATCCCATATCCGTTCCCTCCCCTTACGATCGCAGGTCGCCGAGCAGGCGCCGCGCGCTCAATACATCCACCAGCAGGAAATGCACGCACGAGAGGATATCGTCCTCATCTTCCGGGCCCATATCCTGCAGTTTGCAGAAATTGTTTAGTGTCACGGCCATCTTTCCGCCGCCGGCTTCATAAAGTTGAAAATGTGACGTGGAGATGCCGTTCTCGGCCGCCAGCATCCGGCTCATCACCTCTGCCGTTATGGCCGATCGAGGAACTACGGTGCACGTCAGCGAGAAGAACAGGATCTCGCCCTGCAGGGCCGCCTGGACGACCACATCGCTTTGCACCTCTCTAACTCTCAATGTGTCAGGCGCCGGCTCGGAGACTTCGTAACCGTTATCCGCAAGCAGCGCGTGGATTTGACCCAACTGTGAACTGGTTGTGACTGTCATAGAATTTGGCGTTACCCTTTCTCGATACGCAAAAGGGGTTGCAATAGTTCCCTCCTCGAGGACGGAAGGGCGCGACTTCGCTCCGGTTGGCTAAACCGAAGCAGTGGTGACGTTTATAACGAGAGAGGAAGGAGCGCAGCCGCCGAGTTTACCCTCATGGCCATGGCTCGTCCGCGCGCGTCTCACTGAATGTGTTCTTGGCCACGCCAAAAGTACTGCGCAAGTATGGTTCGAAACGATCCGGCCGGAGAGGTACTCTTTTGCTCTTGGCCCGATCGCCCCCTCAATGCATTGTGGTTCTGTGCAGCTTTGTTTATGCGATTCCGGCAACGCGGTTCGATAGTATTTGGAGCGCTGCTCGCGTGCCTTGGCCTGAATGCGAAAGATATCGCGATCAGCCCTGCTTCGCTGCCCGACGGAACGGTAGGCGTTGCTTATTCGCAGACCTTGAAGGCGGCAGGATGCTCCGGTAGTTGTGTTTGGTCCTCGGCCGGCACGCTTCCGCCGGGATTGTCCCTGGGAACAACGAATGGTGTTCTCGGCGGCACACCCGGCTCGGCCGGAAGTTTTCACTTCACTGTAACCGTCTCGGACCAGAAGTCGCAGACGGGTTCTCAGAGTTACACTCTGGACATCAATGCGGCCCTCACCATTACGACCCCATCGCCATTGCCCGATGGCATAGCGGGAACCTCCTATTCTCAAACCCTGGCTGTCACGGGAGGAGTCTCGCCCTACACCTGGTCGGTTGTCACGGGTGCGTTGCCAGCCGGCATTTCGTTGAATGTTTCGAACGGGACCGTCTCCGGTACACCCACGACAGCCAATGCTTTTGCCTTCACCGTGCAGGTAGTCGACAAAAACCGGCTCTCGGCAAGCAAAGCTTTCACCCTCACGGTACAGGCCAGCACGCCCCCTCTCGCCATCACTACCTCTCCTACGCTTGCGGGAGGCGTGGTGGGTGTCTCTTATTCGCAATCGATTAGCGCGTCCGGGGGCACGACACCTTATACCTGGTCAGTGACCGCCGGTTCGCTGCCGCCTGGCCTTTCCCTGGATGCCTCCAGCGGCAGTATTACCGGCACGCCTTCTTCCGCCAATACTTTTAGTTTTACAGTGCAAGTGAAGGCCGCGAACGGCGCGACCGCGAGCAAAGCATTCACGCTGACCATAGCGGCCGGCACACCGAAATTGACGATCACATCGACTTCGCCCCTGCCGGGCGGCACCGTCCAGACAGGCTACTCTCAAAGTCTCACCGCCAGCGGCGGCACTCCGCCCTACAATTGGTCGGTTATAAGTGGCGCCCTTCCTGATGGCCTCGGCCTGAATTCCGCAGGCGGCGTCATCGCCGGAACTCCCGCTAAAGCCGGCACGTTCCCCTTCACCGTGCGCGTAACGGATCAATCTTCAGCGGTCGCCGACCAATCACTTCAAATCACCATCGGGTCCGCGCCTGCGTCCCCCACCTTAAACTTCAGCGGGGTGCCGGATACCGTTGGTTCCGGAGTTCAGATGCCCTTCGACCTGGTCCTGTCATCTCCCGCATCACAGCAGGTCACTGGTCAGGTCGTTTTGAGCTTTCAGCCGGACGCGGCAGTTGCCCGCGATGATCCAGCGATTCAGTTCTCGACCGGTAGCCGAACCGTGTCGTTTACCATACCGGCGGGTGCGGCCAAGGCGGTTTTCCCGTCCGGCGCGTTGGCCTTTCAGACTGGTACTGTTGCCGGGACGCTCAACCTGACCGTGAGTTCGAGTCTGTCAACCAGCAGCCCCAATCACAGCGTAGTAGTCGCCCGTGCAGGTCCCTTCATTCAAAGCGCGGTTGTCGTCCAAAATAGTTCCGGCTTTCAGATACAGATAACCGGTTTTTCGAATACACGTGAGCTGGCCGGCGCTAGTTTTCATTTCAACGCGGCATCTGGCCAAATCGTGCAAACTTCCGACCTGACCGTTTCGCTTGCCAGTCCGGCAAGTCAATGGTACACGGGTAGTACGTCAACCCAATTCGGCGGGCAATTTCTCCTGGTCGTGCCGTTTACCGTCTCGCAGGGTGCCGCCAGCGGTCTGTCCTCAGTGGCAGTGCAACTTCAAAACGGGAATAGCACATCGCGAATTGTAACCACGAATTTCTGAGGCGGCCTGCGATGCTGCGCCTGGAGCACTGAGGGGACTTCCTACTGAAGAAAGTTCAGGTGCGACCCGTCATCGCAGTGAGGGCTTGTATCGCGACTTCAGGGGCGATGATGCATTGTAGACGTTCGTTCTAATCACCTCGGTTGCGCCGGAAAGTAGCTAGTTTCATCGGGGATTTCCCGTTCGCCCACGGATTTCTGAAAAGATTTCCATTCAAGACGGGAGGAATGGAAAGATAGATCTCCGGACTGGCTAGACTCTAAAGAGTCAACTTGAGGTTACTGGTTCGACGTTGACCGAAGACGATATTTAAGACATCCACCAATACTGGAAAACTTCAGAGAGGAGGCGTCATAGCCTATGTTCCACATCCGACCCCGGTCGCGAAACGCCATTGCCGTATTCACCCTGATTGTGCCGGTGATCTCTGCGCTGGCGGCAGAGGACCAATCGAAGGCAACCGCACGTCCGGCGAAACCGGCCGCGCGCCAACCAGTGCAGCCGGCAGGATCCGGACCTGCGCCGGTCGATGCCGGCCCGCGGCCAAGTCCATTTAGAAATCAGGTAGCGCCCAGGCCCAGGCTCATAGTGCCTGCTGGAACAGAGCTCTCCGTGCGACTGGACGAAACGCTGGACACGAAACGAGTTCGGACCGGTGATCGGTTTTCGGCAACACTCGATTCTCCAATCACAGTCCACGGGCGGGTCGTAGTGCCTGGAGGCACGGTGTTCGAAGGCCATGTCACCGAGGCGAAAGCGTCCGGCCGGCTCCGAGGCCGGGGTGTCCTCGGATTGGCCCTGGATTCGTTTCGCTTGCACGGCGCTACCTACAGGGTTCTGACCACGGCCGATGTTCGTAAGAGCGGTGACCACAAGAAGCGGAACATTGTACTCGTCGGCGGAGGAACGGGAATGGGAGCGGCTCTCGGAGCGATTAGCGGTGTCGGCGCCAAGATTGGGGCCGGTGCGGGCGCAGCCGCGGGAACCACCACGGCATTAATCACAGGGAAGCGGAATGTGAAATTACCCGTCGAAACCCCTCTGGTATTCTCCCTTCGCCGTAACCTCGACGTGAGGATTTAGTCGCTGAGGTGTCCGCCGCGATCGTCGATCGGCGTTGAGGTCAGCCAACACCGCGTTGTGCGCGCTGTGGCAGCGAGGCATGAAGCAGCAGTAGGCGGCGGCGTTCGGCGCCCGGCTCGCGGCCCCGCCCAGCCGGTCAGCGGCGCGACAGCCGGGCGTTGGCGACGCGATCGACCAGCATCTGGTACTGGTCCGAAGTCATCCCCTGTCCGAGCAACTCGAAGCTGTACTCGTCGCCGGAGAAGGGCACAATCTTGAGCTTGTACGGCCCGTCCTGATGGACCTCCTTGATATCGGAGTAGCTCCATTGCCGGGAATTTTTCACGTTGGTCACGGATTCATAGGCGAGCTGGGTCGGGGTAATCAGCAGGCGCCCCATATCGCTGCCGATGAAATGATCGTGCTTGACTTGAAAGGACAGCGTGCCCGGTGAAGTGCCCGGCGGCGCCTGCTGCGGCGATCGGTTGGCTTCGCCTGTCGGGGCCGCCGTCTGATGGAACCACTGCACAAAAGGCTGGGCGGCTTCGGGATTGGTGAGGCGGAACACCAGTCGGTTGGTGGCGCCGCCGCGATCCTGCACGGGACGCGCGAGGTCGAGCGTGAACTCGGCGCCGGCGGCGCTGGCGTTTCGCACGTCCTCGCGCGGGATGACAAAGGAGGCGGCGGGCTGCTGGGCATCGACGAAGATCAGATACGGACCGGAAATGACGAGTTGTCCTTCGACCACGCCGAACGGCACGGCGAGCTGAACTTGCTGAGCTACATGATCGAGGCCGCCATTGCTCGGCGGCCGTGGCTGTTGCGCGGCGGCGCGGTTGGGCGCAGTCGCAAATAGAGCGAGCGCGGCCGTCGCGAAAGTTACACAAGCAAACTTGTAAGTGAACATTGGTACGGAACCCCCTGTGGAGTGCGTCTTCTACTTTTAAGTTAGCGTCAAAGCTATTCAGATTCCAGAGCTGCGCGCGCGGGGATGAATGCTTGAGCACATCCGAATGGTTGCCGGCAGAGGCGCGATTGGCCGCCGGGCGGCTTGACGCTTGCGGCTGATTGGCGTACTCCGTCCGATGCGGCTGGGATGCGCGAAACGCGGTACATTGATCTGGTAGTCTTCGCATGCAGCACCCGCGCCCTTATTCCGACACCGACCTTGCGGCCATGGCGGTCTGGCTGGACCTGCTGCGGAGCAGGTCCGATGACCAGAAAATCGCGGCTCGGTTCGAACTGATTGGCTTTGCTTGGGAAATGGCGGAGATGGGCGTGCGTTCTCGTTATCCCAATTGCCACCGATCGGGAAGTGTTTTTGCGGACGGCGGCCTTGCATCTGAGCCGCGACGAAATGATCCGCGCGTATCAGTGGGATCCACTGGAACAGGAACAGCCCGTCGGCCGCATTTAGCTGGGCGCCTCGCCTCGGTGTTGTGGACCTGTTGGATCGATTGTTGAAGGAATAGGAGCGCTGGTTTCGATCAATTCCTGCGCCATCTCGCGACGGAAGCCACCTTACGCCAACACTCGACAGTGTGCGGTCAGTCCCCCGACACCGTCTCGTACGGCTGCTCGACGGGCTCCGCCGGTTTCGACGCCGCCAACTGCCCGATGGTCACGTGGATCTGCGGCATCGCGCCCGTTTCGAAAGCGTCCGACAGCTTGTCGAGCTTCTCGCGCAGCATCTCCCGCCGCAGACGAGCTTCGAATTCCGCAAGCTGGCTTTCGATCGTGTGCGCCTTCTGCTTGTTCTTGATCATGTCTTCGCGGTAGCGCTTCAGGAAGTACCCGATCGTCTCCACGCGAATCTTGATCGAACCCGTTGGCTTGTTCTCGTCGATGTCCTTGAAACAGAAGTAGGGCGTGCCGGAGTGCTCGACAATTTCCTCCACTACGCTATAAATCGGCGCATCGTGGCCGCACTTGAAGCTCGACAGCTCCAGCGCCACCAGGTTCGGATGCCGCGCGACATACTTTGCGGCCCAAACCTTGCGGCTCGTGTTCTCGCTATACGAGTTCTTCCAGACGTCCGAGATCGAGAGCGGATGCGGGATGTCACCCGCTTCCACTTCATCGCCGAACAGACGCCACAGGATATCGTCGTCGATCGGCAGACAATCCTCGGTGAACACCGGGTAGCCGAGCTTCTGGAACTCTTCCAGAATTTCGTGGTTGCAGCCCGGGTCGTTGTGATACGGCCTGCCGAGCAGCACTACGCCCAGCTTGTCTTCGCGCTCCAGTTGCTCCAGCACCTCGCGCGCTTCGGCCCGCATGATGACGTTGTTGAACAGGTCGAGAGCGCGATAGCCTTCCTCCACCGCTCGCTTGTTCTCCTCGGGCGACAAGCCCAGAATGTCTTTGAACTGTTCAAAGAGCTGCCGCTCGAGGAGGTCGGGCTGCGAGATGTTGACGAAGGTGTCCAGGAACAAAACGCCTTTTTCTTTGAAAAGGTCGCCTTCTTTGGTAAACGCCGCCTTCACGGCCGCCGGAGTGGTGGCCACCGTGGGGCAGGACCGGCTGGCCTGCACCCCGTGCAGGTCGCTCGTGAGGCAATCGATCATCGGGAAGAAAATAATATCCAGCGGTTTCTTGGCGTGAATCTTGTACAGCAGGTTATGCACGTGCGGAATGCCCAGCTTCGAGGGGAAGCACGGGTCGATGGCGCCGCGCTTGGCGCCTTCCTTGTACAGTTCCTCGCTGGTGAAATCGGAATAGACGATGTTCTCGGCCTTGACGCCCAGCGACGAGAAGTATCCCGTGAACACCGGCGTCTGCGAGTACATGTTGAGCACGCGCGGCATGCCGATGCGGATCGTTCCGCGCTTCTTCATGAGCTCGGCGCGCTTTTTCTGCGCGGCGGTGATCTGGAATTTCGGCGCCGCGTCGGCCACCAGCGGCATATCCGGCACGCGGAACACAGCCTTCGCCGCGACTTCGACGAAATTCGGATTTTCCTTCTTGACCTTATCGAGATTGCCCTTAATCTGGCGCATCTCGTCGATGTTCTCGACCGTCCCCTTCTCGCAAGTGGCGATGATCAACCGCTGCGCCCCGGCTTCGAGCGGCACCTTCGTCTTGGCCGGCGGCTTGTAATCGGGGTTGCTGACGCTCGTCTTCACGTCGATGAACGTGCGCAGGCACTTGTTCTTGCAGAAGTAGCAGCG
>CAZKQQ010000138.1:0-18006 GCA_964554945.1 uncultured Solibacteraceae bacterium | reverse complement strand
GGCCACGGATTGCCCGTGCCCCAATACAGGGTGTTCAATTCGGGGTCGTAGGAGCCGGTATTCCAGGTGGAAGCGCCGCCGCGCTCTCCGGAATCCGCCGACCACGTGTAATTCGGTTCACCCTGCTTGGGAATGGTATTGAAACGCCAGGCGAGCTTGCCGGTTGCGGCATCGTAAGCGTCGAGGAACCCGCGAACGCCGTGTTCCGCGCCGGCCATCCCCACAATCACCTTGTCCTTCACCACCAAAGGCGCACCGGTGGCCGCGTAGCCTCCGGCGGCGGTGTAGTCGAACATCTGGCTGCGCCACAATTCCCGGCCCGTTCTCGCGTCCACCGCCACCACATGCATGTCGAGAGTATTCATGAAGAGGCGATTTCCCAAGATCGCCACGCCGCGATTGACGCGCCCGCAACACGGATACAGAATCGCGGGATTGCGGTACTCGTAGGTCCAGAGAGCACGGCCGGTTTCGGTATCGAGCGCGATGATGTCGTTCTCGGGGCGGGTCACGTACATGATCCCGTCGACCACCAGCGGCGTGGTCTCGACCTTATTCACAGTTCGCATTTGATACACCCACTTGACCTTCAAGCGCCCGACATTGGCGGTGTCGATCTGCGCGAGACGGCTATAGCGCCAGCTGTTGTACGTGTTGGAGTACATCAGCCAGTTGCCGGGCTCCTGATCGGCACGCAAGAGGCGGTCGTAAGTAACCGGCAGGCTTTGCGCCGACAGCCAGGTGCCCGCGAGCGCGGCGGCGACTCTGAAGACGGAATGTGGATTCATGCGCGGCATCTATTGTTTGGTGTCGATGGGGTGCTTGGAGGCTTCGAAGAATTCCTTCTGCAGCCGCGGGCCTGAGGTATCAGCTTTAATGGCGCGAATGGCGTTGGCGATTCCGTTGGTCCGCGCTTGCATCAAAGCGGCGCCGCGGACGGCGTTGGCTCCGGCCGCGTCACCCTGGTAGTGATTGGGAAAACTGGCGTACCACCAGATTCCGGTGTAGACGCCGGTGGGCAGATCGAGGCGCTTGAGATCGGCGCCGGATTCGGTCGGCGCCCGGTCGGGGTGCACCAGATCGGGGCGATGCGCCATCACGTTCGACATTTCCGCTTCGCCAGCATGACCGTCAGCGCCGGGCTTGGAAGGACCGGGACCGCCCGCTTGGGCGCCGTTCATGATGGCGTACAACACCCAGTCTTTGGGAGTCTCTAATTGCGTCTGCGCGAAGAATTGAATCAAATTCGTATTGCCGCCGTGCCCGGAAATGATCACGACTTTCGAGCAGCCGTTGCGGGCCATCTCGTTGGCAGTCTCCTGAAGCAGTTCCAATTGTAGATGCGTGCTGTAAGCGATGGTTCCCGGCTGATGCTTGGCTTCGAAGATCTGGCCGAAGTAATATTCGGGGAACACAATCGCGTATTCCTGTTTCACTGCTTCGAAAGTGGCATAACGGACGTTCAACAGGTCGGTGCCCATCGGACCCGTCGGGCCGTGCTTCTCGATAATTCCGAAGGGCAGCAGACAGACACCTTTGGCCTGCTGGATGGCTCTGACAAAGTCCGGACCAGTCAACTCCTCCCAATTCGCCGACAGGGTTTGACCCCAGCTACACGCGGCGGCCAGCGCCGCGATCAGAATCAGCCTCCTCATTCCGTTCCCCTCAAAGAGCTCAGATAGGCAACCAGATCTTCGATTTCTTTTTTGCCCAGCGCCGTTCGGTAAGAGGGCATGAGCGAAGGCTTGCCGCGCTGGATCTCTTTGATTTTGTCTTTCAGGAAGGCGCGCAGATTGCCCTTCATATCGCGTAACTGAATGGAGATATCGTCTTCATTCAGCCGGACCCCGGTTACGGTTTCGCCGGAAGCGGTGATGACGCGAACGGCGCGGTAAGTCAGAGGCAGATCGGCCTCCGGGCTGACGATCGATTCCTCAAGATACTTCAGGGACCGGCGTCTTCCCACGCGTGTGAGATCGGGGCCGATGACTCCGCCCTGTTGCTTGATCGAGTGGCAGCTTGCGCATCCGCCCTTGGCGTCGTAAACCATCTTGCCGGCAATTGGATCGCCGGGGGCCTTCTCGTCCAAACCCTGGCTTCCGAGGTGCTTGACAAAGGCCACGAGGCGCCAGATGTCCGGGTCGGGTCCGCGAGTCGGCGGCATGTCGGATCCGGCAATTCCGTTGCGGATGGTCTCAAACAACTCGGCATCGGAGCCGCCGTAACGGTATTCGCCGAGCGTGAGATTGGCGCCGCGGCCGCCGGTGCCGTCGTTGGCATGGCAATACGAACAACCGCCGCGGGTGACGAAGGTCATGCGCCCGAGTTCCGCGTCGGCTGGTGTATCGAGCGGGTTCTTCTGAGCCGGCGCGGCCGATCGCGGCAGGTCCACGCCGGCCGGCACTTCCTGGGCAAAAGCGGCGGCCACCAAGGCCTGAGCCAAAAAAACGGTTGCCTTGGACAGCCGCCTCATGTCAGAACATGAACTTCAGCGCGAATTGATACTGCCTCGGGTTGAGAGCTAAATTCGAGCCGGTGATCTGGCCGAACCCTCCGGCGCCGAGAACCGGAGTCGCTCCGGGCGCGCCGGTACCAACACCGGGAAGAGTTGAACTCCACTTGGTGATGTTGATGTTGGGCTGGCCGAAATTCTCCGTGTTCGTGATGTTGTAAACTTCCGCGCGAAATTGCAGCTTCATCGACTCGCGGATCGGGAAATCCTTGAACAGCGAGACATCCGCGCTTCTTTGGTGCGGACCGTACAACTGGGAGCGCATTTCGCTGCCGACGGTTCCGACAGGCTGCGGAGTAAATGCATTGACGTTAATCCAATTGTTGTAGTCCTGATTGGCCGGGACATAGGATGCACCGGTCAGATTGGGACGGTCCGTGGTCACCAGGTTACTCACGTTGGACGGAACCGGAGTCGCGGTATCGAGAACCGTGAACGGGACTCCCGACTGATAGAACGCCAGCAGGTTGGCCTGCCACCCGCCCAAAGTGAACTTTGTCAGCTTGCTGCCGCTCTTTCCGAAAGGCAATTCATAGTTCACGCGGAACGAGATCCGGTGCTTGATACCGATATCCGAGTTGCCCCAGTCATAGCTCCGGTTATTGGGAAGAATCGCGCCCACCGTGGCAGCGCCCGTGGTGCCGCCGTCGGAAATGTTGGTCAGATTGCGGGCGAACGTGTAATTGAAGTTCGCGGTGAGGCCCTTCGCGTAGCGCCGCTCGAACGACAACTGCATGGCATTGTATTCCGATGCGCCGGTCGCCGTGTAGTAGTTGATGGAAGCTAAATTCGGCATTACGCCGGCAAAGACGCGGGGGTTATAGACTCCCAGGCCGAGTTGGCTGGGCGGCGGAATGTTGATATTGGGAGCGTACTGCAAATGGCGCGCGACCTGGCCGACATACCCCGCGCTGAAAACCTGCGCGCCGAGTTGCTTTTGGAAGGTCAAGTTCCATTGCATGATGTAAGCCTGCGGGTAGTCGAGCGCATGCGCGCCTACCGTGCCTGGGAGCTGGTTGTTAATTGTGGGAATCGTAACCGGAGGAGCACCCTGGAAAAGCAACCCGCTACCGGCTGGACAAGCGGACGCCCCGGTCTGTGCTGGAAAGCAATCGAGATTGAGAGGAACAATCGGCGGATTGTAGAGGTTCATCGATCCCGACGCGTAGTCTTGCGCATAGCGGCTCATGCCGAAACCGCCACGGACGACAAAACTCGGCCGCGGCGTCGCAGCGAATCCAAACCGGGGTTCAAAGTTCGTCCAGTAGGACTTTACGCCCGCCGTGGCGCCGACGCGAAACGGGTTGCAACTGGCCGGTGTGCATTGCGCGGCCAACACCGGATCGAAGTTGGACCGCTCTCCCTGCGCGGCCGTGATTGGGCTGAAGTGATCCCAGCGCAATCCCAGGTTGAGAGTGAGCCAGGGTTTCGCACGCCAGTCATCCTGAATGTAGAGCGCCGGCTCCCAGAAGCGGAAGTACTGGCGCTTCGGATTAATCTGGCGTTGAATCTCGTCCGGCTTTCCCTGCAGGAAGTTTTCCAGATCGATCAGTTCGCTTTGAGTAAAGCGGAAGTATCCCAAGCCGAACGTGTTCTGATAATAATTGACCTGGCGCCGGATCAGGCTTGCCCCCGTCTTGATATTGTGCGAACCCTTGGTCCAGGTGATCGATCCTTGTTGCTGAAACAAGTTATTAATGTCCAGGATGGGAACGAACCGGTCGTCGCCGATGGTGAAGCTGCTGCCTACACCGCGCATTGGGACAATGTCAATCGTCGCCAGCCCGGAAATCTGGTCGCTCACATCCGTATTCGGCATGCCGAACTTCTGGCTGGCGTTCGTGCCTTGATTCGGAGCGGACGTGTACAGCCAGAGCCTGGTGAAACCGCCTTTTAATTCCATGAGAAGCGTGGGCGTGAAGATGTGGACGAAGTCCACCATGTAACCCTGCGAATCAGCCTCAGAAGGCCCCGGGAAAATTCCTCCGCCGGCGCTAACTTTTACCGAGTCGACCGTGACATCGGGGAAAAGGGCGGGTTGTGAGTTATAGGTCGGATTGTAGGAGAACCGCCCGAAAATGCTGGTCTTATCCGAGAAGTGGTGATCCAGTCGTGCGTCGTACGTCGTACTGTTGTAAGTCTTGGTCACGTTGTTGAGGTAGTTGGCTCCCAGGAAGCCCGGTGCTCCGGTATTCGGAGCGGGAAACAACTTCCAATACTTCAGAGCCACCGGATCGAGCTGCGAGGGCGGAATGATGATCCCACCGGGCTGATCGGTGAAGTTGCCGGGGTTCTGCTCTTCAAAGAGCGTGGGTGTGAAGATCTGGCCGGTAGGAACGCCCTGGACGATTCGCAGTGCTTCGACATCTGCAAAGAAAAACGTTTTGTCCTTCCTGATGGGACCGCCGACGGAACCACCAAACTGGTTCTGGCGGTACTCGGGACGCGGAATGCCGCTCTTATTAGCGAAAAAGTCGTTCGCATTGAGCTTATCGTTGCGCAAGAACTCGTAAACGCCGCCGTGAAAGCCGTTAGTTCCAGACTTCGTCAGCAGATTGATGACAGCGCCACCCGCCCGGCCTACTTCAGCCGGGTAGTTGTTGGTGTCCACCTTGATTTCCTGGATCATGTCGATCGAGGGCCGCATCATGAGCGTGAACTGCTCGCGCTCGTTGTTGTCCATGCCATCGATCAATTGGTTGTTGAATACTTCGTTTTGACCATTGGCAATGACATTAGCCGTCTGGCGGCGCTCATCCGGCCGCGTGCCGCTCAAGATCGAATTCGAGGGCCCGGCGGCCACACCCACCGTGCTCTGTACCAGGGTGACAAAATTGCGGCCGTTTAAAGGCAGGTCCTGCACGGCTTGCGCAGCTAACACGCTCGTCAAGGTTGACGAATCGCTCTGCAATGCCGGGCTTTGAGCCTGTACCTCCACCGCTTGCGCCACATCCCCGACCTGCATCTCGACGCTGGCGCGGGCCCGGTCGCCCGCTGACACCGTCAGGCTGGTGTTGGACATCTTGAACCCTTTGGATTGGACCGAGACCGTGTATCGCCCGGGTTGCAGAAGATTAAAGAAAAAATCGCCGGATTCACTGGTGGACGTCGTACGTCTGTCCCGAGTGTCCAGGTTTTCCGCCGTCACGGCAGCATTGGCGATCACAGCGCCGGCCTGATCGGTGACAGTGCCGACAATATCGGCCGTGCTGACCTGGGCTCGAACGGAACCCGGGGTTGTTAACAACAGGGCAATCGCAAGAAGAAGCAGAGCGAGGTGAAAATGGCGAAACATCGTAAATCCCTCCTTGTCAAGCAAGCATCGAGGCGGCGAGGACACTTCACGGGCAACCGGTAAACAGTTTGCGATCATCGATCGCGTCCGGGATGAAGCGTTGCATGGCGCAGCCTCCTGCCGGGTATCCGATGTTTTGACAATCCCCTGCTTGCTCCTGTCCCCGCCACTTCGGAGCGAACGGTCCCCGCGCAATGAGTTAGAGATGCGCTTTTATTGGATCAGAGTCAATGAGCTCAACTTGAGGAATTTCTAAGGAAACGCAGAGGGGCTTTGTAGCAGCCGCCTCAATTCAAGAGCATACAGGCACAATACGCGGTTCGCGGCGAACTTCTCTCGGTGTCGTCTACGGCGAATGCAAACAAGGAGCCCCGCTGCAATCGAGACGTACCGCAAGCCGTCGGCTGTGTAGGAGTGTGTAGGAGATGGGTGCGCCGCGCAGACCTGCGAACCCAGGTAACACTTCGAAAGTTTCCCGGCCCGTCCGCAGAGACTGGAACGGAGCGCGTTATACTCGCGACTGGCGCTTCGTCCGAAAGCCGGAGCCGTCACGCTCGGAGTGACGCCGGACGCATCCCGACTTTGGCAAGCGGCGCACTGCGAGCGGAGTGACGCCCCGTTGCTGAGCACGCAACTTGTCTAGCTAGGGATATCCCTCGCAACAGTGTATCCGGAAATTTGCCATCAGCCAAGGGACTTGTCGCTGGCGGCAAATCGCGGCCGAGAGTTTACGTGGATTGGCCAATACGGGCACTTGAGTTCCCGACGTTTGCTTGGGAACTGCCTGCCACTCTGGAGTTTCTAGCAGATTTCTGGAGCCTCTCCGGTGTCTCGCCGGTTGACAGTGGCCTCTCCTGCGGGTAGCATTATGCAGTTCTAAGCCTGAAAGTGGAGGAGGACGCCGTCCAGATGAAGACTGACCATAGATTTTCTCCCTGTGAAGCGGCTCGCGTGGTGATGCTGGCCGCGTCACTTCTTTGCGGGATGCGGATGCTGGCTGCCGAAAGCCCGGTTTACGTCGACAGCCAACGGGTCCTTGACAATTTTGGGAAGCAGGGCGGAAACCCTCTGGTTCCCGGTGAGGCATACCGCGTGCAGACGGACCGGCGCACGGCTAACGGAAACATCGAAATCCACGAGAAGGAGACAGACATCTTCTACATCATGGACGGCAGCGCGACCATCGTTGTGGGCGGCACGGCCGTTGATCCCAAGCCGACGCGTCCAGGCCAGATGACGGCGAAGGATATCGCAAATGGCCAGACCTACAACCTAAAAAAGGGAGACGTGCTGGTCATACCCGCAGGACAGCCGCATTGGTTCAAGCAAGTCAACGGGTTTATCAATTATTTAACTGTCAAGTCGGTCAAGCCGTAGGGCCGCACGGCGGTGCCGAGGTGCTTCCTCGCGGCATCTGCAAGTGTGTGGTCAAGTTCTGGACATCAGCAGCCGAGTAGTTTCCAGCAGGGCTTGATGCCGCTGCTGCGCGGCAGCGGCTTTGGTATCATGCAGGCGCTCAACACCTGGGGTAGCCGAAACCGGATCCGGAGAGAGGTGAGTCGTTTACCGGTGAATGCAGATGTCGCGTGAAGGCCATGAGCAAGAAGGGATCCGTATTCCAGGCCACGATCGGTGCGGACACATGCGCGCGGCAGTATGGACGGAACTTGTCCGGCAAGACCTGCCGTGAAACCGATGAGAATTCGCCACCAACGCTGGTCACCCTGACCGTCTTCCCGACGTTCGCTTTTAGTACTTGCTGAACTTCCTTGCGTGTCATTGGTCCGCACGCCACCTCGGAGAGAATCGGGCTGTCACGTCCACGGAAGCCACGCGCGCCGTAGCGCTCGCGGCAGGCAAGGCTCGCACCAGCAAATAGGCCGATGTTGCGCTGAAAAAACCAATAAGGATCTTCGGCTCTGGTGGTGTGTCGATTCCCTACGCTGTGCTCCCTTACCATGGAAACCGCTTCTCGCTTTCGATATACTTCCTGCCGGTTCGGCGACGCCCTCGCTGCACACGGGGATCTCATGAGGCGAGGGAACCGAACACTAAACCTTACTGAGGAAGGAACTCACTAAATGAAAGCCACGAATCCCCTGTCCATCCGCTTACTCGGTTGCTTGACACTGGGCCTGTTCACGGTTGCGGTGGCAGCGCAGCCGGCACCCTATCAAATGCTGACGACCATTCAGATTCCTGGGGGTCTCGCCGCGAACGACATCAGTTGGGTCGATTCCGCGAACGGCCGATTTTACCTGGCCGATCGCGGCAACGCCACCGCCACCCCTCCTGTCGCACCGCGAATTGACGTGATCGACACCGAACATGCTCAGTTTGTCACCGCCGTGACCTTACCGGCCCCAGGCAATGGCGTGGTTGCGATTCCCAGGGCGCACGAGATCTGGATCGGTGACAACAACAGTAACGTCCAGGTGGTCGACTCGAACACATTTGCAATCACCCATACAATCAGTACCGGCGGAACGGCCCGGGCGGACGAGGTTGCGTACGACGGTGTTCATCACCTTATCTTAATTGCCAATGACCGGGACACTCCACCGTTTGTGAGCTTCATTTCCACGACGACTTATGCCGTGGTAAAGAAAATCAACTACGATGGAACGGCGGGCAACCCGCAATCCACGGGCGGCATCGAGCAGCCTGTTTGGAACGGGGCTGCCGGCAAATTCTACATCGCGATCCCTTCAACCGCGGCCAACGCCAAGGGCGAGGTTGACGAGCTCGACCCGGTGAGCATGAGCATCACCCGCACCATTCCGACGACCTGCGGGCCGGCCGGGCTGGTCTTGACGCCGGGACAACGCCTCATGACTAGCTGTGGCGACGTGATTGATGTCGCCAGCGGTAGAGTTTTGACGACTATCTCGGGAGTGGGCGGCGATGAGATTTGGTTTAACCCCGGAGACGAACATGTGTACTTCGGCGGAAGCACCGGGGCAACCAATCGCATTGGCGTGAGTGTTGTCGATGCCAACGCCAACCAGTTGCTATCGACGCTCACCGTCGGCAAGACGGTGCCGGCGCCCGGAGTTTCGCAGACCACCCATTCGGTGGCGGCCGACGCCACCAACAATCAGATTTTTGTGCCGGTGACGGGAGTCGGCGTGGAGGTTTGGTCGAACGGACCTGCCCCGACCATCTTCACCGCCAGTCCCAACCCCATACCCCTCACGGGAGGCGCCACCTATGGGACGACAACTCTCACATGGTCCGCACCCAGCGCCGGCGTCGTTGAAGTTCACGTCGGGAGTCCGAACGGTCCCCTGTTCACGCAGCAGGGCAATAGCGGATCGGCTCAAACCGGCCCCTGGGTGGCGGATGGCACGACCTTCTATCTGCAGGATGTCAGCGGTGGCAAGCCACTGGTCCCGGCCAACACCGTTGCCATCTTGGTAGTGCACACCAAGTAGTTAGCATCGAAGGATCGCAACAAAGGGGTGGCTCTCGTCAGGGTGCCATGAATCCGGCGCCTACAGGCGGCCACCCCCAATCTTATCGGCCCGTGCTGGATCGTAATCCTATCGCGAGGAGCGGAAGATTTTCCCGATCCGGCTTGACGAGCTTAATGTCAAAGTGGGCTGGCAGATCGGGTGCCGGCGCAACAGGCGCGAAGGGTCCCTGGCAGAACCCATACAGCCGAACGCCTGATCGGCTCCATCCGCAGAGAATGCCTGAACCATTTCGTGATTCTGAACGCGAGGAATCTCAAGCGGACCGTGACTTCATATTTCGTTTACTACCACGGGTCGAAGACCCATTTAGGGCTGGACAAGCAATGTCCGCACGGACGGCTGATCTCGAATGTCGGAAGGATTGCCAAGATTCCGCAACTCGGTGGCCAGCATCACCGTTATCAACGTGTTGCAGCGTAACGCGAGGTCGGCCGACGTATTTTTGGCGAACGACAGGGAAGAGTTCGGACGACACCGATTTGACGATTCGGCCTTTGCTTTGTGAGCGCAAAAAAATCTGGCAAAAGCGTGAAGGCGGGATGTGAAGACTCGGCACCGTGGTGTATTATTCCTCAACCCTGCGTGGTCGAGCCAGATTTTACATGGTTTTAACAACTTCAGACGGGCGGATTCATTAGGCTGGAAAACTATGTACAGATCTCGTGCCTATATTGTTGCTTCGATGATAGCCTGCGTGGCGCCGGCGGGCCTATTCGGTCATAGTTACGGTCCAAAACCGCGGGTCACGGCGGGCCCCGGAGATGACGCGAAAGCTTGCACGTTGTGCCATACGACCAGCGCGCTTAACTCGGGCCCCGGCAGCGTGAAAATTCTACTGCAAAGCGGACCGGTGTACGTTCCTGGCGTCAAGCAACGAATCGCCGTACAGGTGGCGGATCCGGCACAGCAGCGGTGGGGATTCGAATTATCCGCGAGGTTAAACAGCGATCTGGCCAACGGGCAGGCCGGCGATTTGACGCCGGTGGATAACTTCACGCAGGTGATTTGCGAAGACACCGGGCCCAAGCCGTGCTCCACAGGAGTTCAATTTATACAACACACGTCGGCGGGGACGCGGATTGGCACGAAAGGCGGCGCCACGTTCGAGTTCGACTGGACACCGCCCGCGACGAATGCGGGGCCGGTGACCATGTACGTGGCAGGAAATGCCGCCAATGGGGATGGCACGCCGGGCGGCGACCTGATCTACACATCGAGCGTGCAGTTGACGGCGGCGATTCCGGCAGCGCCGACGGTCACAGCCGGCCATATTGTGAGCGCGGCCACGAATGCGGCGGGGCCGATGGCGCCGAACTCGTGGGTGACAGTGTACGGCACCAACCTGAGCGCAACGACCCGCGCATGGAGCGACGGTGACTTCTTAAATGGCGGAATTCCATTTTCGCTGGATGGCGTGAGCGTGATTCTGACCGGCGCGCCGCGACTCGCCTACGTGGGCTACGTGAGCCCGACGCAGGTGAATTTCCTGCTACCCAGCAACCTAACGCCCGGCACAGTTCAGGTGCAGGTGAGAAACCCCGCGGGAATCAGCACTCAGATGCCCATTACCGTGCAGGCCAACGCGCCGCAGTTGTTTACGGCGGACGGAACGCACGTGGCGGCCTCGCACATGAACGGCAATGCAGTCAGCAAGAGCGCTCCCGCGGCGCCCGGAGAGACGGTGATCCTGTACGGCACAGGTCTGGGAGCGACGAATCCGGGTTTGGTTCCCGGACAGCTTCCGGCGGTGGCGGCGAGTCTGACGGGGACACAGCAAGTGACGATTGGCGGGGCGGACGCCCCGGTGACGTCTGCGGGCGTGGTGCCGGGCAGCGCGGGGCTGTATCAGCTTACGGTTCAGGTTCCCGCCAGCGCGGCCAACGGCGACCAGCCGGTGACCTGTTCCAGTGGCGGCGGGATCACTTCCACGCCGGCGCTGATTCCGGTACAGAAGTAACACTTGCCCTACGACGCCAGTGGTTACCAGGCGCCGGCCGGTAGTGAACACTGAGGATAGGGCGCACCACATCCTTATCGGCGACGACGCCAAATGCCACTGAGATCTGCTGAGCGATTCGAGGCCAGCCCCAACCCGGACTCCTCCACTTCCACGACGGCGTCAACGAGTTCTCTGCCAGGCCCTTTCGGTCCGGGACGGCGCGGGCGCCTCGGCGAGAAAACAGCAAACGATACTTCCGCTTCGCCAGCAGACGGTGGAGACTCCGCAGCGTAGAAGGCTTTAAAACGATCGCCGAGCGCAGGATGCGTGTCCGGCCGATGAAAAGCGTGCACAGACCGGGAATGAGGCGATCGCGGCCATGCAGGTTGCGGCGCGTTTACGGCCGCGACTCAGGATTAAGAGTTGATGCCGGATCAAGACAGGTTCGGCGACCACAGAGCGGAAGCCTCCGGGCTTCGCCAGCCGCATCAGAGTGAGGAGCAAATGAAGCAAAAGAACGAGGAAGTCGCACGCTCCGACAATCGTAACAAGGCTGCTAACCGTCTGATGTCACGCCAACTCTGTAATTCGCCATGCACACCTTGTAATGAATAGGAAATTCTGGGACAAGCAGAATACTCGCGATACTTCGAGCCGCGGATTGTGATATCATGGCGCCCCGCCCGGGAAACCCATACGGGTAATCTCGGGCGTGGATCAGAAACACGGGATAGACGACCAATCAGCAAAACTTAGGAGGGGATAGTGTCAACTCAATCGAATTCGCCCATGTATTTTAGAGGCACGCTCGCACCGGCAGTGTTGGCGGTTGGATCGCTGGCGATAGCGGCCACGGCTATGGCTGCGCCCTGCACCGGGCCCGGTGCGCCATCGAACACCCAAACTCAGTGTATGACGGCAATCGTCCTGCCATTCCCAATAACGTCGTTCGACATCAGCTTCGTCAATCCGGATCGTGGGGAATACTATTTGGGCGATCGCTCAAGCAAGGGCGTCGACGTGATCAACACCAATACGCTTACTTACTCGCGGACCGTGGGCGCTGATAAACCGTTTCAGGGGGTGGTGCTTAACAAAGCCGGCACAGGCGTTAACAATGCCAACTCGGGTCCGGCGGGCGTCACGTCGCACGGGCGCTGGCTCTATGCCGGCGATGGCGACAGCACACTGCACGTGATCGATCTCGAGGATACCTCGGGGAGCCCCACCAGGCAGGTAATCTCGACGGGTGGGACATTCCGTCTCGATGAAATGGCGCTTACCACCGACGGCACATTGATGCTGGGCGCCAACAACGCCGATGACCCTCCGTTCGCAACTCTCTTTGCCACCAACGGCGATTCGCCCAGCAGCAACGTTTCCATCATCACGAAGATTACGGTGGACCCTTCGATTCTGCCGCCGGGGTTTGGCTTGGGAATCGAGCAACCCGCCTGGGATCCGCAGACGCAGCGCTTTTACACCTCGATTCCGACGATGGCCAATAACCCGCAGGGGTGCAACTACGGCCAGAATTCCGGCCCGATCACCTGCAGCGGTGGCCTGCTCGTGACCGACCCGCGGTCACACGCCTCGGTTCAGGGCGCATTCGATCCGGTGAATAACGTCGGTGTGGTCCCGCTGAATTCGTGCGGACCAAACGGGGCGACGGTGGGGCCGAATGGCAATCTTTTGTTGGGATGCACGCCCGGCAACTTCCCGGCCGGCACAACGACGCTAGTTATCAATGGAAAAACTAAGAACTATGCCCAGGTGGCCGGCATTACCGGCTCTGACGAGGTGTATTACAATGCCGGCGATAACCGCTACTACACCGGCTCGAGCGGAGCGCCCAAACCGTCGGGATCCACGCTCAACAGAGGCTCCGTATTCGGAGTCATCGATGGCAGCAGCGTGCTCATCGAGAGCATCCCCGTGTCGACTGGCACCCATTCCATCGCGGCGGATTCCAAGCACAATCTGATCTTTGTTCCCGAAACATATACTTCGGCGCCGACGGCAATTCCACTGGGCGACCAGAATTTCACTGGCGCCGTTAATGGCAGCCCGACGGTTGGTCAGCTGACGTGCGGCAGCATGAATGGTTGTATTGCGGTTTATAAGAGCGGGCAGCTCTCCGATTCTGACAGCCCCTACCTCGGTATTCCGAGGGCTCAGATTATCGACAACGTGACCGGCTCAACATCGACACTGACAGTCGGAAATTCGTTCTCGCTGCTGATCACCGGGGCGCCACCGTTCTCCGTCGTGCATCTCTCCGAGACGGGTTATGCCGCCGACGTAGGGTACACGGATGCTAGCGGCACGTACCGGCTCAACGGGACTGTACCATCCAGCATTGTGGGGAACTGGCAGCAGACCTGGACAGTGGGCGGCCTCACCGCGCAACCGGCGCCGCTCGCCTTTACGGTAGCCGGCCCATAAGGGGCACCTCAGAACGGTATTGCATCCCACGCGGGGTTCGAGGGCCGCCGAATCCCGCACCAGCGCTTCGTTAGGAGCAGCCGGTGCCAACTTCATCGTGTTCGAGGAATGCTGGCGCCTGCTCTGTACTATGCCGCAGCGCGATTGTGTGCGTACAGCCGCGCTACCATCTCCAGCCACACGGCGGTGGAAGGCTGATCGGCCTTTGACGGCTTTCGAGCAGTGACATCGGCATACGGAATCGAACTGGTTTGCTGATCCTGCTCCCGGCTAGTACCTCCCCGGATCCGGTTGGCTACCCACATGGGATATCGAGGCGCACTCCTACCGGCCGGGGTGCGCCGTACCATCATGCGCAGTATACTGCTAGGGCAGTAGGCGATCCCGAACCGAAAGGATTCCGACAGAGTTATACGTGCGAACCCACATTCTGATAGCTGGGCTCCTCCTGCTGCTTTCTTTGTCGTCGTACAGCCAGCAGATGAATTCTCTTACTGCCACGGAGAAAGCAGAGGGCTGGCAACTATTATTCGACGGGAAGACGCTCAACGGGTGGCATTCCTCTGCCTCGCCGGAAGGCCGTGCTCCGGCGAATGGGGGTAGCGCCCCGAAGCAACCGACTCCACCGGCGGCCGGTGCGATGGCCCAAGTCGGTTCGAATCCCCCGCCCTGTTCTACGGCATTGGGGAAATCGGGCCCTGTTCCCAAGGGCGGCTCTCATTGGGAGATTGTGGATGGGCTCCTGACACCCTGCGGAGAGCCTGCCGGCTATCTGACTTCGGACAAGAGCTACGAGAACTTCATCCTCTCCATCGAATTTATGTGTGGTGAAGATACGAATAGCGGTGTTTTCGTGCATTCTCCCAATGAAGCCGGAGGATATGAAGTGCAGATCTGGAGGCAGCAGCCGGCCGGCTACAACACGGGGGCCATCGTGGGCACCGCGAAGACCGCCCGCCCATTCAACTTCAAGCCCAATCAATGGAATCGCTATCAAATCACAGTTGATGGGGATCACATCGTGGTAATACTGAACGGAGAAACCACTTTGGATATTCACGATGCGAAGTTTCCGCAAGGAAACTTCCGGCTTCAGTATCAAAAGTTTCCCATCGCATTCCGGAACCTCAAGCTGCGTCCCCTGCCATCTCGGCGGCATTTACCCTAAGTGGACAGGCGAGCAAAACCTGGGCAGCAAGGGGAGCGACGCCGAAGAGAAAGCCCTGGACGAAAAATTCAAGGCAGTCGAACGCGCGATTGCGAGCGACATTATCAAGAAGCTGTGACCCACTGGCGTTATTAGCTTGCTATGCGCCCTCTCACATGGTAAGCGCGGGGCGGACGCCGTACTTCTTCAGCATGGCGAACTCCGGATGCCCGGTCTTATATAATAGGAGTCCCCACCTCCCATGCCCCCCGATGACCCAATTGTCCGGTTAGCAAGACAGATCGATGCTTCACGAAAATCCGAGCGCTATCTGGTGAACGCAGAAGAGGTCGCCGAGTTGCGCCGGCAGGGCGCCTGCCAGCTTCACCAGATCTGCTCGGAGTTCGTCTCATCGCTGAACAGCAAGCTCGCGCATTCGCAGATCGAACTCTCCCCGCAGGCATATTTCCCCGAGATGTTCCGCGAGTCTGGTGCGAACCTGATCCAGGTCAGCTCTCAAGGGCGCGAACTGCAGATCATATTCCGCGCCACAATTCAGCTCTTTTCTACCGAGAAGTTCCTCGTGCCCCACGTGCTTGAAGGCGAGATCCGCACCTACAACCAGAAAATGCTGGAACACTTTGAAATTCGGAACCAGTCACTATTCTATTGCTTAAACGGGGACACCGCTGTTTGGCGCTTCTACGATTGGAGAATTCCTAGAACCGCGCCACTCGAACCCGCCTTGCTTGCGAATCTCATGCAATCGCTTTTCTAAGGACAACTGCCCCCAGGACCTCGCTTGTTGGGAGGATGTTTGGTGCGGCGCCTCGCTGCTCTCTCTGCTTGCAAACGTCGGTTTCAACGAACCAGAAGACGGCCTGAAAGCGGCGTGTTGTCCGAGGATGTCCCGACCAACACTCCGTAATCGCCTGGTGCGAAGTTCCAGCGGTCATTCGCTTCGTCGAAAGTCTGCAAGACTCGCGGATCGATCGCAACTGTGACCGTCTGCGATTCACCCGGTGCGAGCGTGACTCGCTTCCAACCAACCAGCCGTTTGAAGGATTCGTTGGCGGCTTTTGGAAGGTTTGCATACACCTGCGCGATTTCTGTGCCTTCCCGCTTACCTGTGTTCTTGACGGTGAAACGCACCGTTTTCGCGTTTGAATCGACACTTAAATCGGAATACATGTAGGACGTGTAGGACATCCCAAAGCCGAATGCAAACAGTGGCTTCTTGTGCTCCGCTTCATACCATTTGTAGCCGATTGCGAAACCTTCCTCGTAGCGCACAGTGTAGTCCATGGCAAGCGCGCCGGATCCTTGGGCCGGCAGCTCCGGAATGGCCGGATGGGGCAGGTCTCTCTCGCTCTTCGGGAAGCTGATGGCAAGTTTGCCGCTGGGATTGACGTCCCCGACCAGTACGTTCGCCAGTGCTTTATGCCCTGCACTGCCGGCGTACCACGCTTCCACTACACCTGCGACTTTGTCGAGCCACGGCATGGTGACTGCGGTCCCCGATTCGAGCACGACGATGGTGTGAGGATTCGCCGCGGCTACCTGCTCAATTAAGGCTTCCTGATTGCCGCTAAGCGACAGGCTTGCCAGGTCCATATCTTCGGATTGCCACTGATAGGCAAAAACGATGGCGAGGTCGGAGCTTTTGGCCAGACTCGCGGCGGACTTCAGGTCTATTCCGGAATCGAACTCAATTTTCGTGTTCGGCAATTTCGCTCGGAGCGCCTTTATACGCATTGAGGGCGTAGCGGAGCCATCCCGCATATCGGGAGAAATATAGCGCTCAGGGCGATCGGCAGACAAGAGATGTTGCGGCCTCGCCTGAATATGAGAATCTCTATAGCATCTGCGCTAACACACCCAACGGCCGGACGGACGGTCTGCGTACCGACAGGCACTTCAGCACCAAAGACCTTGCAGATGTTTTCCGAAATCTTAAGCTGAGCGCGGATGACTGACAGGACGCAGCGCTGCGCATCGCCAAGCTGCCGCGAGCGAGAAAAACCGCTGGTGCGGTCCGCGTGCTGACATCCTGCCTCCTCTGCCCATGTTTGGCGGGCATTCTTTATGGGGCAGGATCTACTCAGCCGGCTGTCTATATTTTGGGCTCCGTCTCAGATCTCCACTCAACTTAATGGTGCCGCCTGGCCGGCGACGATCCAGACGTACTCAAAAATCAGTAATCCGCCCAGGCTGAGGATTGCGGCCGCTACGTCGAGCGGCAGAGAAACTCTCTGCACCGCCAGCAGATACACTATTATCCCGCCAGGCACGATTGTCCCCAGCAGCAGGGCGCCGAACCAAAACAGATTACGCAGGCGGCCCCGCAGTACGGCTTCTGCCGCGTATAACACATCCGCGCTGAACGCTGTCAGCGTGAATTCACCTATCATCATCAGCGTACTGACTAGCAGTGCGCAAACTAGTATTAGATTGTTCACCGCCATAACCCGGTGTCCGCCGCCGAAAGCATCGGCGATATGAGGATACCCATCGAACACCAACATTATTATGAGGCCGGCGGCGCCCGCTACAATCGCCTGTACCAGCAGGTGCCATAGAAAAAGCGGACTCTGCCACATATCGCGTCCCTTCGCTTGTGCGAAAAGAAAAGCAGAATAGCCGGCCGCACACGCTCCGGCGACGGCTCCGGCGGCCACGATCGGCGCACGCACGGCGCTGCTCAGCGCTATACCAAACCCGAGCCAAACCGCGGCCGTTATGGAGTAGAGAATTAGTATCCAGGTTCCTACGACCAGCCATGAACGCGGATTAGGTTTGACCAGTATGTAGTAAAAGCGCTCAGGACGATGCAGATCCGCAATAAGCAGCAACGTAGTAATAGTTAGGAAAAGCAGAGCAGTTGCGGGATCGATGATCGTAAAAAGAAGCCGCCCGCCAGGATTTGGATCAACAGGCGCAAAGATACCGAACAGCAGCGCTGGAACCATCAGCATGCCGGCGGCGATAGACTTGGTCCACAGGTACAATGCCGGAATCGGACCCCAGGGTTGCGGATGTGCCACGTCGTAAACAACTCGTGCCGCTCCCGGATTCGAGCGACCCGCCGGCGCGTTGGCAAGGTAATGCTCCTCGCTCGCCTTTCTGTGTGAGAGAGAAGAGTGAGATTGCTGATTATCAGGATGATGATCCTCGAAGATCTGCGCCGGATGC
>CAZKQQ010000137.1:0-18075 GCA_964554945.1 uncultured Solibacteraceae bacterium | reverse complement strand
CCTACCAGGACGGCCAGCAACATTCCACCACACAGAGCCAGGCCGATAATAGCGGCTCTCCTCCGCAGGTAGTCCCTTCTCATCCGGATGCGGCTCTCAATCTCCCGGAGGTTCTTGTCCAGTTCCTCGCGTTGAGCCTCGATGTGCTGTTCTATTCGGTATGATGCTTCGCCCATTGCAAGTTTTCCTTCACCGTGGCGATTGTTTTTTCAGGCTTCAGACGAACCGCATGAAATCGGTGCCGCCCGGCTTCGATCATCACTGCAGAGATCGCGCCCACGAATGCGGCCATCAGCAGGAACGCAAGCCAAGGTGGCACCACGAGGATCAGCGCTGCGACGCCCGCAAGCAGCAGCAATCCTAGCGCGTACAGCGCGAGGACGACTCCGGCGCCGAACGCGGCGCCCGCCTTGGTCGCTTTCCCGATTTCTTCGCGCGCCTCTACTTTCGCGAGCACGAACTCGGAGCGAATAATCTCACCAATGTTCGAAAATGCATCCTGGAATAGTTGTGCGAAACTCGGTTCGCGATTTGCCATAATTCGATCCTTTCTCCAAAGTCCATTTCCTTTATGCGGCTTGGGACGGCCATTGTGGCGATGCGGCATTGGATTGCTCGCCGGCCTGTTTGTCCGGAGATGCTACGTTCAGACAGATTCCCGCGATCCGGCAGGCATAAATGCGCGTAAATTCGGCCCCGAGAAGAAACAATTGAGCTGAGTAGTAGACCCAGATCAAAAGTACGACCAGTGAGCCGGCCGCCCCGTAGGCGGAGGTGACGCTTGCCCGGCCGAGGTACAAACCGAGCAGGTACTTTCCAATGGTGAACAGAATTGCCGTCGCGAACGATCCCGGCCAGAGCCGCCGCCACGGCAATGTTTGTTCGGGGACAAATCGGAAAATCAACGCGAACAAGAGGGTAACGACTGCCAATGAGATGACTATATTGGCGATATGGAATAGCCCCACGGGCAAATAGTTTCCCGCGAATTTTCCGAGGGCCGTTAGAAAGCTGGTCACCCCGAGTGACACCAACAGAAGGAACCCAATCCCGATCACCATGGTGAACGAGAAGAACTGGCTGGTCACAATTCCCAGCCACCCGCTCGTCTCCTTCGGCTTCACCTCCCAAATCCGGTTCAGGGCCTTGCGCAATTGCGTAAACACGCCCGAAGCGCCGAACAGCAGCACGACGAATCCGATGATGCTCGCGATGATGCCGGAACTCGGGGATTGAGCATGGGCAAGCATGGTCTGTATTGCGTCCGCGCCGGAGCCGACCAGGCTTCTCATTTGCTCGATGAGCTGTCCTTGCACCGCCTTCCTGCCGAACACGATGCCGGCAATCGACACGGCAACGACAAGCAGGGGAGCGAGCGACAGCACGGTAAAGTAGGACAGCGCCGCCCCTTGGGTCTGTGCGTCGTGCTTGTCCCACTCCCGGTAAGTTTCAGTGAATAGGGAACGTATATACCGCACTCGTTCTTTCATAGAGATATCCGGAACACCGTTTCGGAGTGCATTTGGCGTGCCAGAGCGCTGTGGGAGGGGGGCCGACTTGTCAGGAGGCGACTGGCGCTGCTGTGCGAGCCTTTACACCGCTGGGCTTGGGAACCCGTCAGGAGTGCGTTGGATCACTCGCTAGTCCAACCAGGAGCTTTCCCTGGGTGCACAGATGGCAGGGACGCCGCCGAACCGGCGCTCGCGCCCGTGGAACTCGCGGACAGCTCCCGCCAGGTCGTCAGCATTGAAATCCGGCCACATTCGGCGGGAAAAAACTAGTTCCGCATACGCACATTCCCACAGCAGAAAATCGCTCAACCGTTGCTCGCCGCCGGTACGGATCAATAGATCGACGGGCGGTCCCATGGCGCGATCGACGCTGTCGCGGTCAACACTCCCAGCCTTGCCCACGGCATCTAAGATCGCGTGCCGTCCGGAATAATCGACAGCCAGGCGTAAGCGGAGACGCGCACCGTGCGCGGTGGTGCGTTCGGCGCGGATAATGGCATCGCGCAAGGAAGGGTCAAGGCGGTCGCGCCGCCCGATCACTTCCAGGCGAACACCATTTGTGAGGCAGCGTTCGGTTTCGGAATCTAGAAACCGCCCGAACAGTTCCATCAGCGCGGCGACCTCGCCGGAGGGACGCCGCCAGTTATCGGCCGAAAACGCAAATAGAGTCAGCGCGCCGATCCCCAAGCCAGGCGCGGCTTCCGTCACCCGGCGCACGGCTTCGGCGCCGGCGCGATGTCCGGCAATACGCGGCAACCCGCGGCTGAGCGCCCACCGCCCATTGCCGTCCATGATGATCGCGATATGAAGAGTACTTTGTAATTTAAAGCTAAGAGACATAAAAAAAATGGCTCAGTGCTCCCGCATCGCTCGGATGAGGGCCTCCATATGATCCAAGTACCGCTCCAGCGCCCGCTTCCCCGCCGCCGCCAGACGGTAATCCGTGCGCGGCATGCGTCCTTCGAACGACTTGGCGCAGCCAATGTAGCCGGCCTCCTCCAGTTTGCGCGCGTGGACGCTCAGATTTCCGTCGGTTGTATCGAGCAGTTTCTTCAATTCATTGAAGGTCAGCGATTCGTTCACCGAGAGCGCGCTCAGGATCCCCAACCGCAACCGTTCGTGGATCAGCCGGTCCAGTTTCGGCGCCCCCGCCGCGATTCCGGTCGGTCCGGCTTCCGGTTTGCGCTCCCGCCGCGCTGCGTTAGTCTTAGCCGCCATATTTCACCGTAATCACAATTCCGAAAATAATGTGCAGGCCCCCGAAGCCGGCCGCTAGCAGCGGATTGCCCCAGCCAGCCGGTCCCAGCAGCGCTGCCGCGCCGGCGGCCATGAAGCACGCGCCCATTAGAGGTACTACGCGCACCGAAGCCGCTCCGCCCGAGACCACGCCCGCGCCGTACATCAGTAGCCATGTTCCCGGCAGGAATGCAGGTGCGCCGCCCCGGTACAACACTATCGTGAGCAACGCTCCTGCCGCCATCGCCGGAACAAAGCCAGCCAGGAAACGGCGGCTGGGTGCTGCTAACAGAGAGACCCGCGCGCGCGCCGATTTGTGCGCTGTCCCGGCTATTCCGATGAGGAGCGCCAGCCCGGCCTCCGCCATCCAAACCGCCAGCCAGCGTACCGCAGTCCCTTGCCGGGCAGCCAGCGCGGCCGCCATCAGCGCCGTGCAGCCCATCAGCGTCCCGCCCAATCCTGGAACCGCGGTAAACGAGCCCGCCCGCTCCATCGCCTGCCGGATATACCGCAAGTTGTCCATGGCCAGCTCGTGCAATTCCATGGGCTGCGGAGCGGCGGAGCGAATCGGGCGAATCAAGGCCACGCTCGATCTTACCGTGGCTCGGCTACGGATTTCAAGTACTTTTCGCGGCAAAGCTAGCCATTCCACACCAGATTGCCCCAAATTGGGTGATTTACCCCAGGAACCCCGCGCTTTGTATTCGTCGATCTGCTGCAACCTATTGAAGCAATTACCGCTTATGGAACGGCGGCGCCTTGGCTGGGCACGTGCATCTTGCCGCAACGCGAGACTATGATGCGGTTTTTTCGGGATGCCGGACATCTCGTCCGCCCGGCGGCAGTCTTGCTCGCCGGACTGGCTGTTTTCCTGGTTGTTCGGAGCGCCGTAGTTCCGAAGGCCTTCGGCCAATATGGCCACTATCGTCCCGCCGCGCTGAATCTCATCCGGCAGCGGCCGCCTGCCTTCGCTGGTCAGGACACTTGCGTCCTCTGCCATGACGACGAGGCCAAGGCGCGCGCTTCCGGCAGGCACGCTCATGTTTCGTGCGAAGCCTGTCACGGCCCCCAGGCGAATCACGCGGACGATCCTGCCAGTCTCAAACCGGTGTTGCCCGATGTCGGCAAACTCTGCCGCCGCTGTCACGAGAAGGATGCCGCTAAACCAAAGACTTTTCCGCAGGTCGTGACCGCCGAACACTCCGCCGGTCTCGCCTGCAACACCTGCCATCAGCCCCACAATCCGCACTTGTAAGGAATCCCATGGAGACCACACGCCGCGACCTACTGATGCAATTCGGCAAGTTGCTGGTGTTGACGGGCACCGCGGCGCGCGCGCTCGACAAAATGGGCGAAGCCCCCGGCCCCGGCGACACCTACCACATGGCCGATCACTGGTGGGGGATGATCATCGACATCGACAAATGCATCGGCTGCGGCAGTTGCGTCCGGGCATGCGCCAAAGAGAACGATGTGCCCGAAGGCTACTTCCGTACCTGGGTGGAACGTTACCAGATAACGGAAGACCGCGACCACCCGGTGGTCGAATCGCCCAACGGCGCCATGGACGCGTTTCCGCCCACCACCAGCGCCGGTGTCAAAAGCTTCTTCGTGCCCAAACTCTGCAATCACTGCGCCGATTCCCCCTGCACGCAGGTGTGTCCGGTGGGCGCGACATTCATCAGTCCCGACGGCGTGGTGCTGGTTGATCCGGATTATTGCCTGGGCTGCCGCTACTGTATCCAGGCCTGTCCCTACGGATGCCGGTACTTTCACCCGCAAAAGGAAATTGCCGACAAATGTTCGCTGTGTTATCACCGCATCACCAAGGGCCTTACTACCGCTTGCTGCGAAACGTGCCCCACCGGCGCGCGGCAATTGGTTGATCTGAAGAATCCCCAGGACCCGGTGCACGAGTTTCTGCGCAACAACAAAGTCCAGGTTCTGAAACCGTATATGGCCACGGAAGCCAAGGTTTTCTACAAAAGCCTCGATGGTGCGGTCAGGTAAAGGAGTGCGCGCATGAACGGTGTCGACGGCTTCATGTATCCCAACGAAGTTGAATTGCAGTGGAGCCTGCTGATCGTTTTGTATCCCTACATTACCGGGCTGGTGGCGGGCGCCTTTATTCTGGCCTCGCTCGAGCGCGTGTTCAAAGTGGAAGCGGTGCGGCCGACCTACCGTTTGGCTTTGCTCACCGCTCTGGCGTTTCTGCTCGTCGCGCCACTTCCGCTCCAGTTGCATCTCGGCCACCCCGAGCGCTCGTTCGAGATGTACCTCACCCCGCACCGCTCTTCGGCCATGGCGATGTTCGGCTTCGTCTATCTCTGGTATCTGACGGTGGTGCTGCTGGTTGAGGTCTGGCTCGAATACCGCGAAGACATCGTGAATTTCTCGCAGTCCCGCACGGGCGCCGCGCGATGGATCTACAAAGCTCTCACGCTCGGCTCCCAGAACATCAGTCCGGCCAGCCGCCGCATCGACGACAAGGTCGGCTACGTAGTCACCGTCATCGGCATTCCGTCCGCGTTCCTGCTTCACGGTTATGTCGGCTTCATTTTTGGATCGGTCAAAGCCAACCCGTGGTGGTCCACTCCGCTGATGCCCATCGTGTTCCTGTTCTCTGCGATGACATCGGGCATTGCGGCGGTTCTGCTCCTTTACGTGATCTCGATGAAGCTGCGTAAAACGCCGATCGACATGCGCTGTGTCGACACGGTCGCCAAGTACCTGTTCTATACGTTTGTGATCGATTTTTCGCTCGAGATGATGGATCTGATGCAGCGTACTTACGAGGCTGACGAATCCTTCCGTTCGCTCGATTTCATGGTGCATACGCGGCTCTGGACGTCGCAGGTGCTCGTCCAGATCTTCCTGGGGACCCTGGCGCCGTTATGTCTGCTGGCCGTCACCCAGCTCTGGAAATTCGCCGAGCCAGTACGCCGCAGTCTGTACGTGACGGCGGCTTCGCTCACCCTGATCGGCATCTTCGCGATGCGCTGGAATGTCGTGATCGGGGGCCAGCTCTTCTCGAAGAGTTTCCTCGGCTATACCACGTACAAAGTGCAGTTCGCCGCGCGCGAAGGGCTGTTGCCCGCGATTGCGCTGATGATTCTGCCGTTCGTGTTGTTCTTCGTGCTGGTGAAACTGCTGCCACCCTGGCAGAAGCAGACGACTGAAGTCTGAGGAGCGCGTCATGCCGCAGCCCGAAGCGCGGGCGGATGAGGACCAGCTTCTTCGCAGAATACGGGAACTGGAAGCTCGCATCGTGCTTCTCGAGCAGCGCTTCGAGACCGGCTCCGCTCCGCAGCTGTCTGCCAGCGACGCCGTCAGCCCCGCGCACACAGCCTGGGTGGAAACCGTCTCGGCGATTCCCGCTCTCGGGCTTTCCCTGCTTGGCATGGCCGGAGCTTATATTCTGCGCGCTCTCGCTGAATCCCAGGTGCTGCCTCAAAAACCAGGGGTGTTCGCCGCGATTTTTTATGCCGCCTTGTGGCTGGTATGGGCCGTCCGCACTCCCGTAGTGCGGCGCGCGGAAGCGGTGCTCTACAGTCTTACCGCCGCGCTGGTGCTCGGACCCCTCCTGTGGGAATCCACCATCCGCTTCCGAGCAATCTCCACCTGGACAGCCGCCGCTGTCCTGCTGTTGTTCACAGTATTCGGGCTGATTATTTCGTGGCGCAAGAACCTTCTGACCGTGTCGACGATCGCCACGCTGGCGGGAGTACTCACTGCTGCCGCGCTACTGGTGGGCTCGCACGATGTCGTCCCCTTCCTGTTTCTGCTGCTGGCGATCGCAACTGCTGTCGAGATCTCTGCCTGCCTCGATCACTGGCTGAGTGAGCGATGGCTCACGGCGGCGGCCGCCGATCTGGCCATCCTGCTTGCGACGTATCTCCTGACCGGCAACGGCGGCCTTCCCGCCTCCTACGTGCCGTTCTCCCGTCCCAGCCTTTTTGCCGCCCAAATGGCGCTTCCCGCAATCTATCTCGCGAGCATTCTGGTGCGCACACTATTTCGCGGTTCAACGTTCACCACGTTTGAGACGGGCCAGCTCGCAGTCGCATTTCTCGTCGCTGTGGGCGGCGGTCTGCGGCTCGGGGGCGATCCGCGGATTGCCCTCGCGGTCGCGGCCGTATGCCTTCTTTGCGGAGCATTCTGCTACGCGGCAGGGTCCGCCGGAAAAGAGAGGAATTTCCGTGTGTACACCACGTTTGGTTTTCTCCTGGTCGCGACGGCGGCACGAGTCGCCCTGCCGGCGCCTTGGCTTACCGTCGCGTGGTCCGGCTTCGCCGTCCTTGGTATGAGCCTGGCCAAGCCGCTGTTCCGCTGGCACGCCTTCGGATACCTGCTGCTCGCTCTGGTGGCCTCCGGCGCGTTTGCGCAGGCGACCGGCATCCTGCTCGGTGCCCGTGACGTTCGCGCCGCCATCCTGCCCCTACTCGGCGGAGCGGCAATCGCTTTAGGATGTTATGCGTTGGCCGCTCGCGCCGGGTCCGGGCAGCAACTGCTCCGCGCGATTTTAGCCGCTACCTCGCTTTGGCTGGCGGCCGGCATCGCCGCGGCTGCGCTGATTGCCGCCTTTCACGCCGCATTCGGCGCTCACGCCTCCCACGCGTTTTGCGCTACGCTGCGGACGGCAGTGCTTGCTGGGGCAGCAGTACTGCTCGCTTGGCTCGGCTCCCCCCGCAAACATTTGTCGCTCACACCTCTCATCTATCTGGTCATGGCCCTGGGTGCCTACCGGCTGCTATTGGTCGACCTGCGCCAGGACAACAAAACCGCGCTTGTCTTTTCTCTGCTGGCATACGGAACCGCCCTGATGCTTCTGCCTCGAAAAATCGCGCCCCGTCAGACCGCGGCACGTTAAAATGTTCGCGTGCTCTTGAAGGCGCCGCGCGAGGCTTACACCCGGGCTGAAGTATGCCGTCAGTTTGGTCTCACCGAGCGTCAGTTGAAAACCTGGGAGCAGGGCTCTCTGCTCCCGGCCGCGAACTCGTATTCTTTCTCCGACCTGATCGCCATTCGGACCATCCTCGAGCTGCGCGAAAAAGGCTTTCGCCCGCGCAAAATCGCCGAGGCCGTGGAGTCGCTTCGCCGCAAACTCGACGGCGTCAAGCAGCCGCTTTCGGAATTACGGATTCTTTCCGATGGGAAAAAGATCGCGGTCCGGCTGGCTGGGCAGAAGATGGAGGCGGTGAGCGGCCAGATCCTCTTCGATTTTGATGTGTCCGAGCTGGGTGGCGTGAAGGACTTTCCGGCCCGGAAGCGCTCCGCCAACCGGCTGCGCGAATCAGAAGCCTGGTTTCAAAAGGCGCTGGCATTGGAGGAGAGCGGCGCCTCCATGGAAATGATCCTGGAGGCGTATGAGAACGTTGTTGAGCTGAATCCCGAGGCCGCTGGAGCGCTGGTGAATCTCGGTACGATCTATTATCGCCAACGCAAATTCCCCGAGGCCGAGCGCCATTACAAGGATGCCATCACCGCCGACCCCGCCTACCCCCTCGCGGAATTCAATCTCGGCAATCTGTACGACGAACAAGGCCGCCTGAATGAAGCTTTCGACCACTATCGCCGAGCCTTGGCGCTGAATCCGCAATACGCCGATGCTCATTTCAACCTGGCGCTTCTTTGTGAGCGCACCGGAGACCCGCTAAAGGCTGTGCACCACTGGAAATGTTATTTGAAGTTGGACCGCAGCGGCCCCTGGGCCGAGATCGCCCGCCGCCAGTTGGAACAGCTGCGCCGCGCTACCGTAATCCATTCCCGCTGATTCGGCTGCGAATTGGCTCGTTTGAGCTATGTGGAAATCAGGGTTCTTAGGGCACAATCAATCGGAAGCGCATCTTCCAAATCTGCCTTTCACGCTTCCAACGAGTGTACGAAGCGGTACATTCGTCCAAACAGAAAACCAATGGACCTGACCGAAATTATTCGAAACTTGTACGTCGAAAAAGCCAGGGTAGAGGACAGCATTGCGGCGCTGGAGGCTCTCGAGTCCCCTCAGGCGGGTAGCGCCACGCCGCGGAGCCGTCGCGGCCGGAAATCGATGGGCGCTCAAGAACGTGAGCTGGTTGCTGAACGAATGAAGCGGTATTGGGCAGCGCGGCGGGAACAAAAAGCGGCTTCGGTGGCCGCCGGTTCCGACTAGTCTGCCGATCCCAAAATCGCTAAAGTAATCCTCTCCCGGCAATCGCGGTTCTGTGTCCGACAACGGAACCGCGATCGCACCAAGCCAAGCGGTCAACGGACTTCGGAATCACCTGCAAGCTCGTCGGCACGCTATTCTAGGTTTTGGAGCTATACCGTTGAACCGTATTCTTCTCGCGTTCCGTTGTTTTTTCAACATTCTCTTTCAAGGCCGCCTTTCGGATCCCGCCATCACGGAGCTGGGTTTGAGCCGGCGTTCCGCCGGGGGACAGTCCGCCGCTCCCAAAGCCGCCGCTCCGGCCGCCCCCGTCGCTAAGACGTCCGATGGAGCCCTCCAGATTTTGGGAATTCTGCAGCGGGATTCCCGCCTCATCGATTTCCTGATGGAAGACATCACATCCTATTCCGACGACCAAGTTGGCGCAGCCGTTCGCGAGCTGCATAATCAGTGCCGCGATGCCGTCACCCGTTACGTCACCTTACAACCAGTGATCGATAGCGTGGAGGGTACGTTCACAAAAGCGCCTTCCAAGGACCCGAATGTCGTCAAGTTCATCGGCAATGTGCCGGCAACGCCGCCCCCGGGCGGCATCCTGCGGCACAAAGGGTGGCGCGCGGTGAAGGTCGATCTGCCGGCGCTTGCCGCGAAACAGGATGCTGCTGTTCTGGCGCCCGCCGAAATTGAAGTCGAGTAGAGCGCCTTGGAATCCAGATACGTTATCGGAATCGATCTCGGAACCACGAATTCCGCGCTGTCCTACGCGGAGATTCGGGCGGATGCCGATCCGTTCGCGCCGGCTAATGTGCAGGTCATGGACATTCCGCAGCTAACAAACCCCGGGGAAGTGCGGGAGGAAGACCTGCTGCCGTCATTCCTCTACCTGCCCGGTGAATCCGATTTTCCGGCCGGTTCCCTGGCGCTACCCTGGGATCCGGGCCGTGATTTTGTCGCCGGAGCCCTGGCCCAAAAGCGCGGCGCTGAAAATGCCGGCCGCCTGGTTTCTTCTGCCAAATCCTGGCTCTCCCATTCGGGGGTCGATCGTACCGCGCCGCTGGTCCCATTCCGGGCGCCCGAAGGCGTGGACAAAATCTCGCCTGTGGCTGCCAGCCGCCGCTATTTGGAGCACCTGCGCGAGGCGTGGGATCATCGCATGCCGGACGCCCCGTTCACCGGCCAGCAGGTTCTGGTGACGGTGCCGGCCTCGTTCGACGCCGTAGCTCGCGAGTTGACGCTCGAAGCCGCGCAAAAAGCCGGCTACCAAAACCTCACGCTGCTCGAAGAGCCGCAGGCCGCTTTTTATGCCTGGATCGAACGCCATCCCGATTGGCGCGAGCGCGTGCAGGTCGGCGATCTCATCCTGGTGGTCGATATCGGCGGCGGCACTACCGATTTCACCTTGATTGCCGTCACCGAGCGCGAGGGCGAACTGGCGCTCGATCGCGTGGCTGTGGGCGAGCACATCCTACTGGGCGGGGACAATATCGATCTGGCGCTGGCCGGCGCGGTGTCGCAGCGGCTGGCGGAAAAGGGAACGCGCCTCGATGGCCGCCAATTGCAGACCTTGTGGAACAATTGCCGTCTCGCCAAGGAAAAACTGCTGGCTCCCGGATCGAAAGCCAGCGAAGCGCCCGTGACCATTCTGGGGAAGGGCACTGGTCTGGTGGGTGGCACCATCAAGGCCACACTCCCGCGCGAAGACATTGACCGCATTCTCACAGAAGGCTTTCTTCCCCCCGTCGCCAGCTCCGACATGCCCGTCCGCCAGCGCCGGGCCGGCCTGCAGGAAATCGGCCTGCCCTATGCGGCTGATCCCGCTATGACGAAACACCTGGCGCGCTTCCTCCGCCAGCAGGCGGCCACAGCCGAGCACGGCGCCGTACGCCGCGGTCCGAGCGGTCTCGCCTGTCCCACCCATGTGCTGTTCAACGGCGGCGTTCTTAAAGCCGGCTTGGTGCGTGAGCGATTGCTGGGCACACTCAACTCGTGGCTGGCGGAAGAAGGCATGCAGCCGGTCAAGCCGCTGAGCGGCGAAGATCTGATGCACGCCGTGGCGCGCGGCGCCGCCTATCACGGCCTGGCCCGGCGCGGTCGCGGCGTGCGCATCCGCGGCGGGGTGCCCCGCACCTATTACGTCGGAATCGAGAGCGCGATGCCCGCCGCTCCCGGCTTCGCGGCCCCTCTCAAGGCGCTTACAGTCGTGCCGTTCGGCATGGAAGAAGGCACGGACGTGCGTATTCCCGGACGCGAGTTCGGCCTGGTGGTCGGCGAGCCCGCGGAGTTCCGTTTTTTTACATCGGTCACGCGCAAGGACGATCAGCCGGGCAACCTCATCGAAGACTTTGGCGGCGAGCTCGAAGAACTGTCCCCCATGGAAGTGACGTTCGGCGCCGGCGAGTCGTCGGCCGAAGTGGTGCCAGTCTCGTTCGAGACCGTGATCACGGAAACAGGTCTGCTGCAGCTCTGGTGCGTCGCGCGCGACAATCGCCGCTGGAAGCTCGAATTCAACGTGCGTGAGCGAGTAGCGACGGCATAAAACATGAAAATCGGCATCGACCTGGGCACCACCAACTCCGCCCTGGCCTACATCGATGAGCGCGAGGCGGAAGACCGCGATTTTCCGCCCGTCCACATCTTCGAGACGCCCCAATTGGTAGCCGCCGGCCGTATCGAGCCGCGCCGCACTCTGCCCTCGTTCCTGTTTCTCGAAGATAGTCAACCGGTAGGCGTCTACGCCCGGGAGCAGGGCGCCCTGGTGCCCACGCGCCTGGTCCATTCCGCAAAGTCCTGGCTCTCGAACCCCGACGTGGACCGCACGGCCAAGATTCTGCCGTGGGATTCGCCGGAAACCGGGCGTGTCTTGTCTCCGGTGGAAGTCTCGGCCCGATACCTGGCGAAGTTCCGAGAAGAGTGGGACAAGACCAAAGCCACGCCGCTCGCCGAGCAAGATATTGTCCTTACCGTGCCTGCGTCTTTCGACGAAGAAGCTCGCGAGCTGACCGTGATGGCCGCGCGCGACGCCGGCATCGAACGGCTCACCCTGCTGGAAGAACCGGCCGCGGCCTTCTATTCCTGGATCGCCAACAATCTGGCGCAGTCGCGCAAAAAGCTGTTTGACGGCCAGATTGTGCTGGTCTGTGACGTGGGTGGCGGCACCAGCGATTTCAGCCTGATTCGTGTTTCGCGCGAAGGCGATCTGGTTAACTTCACGCGCACTGCCGTGGGAAAGCACCTGCTGCTGGGTGGCGATAATCTCGATCTCACCTTCGCCTGGCTGGTGGAAACCAAGCTCGGTTCGCAGCTCTCGATTCGCCAGCGGAGCGGCCTGCGGCGCCAGTGCTCCGCTGCCAAGGAAATCCTGCTCACGGATCCGGCCCGGCAAACCGTTGAGATCACCGTGCTCGGCTCCGGTTCCGCGCTCATCGGGAAAACGCTGAAGAGCGAAATCCGGCGCGAGGAGGCGCTCGAGCTGGCGCTCGAAGGATTCCTGCCCTTCACCGAGCGCGGCGAGGCCCCGAAGGAGGAAAAGCGCAGCCTGTTCCGCGAACTGGGCCTGCCCTATGTTTCCGATGCTGCCATCACGCGCCATCTGAACGCGTTCCTGGAAGGCGCCGGACAGGCGCCGGATGCTGTGCTTTTCAACGGCGGCTTCTTCATCCCCGAGATCCTGCAGCAGCGTCTCGCCGATGTGGTCGGCCGCTGGTACGGGAAGCGCCCCGAAATCCTGGAAAACTCCGAGCTGGACCTGGCCGTGGCGCGCGGCGCGGCGTATTACTCCTACGTGCGTGCCACCGGTAGCGGTGTGCTGGTGCGAGGCGGTCTGCCGCGCACCTATTACATCGGCATCGGCGAGCCGCGCGAAGGCAAAATCGCGGCCGTCTGCCTGGTCCCGCGGGGCGCCGAGGAAGGCGCAACCGTAGAGATCGACAATGACGCGCTGCAACTGGTCGCGAACCGCCCCGTATCGTTCCGGCTCTACAGTTCGCTCACCCGCTCAGACGACAAGCTCGGCGACCTTGTCGAATTCGCGGCCGACCATGCCGGCTTGCACATTCACGCCCCACTGCATGCCGTCATCCGTTTTGGCAAGAAGGCGGAAGAGCGGCTGATCCCGGTGAAGTTGGGAGCGCGGCTCACCGAGATCGGAACGCTCGAGACCTGGTGCGAATCGAAGATCAGCGAGAACCGATGGCGGCTCCAGTTCGAGCTGCGCAAAGCTGCCGCCGAACAGCCGGCCGAACGAAAGGCTGCGGCCGTTGTCAGCGAGCAGGCGTTGCAGTCTTCCCTCGAATTGATTTCGTCCGTGTTTACGCCTTCCGCGAAATCGCCGGTCCCGCCCGAAGAGGTCCCCGCCCGGCTGGAACAGACGATGGGTTTGGGAAAGAATTCCTGGCCCCTCTCCGCGATCCGCCAGATGGCCGACGCCTTTTTGGCCGTGGCCGACGGGCGCAAGAAGAGCCCTGCCTACGAAATCCGCTGGCTGAATCTCTGTGGCTTCTGTCTGCGCCCGGGCTTCGGTTATCCCGGAGACGATTTCCGCATCGAGCAGGCGCGGCGGCTCTTCGCTGCCGGTCTCACGCATGGCAACCAGGTGCAGTGCGAGATCGACTGGTGGATCTTCTGGGGCCGCGTGGCGGGTGGTCTTAACCGCAACCAGCAAGCCGATATTTACCAGCGGTTGTCCGGTAACCTGCTGCCGCGCGGCAACAAAAAGCCGCAGCGCATCAACGCTTCGCTGTTGCGCGAGATGTGGCGGACCGCTTCCAGTCTCGAATTGCTTCCGATCGGTACGAAAACCGAGCTGGGCGAAGCGCTTATCAAGCGCATAAAAGCGGGAGATTTCAAAGAGAGCGAGCTTTGGTGCCTCTCACGTCTAGGAGCGCGCCACCTGTTCTACGGTCCGATCAACTTGGTGGTGCCTCCCGCCGCTGCCACGCGCTGGGTCGAGACCTTGCTGAAGTTGCCGAACGCCGGAGAGGCCTTGGCCTCCATGGCGCGCCGCACGGAAGACCCAACCCGCGATCTGGCGCCCGCGATTCGCGAGTCAGTCAAGCACAAGCTGCAGACTATGCCGCACGCCGACCGCCTGCTCGCGACCCTGGAAGGCGAACAGGAAGATGATCGCACGCTGGGGAGGATTTTCGGCGAGGAGCTACCCTCCGGCCTGGTGCTGGTTACGGCCGAGCCCTGAACATTGGAGCAGGTCATCGTTTTTCGTGGCCTGCATTTGCCGGCAGACCACCAAAACCGATGGTCTGCCCCACCGTCAGGGAGCGGAATCCTCGAACAACACAACTTGGCCGCCGTGGACCCCGCATTGGCGATTGCCCGGCGCTCGCCGCCCGGCCAGATCGTCAGGTGCACATTGTCTTCGCCTTCCCCCGGCTCCATACTGAGCCACGCTACCGGTGCCGATGGCGTTGCCTTCGTGCCCGCCTGATTCAAAATCTCCTTCATCCGGGTGCGCGCTTCCGGACTCAGATACAGAAGCACGATCGAGTGAAACACCACTGTCGCGACGCCGGGACGCGGCCGCGCCAGTTGCTCCTCGAGCCACGGAACGGCATCGGCGCGATCGATGTCCACCGGTACCCGTCGAGCCACCTCGATTGCTTTTTCGAGCCGCTCGAAGCGATCGCGCTGGTCCGGCCACAGGAACGATTGCAGCGTCAATCGTCCGTCTTCGGAGAGCGGATCGATCGGGTTCAAGTCGCACCCGCGCCGTTCGGTTACTCTGGCGTCGATCTCGAACTGCGGCGGCTCTCCGGCAAACATCCCACGAAAGACCAATGGAGAATCCATTCGACCCCAAGCGCGCCCGTTCGCCTCATACCGGTAATAATCCCACCGGAGGTTGAGGCCGGAACTGGAGCCGATCTCGACAAGCCGCAGCGGGAGGCCGGAGCGCCGCGCCACGTCCAGAAAACCCGGCAGCAACGCACAGGAGCGCTTCACCTCGCTGGTCTGAACCGTTTTCGGCAGCCGCGCGCGGATCTGGCCGCCATTTCGCCCCAGCGCATCTAGCAGCAGAGGCCAGGTCAAGTCCGGATTGCCCGGATAGTGCCGCGCCAGCGGGGGCAGCTTCCCTTCCAGCACCAGACGGTGCACGGCCGCCAGAAACCGGAGCGGCAGTTTCATGCGCTCGGGATCTGCCGCGCGCGGCTCCAGCACTGTCCAGCAGATGCCCGACCCGGCAACATCATCGGCAATCCGCAGGAATAGAGCCTGATAGAACGGCGACCCGAGTCGTTCGCACCAGCCGGCCTGCTCGCGCATAGCCGCGGCAAGCTCAGCCGGTGCGGCAATCACTTCTTCTTTTTCCCGCCGAATATCCCATTCAGAAGGCTGCCCGCCGCCTTGCCCACATCGCTATTGCCCGTGATGCTCTGAATCTTCTGTTGCGTAATGGCCTTGACGTCGGGACGGAAGCTCGGATTCGAGGATGTGCCGCCGATCAGCAGGGGAACGCTGGTGTCGCCCTTTTGCCCAAGAGCGGCCATGACAGCGCCGGAAGTATGGAGCGTCAAGCGCAGTTGAAAATCGAGCGCGTGGGAAGGGCTGATGGTCCCCGCGCCCGTCAACTGCCCGATCGTCGGCACAATTAGCTGAAAATTGTTGATGGCGGTGCCTTCCGGCGACGATTTCAAGTCGGCGCCCATAGTCTGGATATCGGTATTCGGACTGGTGGGAATCCCCGCCAGCATCTCGACCACCTTGAGCTTGCTCCCGAGGTCGAATCCGGCGAGCCGGGTGTTGCCCAAGCCGAGCGAGCCGGCGGTAACGAGCCGGTCCGCAGGCCCTTGGAACGTCAGCTTAGCCAGCGCCGTGCCGCCCTGCAGCGAAGAACCTGCTGGCAGAACCACGTCCACCGCAGGCAACAACTGCTTCAGTTCATCGATCGCCATGCTTGGTCCGGAGAACGCCATATTCAAGGCCGCCGTTTCGCCGCGGACGTCGTAAGTGCCGGTCAGCGTGGCGGGAGCGCTGCCGAAATGGAGATTGCCGCGTTTCAGGCGGCCGGTGCGCTTGCGCAAGTCATGATCGACGTCGAAATCGAAATCGACTGGCCGGCCTGCAGGCGATCCCGTCTTGACTAGTTTCAGCTTCTCGCCCTTCAACTGCCCCTTGAGCGCAATCATCTCGCCATTGGAACTGCCCCGGGCATCGAATGAAACCAAACCCGCCATCCCGGTCGACGGCGCGACCACTCCGGAGCGCGCAATGTCCAACTGGACGACGTGGAAGTTGGCCTGCACCGGCGTCATCGCCGCATCCGTCTCCGGAATCGGCCCAGCCTTGCCATCGATGCTTAATTTGCCGCCGCCGGCAACCTGGGCCGAGAACGAGAACGGAAACGCCGCGCGCGGGGCGAAGTCCTGAACTTCGAGATTCACGTTGTCGAGAGCGAGCGGCTTCGCCTTGCTGTTCGCCTGGCCGACCGCGAAGTGGCCATTAGTGATCTTCACCAGCTTGGCGGAAATGGCCAGCGGTTCGCTCTTCGTTGAAGGAGGCGGCGCGGCCGGCTCCGCTTTGGACTTTCCTCCCAGGCTCGAAAAATTCCATGCTCCGTTCGCCGACTGCAGCATCACTACCGAGGGCTGGTCAATGGTCAATCCTGTGACGTTCAGAGCGTGCGAGAAGAGCAGCGGCATCAACTCCACGCTGAGCTTGAGCGATTTCGCCTGCAGAAAGGGATTGCGGCTGTAAGCCGGATCGTCGGCGATCGACAGGTCTTCGGCCGTGACGCCGCCGGACCACAGCGCAACCGTGAGATTTCCGACCCTTACAGGCCGTCCGAGCGCCTCGGTCAGGGCCCCTTCCAGCCGCGGCCGGAACGCATTGGCATCAATGAAAAACGGAATCGCGACAGCGATCAGCACGAGCAGGACTATCGCAATTCCGATGTATTTGACGACGCGCACAAAGCACCGCCTTTACGCCACGATCTTTGCTGCCTTACCGAGCCGGACCGCGTTTTCCATGAGCCTCAGCCCGTGATTCTCTTCCGCCGTCAGAATCGATTCCGGGTGAAATTGAACCGCCTCGATAGGCAGTTCCTTGTGGCGCACCCCCATGATAACGCCGTCTTCGGTTTCCGCGGTGATTTCCAGACATGCCGGGAATGTTTCGCGCTGCGCAAAGAGAGAATGATAACGGCCTACCAGGAATTCCGGGGGCAGCCCGTCGAAAACGCCGATTCCGCGATGGCGGACAGTCGAGGGCTTGCCGTGCATTGGGTAACCGAGCACACCAAGCTCCCCGCCGAACGCCTCGACGATCCCCTGGAGTCCCAGGCAGACGCCGAACACCGGTACGCCGAGCCGTACGGCCGTCCTCACCAGGTCCGGCACGCCAAAGTCGGCTGGCCGGCCCGGGCCGGGCGAGATCAGGATTAAACCTGGTGCCACCCGCGAAATCAATTCCGCCGGCGGAAAGCCCGCGCGGTAGGTAACCACTTCCGCGCCCGTCTGCCGCGCGTAGTTGGCCAGCGTGTGGATGAAGCAATCGTCGTTGTCGACCAGCAGGAGTTTCGCGCCCGACCCAACCGCCTCCCGTTCCACCGTTACCGTGGCGGACGCCGGTTCCGCCGCTCCCAGCGTCCGGAAAAAGCCCGTGGCTTTGAGCCGTGTCTCGCGCTCCTCCATGGCGGGAACCGAGTCGTAAAGCAGCGTCGCGCCGACTGGATACGAGGCCATCCCGTCGCGCAGGTACGTGGTACGGATCAGGATGCCTGTATTCATATCGCCGTTCAGTGTGAGCATGCCCACTGCGCCGCCATACCAGCCGCGCGCGTTCTTTTCGAGGCGCTCGACCGTCTGCGCCGCGGCCTTCTTGGGAGCGCCGATCACGGTGACCGCCCACATGTGGCTCAGAAACGCGTCAAGCGAATCGAACCCTTCTTCGAGGATGCCTTCCACGTGATCCACCGTGTGGAACACGCCGGCGTAGGACTCGATCAATCGCCGGCCGATCACTTTCACCGTTCCCGGCTCGCAGACCCGCGATTTATCGTTGCGGTCCACGTCGGTGCACATGGTCAGCTCCGATTCATCTTTCGTCGAGTTCAGCAACTCACGAATGCTCTCGGCATCCAGCAACGCATCACCGGAGCGGCGCGCCGTGCCTGCTATCGGACAGGTTTCAACCCGTTCCCCTTCCACGCGCACGAACATCTCCGGC
>CAZKQQ010000136.1:0-18330 GCA_964554945.1 uncultured Solibacteraceae bacterium | reverse complement strand
TTGCGCGACCGCGGCGTCGGCGCCGTTCGCCAGCAGGATGCGGATCGCGGGAGCGTCCCCGTTCTTCGCCGCGCGCATCAGGGGCGTGGCGCCTTCATTCAACGTGGTCTCACCCGGCGTATGGGCGCGCTGCAGCGCGGGCGTTTTCAATTGCGCGTTCGGATTGGCTCCGTGTGCCAGCAGGGTCTTCATCAAATCGAGAGCGCTGATCTTGCTGGTGGAAGGCCGCCCCGGCCGTCCATAGACTTCGCCGAGTGTGTTCATGTCCACGGCGGCGTATAACGCTGCCATTCCGGCGCTGTCGGAAATATTCGAATCCGCGCCTTTTTCCGTCAGCAGCGAGGCCGTGTCGTAGTGGCCGTTGATGATGGCAAGCACGAGGGCGGTGGTGCCGTCGGGGTCAGTGGCATTCAACTTCGCACCGGCTTCGATCAGCGCGCCGGCGGCTTCGAACGAACCTTGCCGCGCCGCGTACATCAGCGGCGTCCAGCTGCCGCGCGGCAGAATCGTCACTACTCCCTCGAGCCCGAACCGATCCTGCGGGTACTTCAGCAAGTCCGACCGCGCGTTGACTTCGGCTCCATGCTCGATCAGAACTCTTACGGCCGCCGCGTGATTCTCCGCGGCCGCCCACATCAACGCCGTCTCGCCGTAGGAACTCTCGCGTGCATTCACAGACGCGCCGTGCGCCAACAGACTCTTCAGAATCTCCGGATTGCCCGAGCGCGCAGCTGTCATGAGAATCGTTTGGCCGCCCGGCTGCGTTGCGTTCGCGTCGGCTCCCGATTTAAGTAGCGCGTCGACCATCACGGCGTTCGCGTTGGTTGCCGCCAGCGAGAGCGGCGTCACGCCCAAACGGTTGGCCGCGTTGGCATTCGCGCCGGAAGCGAGCAGCAGACGCGCCGTTTCGAGATCATCGGCCCGGACGGCCCATACGAGCGGAGTGGTTCCATCCGGATCGGCCGCATTGACGTCGGCGTGATTCTTGAGGAAAGCGCGAATAACCTGCCGGTTGCCGGATTTGACCGCGTCGATGAGGCGGTCGGACCCGCCCGCGGCAGTAAGCGAGACGGCCAGCACCAAGGCTAGCAAGCCGTAGCATAAGGCGCCAGCCTTGTGCCCGCGCGAATCGCGATTCTCCTCCCGCCCGAAACCAAGGCGTTTCGCGCCCGCCCAAGCCAGAGGCGTGCGCCACGTTTTACGCAAAAACATCAGCTTTCCCGGTGCTATCGCCGAAGCGCTCCATCGAGTGGCCGAATTTCTCCGCCACATTCATCCAGAGATTACCGACTGGCGTGCGCGCCGGCAGAACGACATGGCGTCCCTTGCCGGCTCCGCCACCCACCGCGATCAAAGGCAGCGGATCGGTCGCATGTGCGTTCGAGTCGGCCATCCCGGCCCCGTACAGAATCAGAGAGTGATCGAGCAGCGAACCGTCGCCATCTTCGGTGGACCGCAGCTTCTCCAGAAATTTCGCGTACATCCGGACGTAGTAAGTGTTGATCTTGACCACCTGCGCCATCTTCTCCGGATTGTTCTGGTGGTGCGATACGGAGTGATGCTGCTCGGTGACGCCAATGTTCGGATAGGTCCGCTGGCTCAACTCGCGCGACATCATGAACGTGAACACGCGCGTCACGTCCGACTGGTACGCCGCCGCCACCAGATCGAACATCAGGCCCACGTGCTCTTCAAAAGAATCGGGAACTCCGATGGGCGCATCGGGCGCCGCCACCTGTACGCTATTGTGCGCCTCGGTCTGCTGGATGCGCCGCTCGATTTCGCGAATATTCGTGAGATAATCCCCCAGCCGCGCGCGGTCGCGCGCGCCGAGCCCGCGCTCCAGATCCCGGGTTTCTTCCGAAACCGAATCGAGAATGCTTCGCTCTTGCCCGGCGCGCGCCTGGCGCTGTTGCGCGGTGCCCGCGATCCCGAAAAGCCTTTCGAACACCACACGCGGGTTTGTCTCCATGGGTAATGGCGTGGTTGGCGTGTTCCAGCAGATGGTATTCAGATACGCGCAGCTAAAGCCCGGGGAGCACCCGCCCACATAACCGGTGAAATCTTCGGTCGCCACCTCGAGCGAGGGTAGTGGCGTGTCCTGTCCGATCTGCTGGGCGACGATCTGGTCAATGGTAGTGTTAGCCAGCACGTCTTCGGCTTCGGTGCGCTTCGGCCAGATGCCCGTGAGGAATCCGGCGGCGCTCACGGCATGATCGCCGACCTGGCTGCCCGGATGCGACCGCGTCAAATTCGTCACCACCACGAGCGAATTCCGATATGGTTCGAGAGGTTTCAGGATGGGAGTGAGCTCGAAGCCCGCTCCCTCTTGCTTCGGCGTAAGCTCCTGCATAATAGCGCCATTCGGAAAATAGATGGCGCCGAAGCGGGTGCGCGGCTTGCCTTCCGCGCGGGCCCACGGCGTCAGCGCGGGAATCATTGCATCGAGAAACGGCAGCCCCGCGGTCGCTCCGATCCCCCGTAGAATCGCCCGGCGCGGCAGGGATTTCTTCGTGACTATCATGCGCCCCCCTCGCCCGCCGCTGTTCTCATTTGAAACGGCACACTGTGAACCACGCCCAAAATGATTGACGAAAACCGGTAGTCCTGCCGCGCGGCATCGCGTACGATTGCGCGCACTGTTGGCATATCGCGATAATCGAGCCCGCGCCCGAGGGCATATGTCAGCAGTTTCTCAGTTAGCGTCCCGGCGAACACCTCCGGCCGGCTCACCAACGCCCGCCGCAGTCCGTCGATGCCATCGACCTTGGTTCCATCGGCCAACTCGCCGCTCGCGTCGATTGGCTGGCCCGCCTCCTGGCTGCGCCATGCGCCCACGGCATCGAAATTTTCCAGCGCGAATCCTACCGGGTCCATAATCTTGTGGCAGCTTGCGCAAACCGCGTTGGCCCGATGCTCGGCCATCTGCTCGCGCATGGTTCGAGGCCTCTGCCCTTCCTGATTTTCCTTCAGTGGCGGCACGTCCGGGGGCGGGGGAGGCACGGGCATTCCGAGAATATTCTCCAGAATCCATTTGCCGCGCACTACCGGTGAGGTCCGCTCGGCGTGCGACGTCAAGGCCAGAATGCTTCCTTGTCCGAGCAATCCGCGGCGCGGTTCCTCCGCAACCGCCACGCGCCGGAAGCGGCTTCCATAAACGTCAGGAATGCCGTAATGCCGCGCCAGCCGCTCATTCACGAAAGTATAATCGGCGGTCAGCAGGTCGAGCACGTTCCGGTCCTCGCGCAGGATGCTCTCAAACAGCAACTCCGTCTCACGCCGGAAGCCTTGACGCAGGTTGTCGTCGAAGTCGGGAAACTCGTCCGAGTTCGGCTGGACGTTGCGCACGTTGCGCAGTTGCAGCCATTGCCCGGCGAAGTTGCTGATCAACGCCTCCGATTTCGGGTCGTCGAGCATGCGCCGCACCTGCCGGTCGAACGCGGCGGGATCCTTCAAGTTGCCGTGCTCCGCCGCCCGCAGCAGGTCGTCATCGGGGATGCTGCTCCAAAGGAAGAAGGAAAGCCGCGAGGCCAGTTCGAGATCGCTGACGGGGGAAGCCGTCCCGGGCGCAGCGCCCTCCGGATCGCGCTCCACGCGGAACACGAATTTCGGGCTTGCCAGGATGCGCTGCACGGCCATTTCGATGCCTGAATCGAACCCGCCGGAGCGGCGGCCTTGCTCGTAAAATTTCAGGACTCGATCGAGATCCGCCCCCGCCGCTGGTTGCCGGTACGCCCGCCCCACCAACGCCGTAATGATCCGCCGCGCGCACGGAGTCTCCTCGGGGCCAGTTCGCGGACGGCACACGAAGATTCGCCGGCGGCTCGGCGTATCGCCGGGTCCGGTGGGATTGAATGGGCCGGAAATCGTGAGGGCCTGCAGATGCGGATGGCCTGTCCAATCGAAATTATCGACCGAGCTTCGCAGGTACGGTTGCAGCCGCACCGGCTCGGCCGCCTGCGGCGCCTGCACGAACGCCACAGTCACTGTGTGCGGGCCCGCCTTCACCGGAACGCGCGCACGTAGTCGCGCTTCCACCGCATCTCCCGTATCCGTAGGTTTCTGAAACAGAGAGGCCAGATCGTCTTTCCCGCCGATGGTGGCTACGTGAATCCGCCGGCCATCTACGCTGAACTCGACCTGGTGTTCCGATTCCAGCCCTCGCATGATATTCAGGTTCGTACGATACAGCTTGGCCTGAAAACCGTACTCGCCGTCGAGCGGAAAATTGTAGCGAACCAGCGTACCGCCGGTAGTTCCCAGCGGCAGACCTTCGATGTGCTTGTTCTGCGAAAGGTCCTGCGGAATTCGCCACGTCTCGCTGCCTGGCGTGACGCCTGGATCGCCCACCGCCAGCGCGCCAATCTTCAACGCCGCGGAAAGATAATGCTCCTGCAGCGACGGCGAGACGCCCAATGCGTCGGAAATATTATCGAATCCGAAAGCCGAATCGTCCGGCGGCAGCAGCGCGGCGGCATCGATATCGAGAGCCAGCAAGTCGCGGATCGCATTGGCATATTCGGAACGGTTCAGGCGGTGCAGGACGGGCCGACCGGCATATGGTTTCGCCAGGGCCGCGTGATCCAATTGTCCTTCCAGCCAGGCGGTCAGACCATGATAAGTTTCCGGGTCCGGCCGGGGCGCGCCCGGAGGCGGCATCAGGCCCGCTCGCAACTTGCGCACTACTTTTTCCCATACCTCGGGTTGCGCCGGGACCTGGGTCAGATCCATGGTGTCGAGCGTCAATCCGGCGGTCTTCAGCCGCTGGTTGTGGCAGGTCACGCAGTAGCGGTCGAGAGTTTCGCGATAAGGCAGGGCGGGGGCCGCCGTGAGGGAGCCGGCCAAGACGGAAACGAGCGCCGCCATGCCCGCCGCCGATCGCCGGTTGATCACCGCTCCCATCCGCAACCAATCTACTATATGCGCCGGGCCGTTGGCTTGACGCTCTCTGGCGCCTTCAATAGACTGAAAATATACTGCCGTTGCGGGGTAAGGAGAGCTTGAAATGAAGCCGCGTTTACTGATATCTCTGTGGCCAGCATTTGCCGGAATTCTGGTGTCGCTGCCCGCTGCCGCCCAGTATTCACCTTCGTCCGACCGAACTTCAGCGATACCGCGCACCGTGGAGGGCCGCCCCGACTTCACCGGAATCTGGACGAACATCACCATCACGCCCCTGGAGCGACCCCAAAATCTGGCGAATAAGGAGTTCTTCACCCCGCAAGAAGCCGCCCAATACGAGAAGGACCTGGTGACGAACCGCAACCGCGATCAGCGCGAGCGCGGCACCCAGCGCGACGTCGCCAGCGCCTATAACGATTTCTGGTGGGATTCGGGAACGAAAGTGGTGAAGACGAGGCGCACATCGATCATCGTAGATCCGCCGGACGGCCGGATCCCCAAGCTGACGCCGGAGCGGCAACAAGCGCTTGCGGCTCGCGCCAAAGCCGTCCAGGCGCGTTGTGAGCAACCGGGCTCAGGCTGCCAGCCGGAGAACGGAGGTCAGCTCGGTCCTGCGGACAAGGCTTCGGACCGGCCGCTGATGGAGCGCTGCCTGTCGTTCGGAACAGCCGGCCCGCCCATGATGCCCAGCGCCTATAACAATAACTACCAGTTCGTGCAGGGCCCCGCTGCGCTAGCGATTGACGTGGAGATGGCGCACGATGTCCGGCACATTCCGCTCGATGGAAGCGCGCACCCGCCGGCAACCATCCGCCAATGGCTGGGAGATTCGCGCGGTCACTGGGAGGGCGACATGCTGGTGGTTGAAACCACCAATTTCACCGATAAAACCAACTGGCGCGGCGCTGATCAGAATCTGAAGGTGGTCGAGCGCTTCACGCTGACCGACCCCGACACGCTGCTGTACCGTTTCACAATCGATGATCCGACGGCCTTCACCCAGCCGTGGACCGGCGAAATTCCGATGCTGCGGGCGCCCGGACCGCTGTTCGAATATGCTTGCCACGAGGGCAACGAAGGCATGAAGGGCATCCTTTCGTCAGCACGCGCTGACGAAGCGGCTGCCAGGCACAAGGAGTAGGGCCGGTGGTCTTGCCGCCGGCACGTTTCAGGCGCCGCAGCCCGCGCACACGTCGCCGATGGCAGGACCACTAATGCTGCTGAATTGTTGGAACGACTGAAAACCTCGACTACCGGAGGTTTCTTGGGTTTTCCTTACAGATCTTCCGATGGTCGTCAACTGTGGACGCATCCATAACGATGCCGCAATAGTTACATTTTGCTTTAGTTTCGGCTTCGTCAGTGAAATACGTGAAATCCGGATCGCTCACGGCTCTTGTAGCCATGCAAGACCTCCAACCCGAGTGTAACAGCCATACTGTTGCAATTTCGCAAAATCCTCGCCGGGTTACGACAATCGCCGTAAGATGTGTCACGGCGGTTCGATCAGACGTAAGAATGCACACCGACTTCATCACCGTGCCATGTCCGATATTGGCCGTCCAACTGCACTCCGGGATTTCGTATCCCCATGTCCCTCCCCGATTGTCCGGAATGTAAGCGGCTCAAAGGAGAATACGCTGCCGCCACTGACGCCCGTTTCCTCGCCGAAGCAGATCTCACTTCCGCGACCTTCTCGCATGATGCCGTGGAGATTAAACGCGTGAAGCAAGTGGCTCGGGCCAAACTTGCGAGATGGGCGCAAGCCGCGGAAGCGCTCCGCCGCCATGAGCAGACTCACGCGAGAACCCTTACCGCAGGCTCAATTCCCTGAGACTCGAACCGTCAATTCGACAAAATTACCCTGCACAGGTCCAAATCCTGTACCCCAGAGTGCCAATTCAGCCGCAGTGCCTCCTGCGTTAAGCTGAAGGCAATGAGGATTTTGATCGTCGAGGATGAAAAGCGCATCGCCGACTTTCTCTCGCGCGGCTTGCAAGGCGCGGGCTATGCCGTCGATACTGCACCGACCGGGAGTCAGGCGCTGGAGTGCATTCACTCGACTGACTACGACCTCCTCATCCTGGATCTGATGCTGCCGGACATGGATGGCCTGCAGGTATTGCAGCGGGTCCGCAGCCGCCAGCCAGGGCCGCCTACCTTGATTCTGAGCGCGCGCGGCGGCCTCGACGATCGCGTCAAGGGCCTCGAACAAGGCGCCGACGACTACCTCGTGAAGCCGTTCGCGTTCGTGGAATTGCTCGCGCGCGTCAGGGCGCTGCTCCGACGCGGGCAACCAGCGCCGGAAAAGCTACAAGTGTCCGACCTGACGCTCGATTGCATCCGTCGCAAAGTGTCCCGCGCCAGCGAGACGATTGACCTGGCGCCGAAGGAATTCGGCATCCTCGAATACATGATGCGAAACAAAGGCCGTCCGCTCAGCCGCACCATGATAGTGGAGCACGTGTGGGATATGGACTATGACGGTCTCACCAATATCGTCGATGTCTACATCCGGCATTTGCGCAGTAAGATTGATGACAAATTCCCGTTGAAACTGATCCAGACGGTACGAGGCATCGGATATATGATTGAGGGTCCTGACAAACCCGCGGAGCGGCCGGCCGAACCCGCCGCCGAACGGCAGGTCTAGTATGGCGCGCAAACGCAAACCGCGGCACATTACGCGGAGCCTGCGGGTCCGCCTGATGGTCAGTTATGCGCTGTTCTTCGCGATTCTGCTGATCGGCGCCGCCGCGGTATTTCGCGCCCGGCTGTCGACCGTCCTTGAAAATCAGGCCAGGGACACACTCGAGCAGGAATGGGCCGCGATGAAGGGCGCTTACATGCGGATCGAAGACTACGGCAACAAACCGCCCGAGTTGAGCTGGTACTACGATCAGGAGGATTACGACGAACGGTTTATTGTCGAGCGATTCCGCCGGGCCTTCTTTGTAACCGATGCCTCTGGAAAGAACGTGCTTTTCAGTTCCACGACATACGAAGCCATGGCAAAGGAAACGCCGTCGCAAATTGAGGAACGAGTTCGGGCCGTTCTTGCTTCTCCGGGGAAGGTTTTTTGGGACACGCGCTACGCCGAGGGCGAGCCTTACCTGGTCCGTGCAGGTATCGTATTCGATGAACAGCACAAGGCTCCTTACTACGCCGCACTCGGTACTCCTCTAACCAATAATCAGAAGGTCTTGCGCGCGTACACACTGTTTTTCGTGGGCTTCATACCGGCGGCGCTGATATTAGGCTCCTGGCTTGGCTGGTACATGGCCGGCCGCGCGCTCACCCCGGTGCTGGCGGTGGCGCAGGCCGCGCAACGCATCTCCGGCTCCAACCTCAGTCTGCGAATTCCGACCCGCGAGGCCAACGACGAGCTGGATTATCTGATCCTCACCTTCAATCGCATGATTGACCGGCTGGAAGCATCGTTTCAGCAGATGCGCCAGTTTTCCACCGACGTGTCGCACGAATTACGCACCCCCATCACAGCGATTCGCGGCCAACTCGAAGTCGCTCTGTTCACGGCCAAAAACACCGAGCAATATCACGATGCAATTGTCAACGCGCTCCAGGATATCGACCGGCTCTCGCAGATGGTGCGCGCGCTGCTGCTGCTATCGCAAGCCGAATCCGGACAACTGGTCTTGCAAAAGGCCGAAATCGATCTTTGCGCGGTGATACGGGATCTGGTGGAGCAGTTCCAGATTCCCGCCGATTCCGCAGGCGTCCGGTTGTCGGCCAAGCTGCCTTCCCGGTGCCTGGTCAGCGTGGACCGCGTGCAGATCGAGCGCATGATCACCAACCTGCTTTCTAACGCGGTAAAGTTCACGCCGGAAAAGGGCGAGGTGAGGCTCACACTGCGAAAAGACGACGATTCGATTGAACTGGAGGTGGCGGATACGGGCCGGGGCATTCCCGAGCAGTATCTGCCTCACATCTTCGACCGCTTTTACCGGGTACCGGGGTCGGGCACGGCGCCGGGACCGGATCAGGGGCTGGGGCTGGGCTTGAGCTTCGTCGCCTGGATTGTAAAGGCGCATGATGGTGCAATCGACGTGAAAAGCACACCGGGACAGGGGACGCGGTTCCAAATCAAGTTACCGATTGGTGATACGGTTACGGCGGCGGTTGAAAACTCGGAAAAGCTGCTACAATCCAACTGACGCCCTCGCTACATCCCAATGGGAACACCTGCGCCCAGCATTGCAACGCCAAACGTGCTGCGGCGCGTCTTTAAAGCTTTTCAATATCGCGATTTCCGGTTAATGTTTATCGGGGCCTGCATTTCCAGCATCGGCACATGGATGCAGAACCTGGCGCAGGCATGGCTGGTTCTGGACATCTCCAAGTCGCCGTTTTATCTGGGGCTGGACGCGTTCCTGGCGGGCATTCCGATCTTTTTCTTTTCCATGATTGGCGGCGTTGTGGCTGACCGGGTCGAGCGGCGCAAGGTATTACTGATGTCGCAGTACGTCCAGATGGGCTCGGCGTTTCTGCTGACGCTGCTAATCCTGTTCAACGCAGTCCACATCTGGGAAATTCTATGTCTCTCGTTTGTGGTGGGGCTGGCTCAATCGTTCGGCGGGCCCGCGTACTCGGCTCTTATTCCTACACTTGTAGACAAGGAAGACATGCCCAACGCGATTGCGCTGAATTCGATTCAGTTCAACGTGGCTCGCGTCCTGGGGCCGGCGATCGGTGGTTTGGCATTGAATAATCTCGGCGCGGCGTGGTGTTTCGGGTTGAATGGCCTGTCGTTCCTGGCTCCGGTCGTGTCTCTGACCGTGCTGACTACGCGGTTCCTACCGGAAAAGACCACCGAGTCAATGTTCGCCAGCATGAAGAAGGGCTTCAAATTCATTCGCCATCAGGGCGCCATGGAAGGCTTGGTCGCGCTGGGCTTCTGCGTGACGGCGCTGGCGATTCCGATGACCACGTTTTTGCCGTGGTTCGCGAAAGAAGTGTTTAAGAGCGGCCCGGGAACATTCACGGCATTCCTTTGCGCCTCCGGCGGCGGCGCGGTGGTGGGCGCGCTTGGCGTCGCATTCATCGGCAACATCAAGCACAAGGGCCAAATGGCGCTGACGATGCTGATTGTGCTCGGCGTGGGCATCTCCGGGTTTGCTCTCTCCAAATCGGTCGTGTTGAGCTGTGTGCTGCTGTTTTTGAGCGGCATCTCGCTCATGGCCGTATTCACGCAGGTATTGTCGTTGGTACAACTGATCACGGCCAACGAAATGCGCGGGCGGGTCATCAGCATTTATAACGCGGCATTCCGCGGCGGCATGCCGATGGGAAACTTAATGACCGGCTGGCTCGTCCCAATGTTCACAGCGCCCGTGGTGCTTGCAGTGAACGGCTTCTTGCTGGTCCTGCTCGGCCTGTACTTCCTGATTGTGGAACGGAAAGTCGCGGCGCTGTAGAGGTTGCCCATGTGGACAATGGTGCTGGCAGCATTTTTCGCGGCCGCCCCGGCCGCTCTTCAGACCGCGCGCGATCAACAAGACCGGGTCGCGCTACAAAAGCTCGTAGACGAATTGTTCACTGGGGCGCGGCAGGCCCCGAAGGATGCGGAAGCGCAGTACCGGGCCGCGCTGGCGTCCTCATACCTGGCCGAAGTGGCGCTCGAGGTTCGCGATAAGAAACTGGCGGAGCAGGCGGCGGTGCGCGGCGTAAAGGCCGCGGACCAGGCGATCGCGCTGAAGCCGGATGTGGCGGAATACTATCGTGTGTTGGGCACGCTTTGCGGGCAGGTGGTACCGGCCAACCTGATCACAGGTCTCAGCTACGGCAAACGCGCCAAAGACGCGATTGACAAGGCAGTCATGATGGATCCGAAGTCGCCGGCCGCGTACATGGCTCGGGGAGTGGGGAACTACTATCTCCCGGCGGCGCTCGGTGGCGGGCTGGACCTCGCCGTGACGGATTTTCGGAAGGCGCTTGCGCTTGATCCTAAGGATGCGGACGCGTGGTTATGGCTTGGGATCGCGTTACGGAAGCAGAGCAAGAATGCCGACGCACGCGCCGCGTTCGCGAAGTCGGTCGAGCTGAATCCGAGGCGCGTTTGGGCGAAGGAACAGCTCGACAAGACGCCGCAGTAAGAAAAAGTCTTTTCGCATTTGACGTTTTCTCTATACCGGCACCCCAATCGTCCACAGAATGTACCCGATCGCCTGCTTCACATAGTTCCACCTTTCTCGCACCGGATCGGGAAATAATTCCTTGCGCGGGGACCCATAAACGGCTAATCCGCGGAATTGAAGCATCTTTTTCACGCGATAGATATGATAGCCGTCGCTCACAACGATGACCGAGTGCAAATCCATGCGGTGCAGGATCTCGCCGGCGAGGGCGATCGAGTGCACGGTGGATTCGCCCTCGTTTTCGACAATGATCGCCTCCGACGGCACCCCGTGGCTGGTCAAATAAGAACGGCCGACCGTCCCCTCGGTGAAGACCGGGTCCCCGCCGGCGCCGCCGGTGGTCATGATGCGGGGGGCCAACTGCTGTCGATAGAGGTCGAGCGCGTGATCGAGCCGCGCGCGAAGCACGGGCGAGGGCCGTCCACGGTATTCGGCCGCTCCCAGAACCAGGATCACATCGGCGGGGCGGGCTTCATCCCGCGTCGATTGTTCCTCGATCCGTCTCGATACGTATCCGATGCCAATCAGGAGGCCCGCAACCGCTAGCGCGATCGCGTACCAGAGGATCCGTTTCATCTGCGGTATTCTGAATCGGTCAGAATCTAATTGTAAGATGGCGAAGCCGGAAACGATTACGAGCGCGGCCAATCCCCTGCTGAAGGATGTGCGCCGGGCCCTTGCACGCGGCAGCCTTACCGAGGACGGGTGGTGCGTGGCGGAAACCTTCCACTTGCTGGAGGAAGCGCTGCGCAGCGACTGCGAAGTGAAGATCGTGCTGGCCGCCGAGTCGGTCCGATCCGCCGCGGAAGCGCACGTGCGGGGGTTGCGTGGCATCAAAGTCGTGGTAGCGCCGGATGCGTTGTTACAGAGTATTTCAGGCACCGAGACGACGCAGGGGGTACTGGCGCTGGTTAAGCCCCCCGCTTGGAAACTGGAACAATTGTTTCGCGGCGGCCCCTTGGTGGTGGTGCTGGATGGGCTGCAGGACCCCGGCAACTGCGGGACGATCGTGCGGGCCGCGGAGGCGTTCGGCGCCACTGGCGTGCTTTTTTTGAAGGGGGCGGCCAGCCCGTTTAATCCGAAGACGCTGCGCGCGTCGGCGGGCTCGCTGTTCCGGGTGCCCTTTCTGCATGGAGTCGACGCGGCATTGGCGCGTGCGGCCCTGCAGCAGAACCACGTGGATCTCTACGCCGGAGTGCCGGCGCAATCGGGCGTGCGCTCGCTGGCGGAGATTGATTTCACGGGCCGGTGCGGGCTGATCATAGGCAATGAAGCGCGCGGCGTGGGCCGCGAGTTACGATCGGCGGCGCTGGATGTCGCGATTCCGACAGTCGGGGTCGAGTCTTTGAATGCGGCCGTGGCCGCGGGCATTCTGCTGTATGAGGCGCGGCGGCAGAGGGCGCTCGAATCGTGAGCCTGTTCGACACCACTGGGCCCGAGAATGACAGCAAGCGGCCGCTGGCGGACCGCATGCGGCCCGAACGCCTGGAGGATTACGTCGGGCAGGAGCATATTCTTGGCCCAGGCAAGCCGCTGCGGCGACAGATTGAGCGCGATGAGCTGACTTCTATTATTCTGTGGGGACCGCCCGGAGTCGGGAAGACTACGCTGGCGCGGCTGATCGCGCGAGTCACGAAATGCGAGTTTCTACCTTTCAGCGCAGTGTTGAGCGGCATCAAGGAAATCAAGGCGGTTATGGCGGACGCCGAGAAGTTCCACCGGATGGGGCGGCGCACGATCCTGTTCGTCGATGAGATTCACCGCTTCAACAAGGCGCAGCAGGACGCGTTTTTGCCGTATGTGGAGCGCGGCGACATCATCCTGATCGGCGCCACTACCGAGAATCCGTCTTTCGAGGTAATCTCGGCGTTGCTGTCGCGCTCGCGTGTTTACGCGCTGCGAGGGTTGACGGTGCCGGAGATCGTCACACTGCTAAAACGCGCACTACCGGTGATCGGCCTGTCGGCGCCCGATGATTTGCTGGAGCAGATCGCCATTTACTCGAACGGCGACGGGCGCCAGGCCTATAACACGCTGGAAGCGGCGGCCGCGGCATCGTCGGGCGGTACGTTAACGGAACAGGCAGTGCAGGATGCCATGCAACGCAAGGTGCTGCTCTACGACAAATCGGGCGAAGAACATTTCAATCTTATTTCGGCGCTGCACAAATCCGTGCGGTCAAGCGACGTGGACGCGGCGCTGTACTGGCTAACGCGCATGCTTGAAGCCGGCGAAGACCGGCTCTACATTGCGCGGCGGCTGATGCGGATGGCGATCGAGGATATCGGACTGGCCGATCCGCGGGCTCTCGAGCAAGCCGTGGCGGCGATGCAGGCGGTGCATTTCTTGGGAATTCCCGAAGGCGACCTGGCGCTGGCGCAAGCGGCGATTTATTTATGCGTCGCGGCGAAATCGGACGCGTCCTACCGTGCCATGGGTGCGGTGCGCGAGGACGTGCAGAAGACAATCGCGGAGCCGGTGCCGATGCAATTACGCAATGCGCCTACACGCGATATGAAAGCGTGGGGATATAGCGAAGGCTATCAGCACGCGCACGAGTTCGACAACGCCATCCCGGATATGGAGTGCTTACCGCCTTCCCTGGCCGGACGCCAGTATTATTTTCCGACCGACCGCGGAATGGAAAAGCGGATTGCCGAGCGGCTGGAAGAAATCAGAAAATTGAAATCCAAATCATAAACTTCTGAGCCTCAGCGCCCCAGAGGCGCCGGACCCTCGCTGTTGGAACCGGTCCCTTCCTCCTCCCGAAAGAGAAGGTAGCGATTAGGCCGCCTGGCGAACGTTGCACCGCGTTGACCCGGATTTCAAAGCCCCTGCAGTGGGCATCCGGACGCGGCTCCGATACGAGTTGCTTCTTGGCGAGCGAGCAACATTTTTTCCATCTTCACAATAGCGCGCGAAAACTGGGCCGACAGCTTGGCAGAGACACAAACCATTGAAAATAAGATCAATTTTCCTCGATTCGTGTTGTGATCGCTTTACGGAGTTGCCTCCGCGCGGCGGTTGCGAGCGAATTTGCGATTCAGGTCAGGCCAGAATTCCTTGAGGATGTTGCTGATGGTATCGACTCCGATCTGCAGGCCAAATTTTGAGAGAGCTGTCGACGGATCTCGGCCGCCGGAATAGTAGAGACTGGAAATTGCGACAGATGTCGCATTGCCGCCGATCTCGGAAAAATTAAATTGAGAACCACCTCGGTCGCGGTGGGTCCGGAAGATCTGCCCGACTGCGTAGCCGAGGCGGGAAATGCCGGACCCGGTCCCGCGGCGGAAATAGCGTGGGTCCTGGTGTAACAGGGTCGGGTAAATAGATTCAGTCATGAAATCGGCGATGGCCAGATCCGCATAGGAAGCGGCGAAATAGCGCGCGTAGCCGGCAACGCCTTGGCCGAACTCCGGGGCCGCGTTTGTGATCTGGCCTTCGCCCGCAAACAATGCCGCCATGACGACGGTGCCGGGATCAAACGAGTCCTGCTCGCCAATCTTGAATTTCTCCCGGGCTGTGATCGGCTTGTAGTCTTTCAAGCTGGGAGATGTGCGGTAATTGGGGATAATCCAAAAAATTCTTTTGTTGGTCGGAACGGGAACTCGCGCCTTCTCCGCTTCGGGAGTCGGGGCCTCCTCGAGCGCCCGGTCTCGCTGCGGCTCGGCCGTATTCTGATTTTCCGGCGGAGGTTCCTGGCCGAACACAGCCGGCTGGAAGCCGGACATCAGGAGCGAGCCGAGAACCAGACGGGCCAGCATACCACCGCTCAGGCTCGCATTTTAGGTTCCAAAGAGGTTCTGCGGGCTGGGGCGGTTGGTGCGGCGGGATAGCTCTCAGTTAGACTGTAGTGAAGAATATGACGGCTAACACTGCTCGTGGTGAAATTCAGATCATAGGACCGCTCGCTGGCCCGGCGGCCGACATCCTGACCGAGGAGGCCGTCGAATTCGTAGGACGTTTGTCGCGCGCGTTCGAACCGCGGCGGCAGGAGCTGTTGGGGCGGCGGGTAGTGCGTCAACAAGAGCTCGATGGCGGCAGTATGCCTAATTTCTTGCCGGAGACCGCGTCTATTCGGAAATCGGAATGGACCGTGGCGCCGATTCCACAAGATCTGATGGACCGCCGCGTCGAGATCACCGGACCGGTGGACCGGAAGATGATCATCAACGCCCTGAATTCGGGCTCCAGCGTCTTCATGGCGGACTTCGAGGATGCAAACTCGCCAACATGGCAGAACAATCTGGAGGGGCAATTTAACCTTCGGGATGCGATCCGCGGAACGATCGGGTTCACCAGCCCTGAGGGTAAGCGGTACGAACTCAATCCGAAGATTGCCACGCTGATGGTTCGGCCGCGCGGCTGGCATCTTGTGGAGAAGCATTTCCTGGTTGCTGGCGCTCCGGTCTCAGGATCGCTGTTTGACTTCGGCCTGTATTTCTTCCATAACGCCAAGGCTCTGCTGACGAAGGGAACAGGACCTTATTTCTATCTGCCCAAAATGGAGAGCCACCTCGAAGCACGCCTCTGGAACGACGTGTTCGTATTCGCGCAGGAGGCGCTCGGAATTCCTCGCGGAACGATTCGCGCCACGGTCTTGATCGAGACGCTGCTGGCTGCGTACGAGATGGACGAGATTTTGTGGGAACTGCGCGAGCACTCCGCGGGGCTCAACTGCGGACGGTGGGACTACATTTTCAGCTTCATCAAGAAACTCCGGTATTATCCGTATTTCATCCTGCCGGACCGGGCTGTGGTTACGATGGATAAGAGTTTCCTGAACGCGTACGTGCAGTTGCTGATTAAGACCTGCCACCGCCGCGGCATCCATGCCATGGGCGGTATGGCGGCGCAGGTGCCGATCAAGAACGATCCAGCCGCCAACGAGCGGGCTCTCGAGAAAGTACGCGAGGACAAGCTGCGCGAAGTACGCGCGGGGCACGACGGCACGTGGGTGGCGCACCCAGGGCTGGTTCCAGTGGCGAAACAGATTTTTGACGAGCACATGAAGGGACCGAATCAGATCGGCGTGAAGCGCGATGAGGTGCGCGTGACTGCCGGCGATCTGGTGCAGGTGCCAGAGGGCGCGATTACGGAGCGCGGGCTGCGGTGGAACATCGACGTGGGCCTGCAGTACCTGGAAGCGTGGTTGCGCGGCTCGGGATGCGTTCCGATCTATAACCTGATGGAAGACGCGGCGACCGCCGAGATCTGCCGCGCGCAAATCTGGCAATGGGTGCGGCACGGCGCAAAGCTCGATGACGGGCGCACGGTTACGGCTTCCATGGTTTTGGGGTTCTGCACGGAGCAGATGCAGAAACTCCGGCAGGAGCTAGGTCCGGAGCAGTTCGAAAAGCGGCGCTTCCAGGACGCGATGCAGATCCTCGAGCGCATGATGACCCATGCCGATTTTCCGGAGTTCCTGACTCTGCTGGCGTACGAATTCATCGATTAGCCGGTTGTCCAGCACCGGCTTCGTTCCTACGGACAATCGTTGTGCGGCGGATTGCTGGCGTCAGCCGGCCCTGCAATGCATGGAATGGCCTTGAGATGATCCAGATCGACGCCGGTCTGCATGATTTCGCGGAGCTGTTCAAATGAGCTGCGCGAATCTCATTAATGCAAAGTTTCTTGGCCGGCGGCGGATGTACAACCGGAGGCCGGAGCACTCAAGCCTGGAATTCTATTTCTTGTTCAGCTTGAGATTGATGACGGCCTCTTTGCGGGAATCGAACGAGCTGAGGGTTTTGACCGGGCTCGAAAGACCCTGGCTATCGGCTTTCAGTTCGTAATCCACGTCGGTACTCAGGCCGTTAAAGAAATACGTACCGTTTTGCTGGGTAATGAAAGAGCGGATTTGCAGCGTCTTGGTGTTCTTCAGTTGAACCACTGCGCCGATCACCGGCATGTCGTCGGGGCTCATGACAACGCCCTGCACGCTACGCGTGTCATTGGTGTTGTCGCCTTTCTTCTTGCCTTGCGCGAAGACTCCGGGAACGGCGATCAGAAGGGCCAACACCAGAAAAGTGCGCAACGCAGTCATAAGACCCTCTCTAAGATGTGACGAAATCGAGGCATAAAGGGTTCCTACTTCCAGTCCTCCTCGTCCTCTTCCTCTTCTTCCTCTACGAAAGCATCGTCCTCCTCTTCTTCTTCCTCAACGGTTTCCGCCGATTCGACTTCCAAGGGAGTGGTACCCGTCACGCGCAGGTCGGCGCCACACTCGTCGCAACTGATGGTGTCGCCTTCGTCCACGTCCTCTTCATCGACGTCGATTGCGCCTTCGCAAACCGGACATGTGACCATCTGAATCCTCCCGAAATACCTACTGTAATACGACCTTGACGTCTATTCGAGTACCAAAACGGACGGGCGGCCGTCTCCTTGGCCGGAGGGTTCACAGGCCCGTGTCTGGTGTTCCCCGGGGACCTCACCGAACGCGTCCGACCCGCCCCCGATCGTTAGATAACCGAAATGAGGCTAACGATTCGGCATGCCGCGGGCATGAAACCTATTGTACCCGCAACGCTATAATAGGACGAGACATGCATCAAAAACTCAGCCAGAGGGTGGTTGATTTTAACCCTCAGGAGACAGCGGAGTGGGCGGAAGCGTTAGATCAGGTTCTGGAAGATGCAGGACCCGACCGGGCGGCGTACCTTCTGGAACACTTGACAGACCGGGCGCGCCAGAACGGCGCAGACTTGCCCAATCTCCTAAACACTCCCTACATCAACACAATTCACCCCGATGAAGAGGTGCCGTACCCCGGTGACCGGGCGATGGAGCGGCGGATCAAGAGCCTGATTCGCTGGAATGCCATGGCGATGGTGGTCCGCCAAAACAAGTACGATGCCGGAATCGGCGGACACATTTCGACCTACGCGTCTCTGGCGACGCTGCTGGAAGTGGGATTCAATCACTTTTTCCATGCCAGCTACGGCGATCAACCGGGCGACCTGATCTATTTTCAAGGCCACGCCTCTCCGGGTGTTTACGCGCGCGCGTTTCTGGAAGGCCGGCTGACCGAAGAACATTTGAAGAATTTCCGGCACGAACTGCGCGAACATCCCGGGTTGTCGTCGTACCCGCATCCGTGGCTGATGCCGGATTTCTGGAGTTTCCCAACGGTATCGATGGGCATCGCGCCCATTAATGCAATCTACCAGGCCCGCTTCATGCGCTACATGGAAAACCGGGGGATGATCCCGCCGACGCCGCGTCACGTATGGGCGTTTTTGGGCGACGGCGAGATGGACGAGCCGGAATC
>CAZKQQ010000135.1:0-18546 GCA_964554945.1 uncultured Solibacteraceae bacterium | reverse complement strand
GTCCGGAATGATGATGGTATCGATGGAAAAATATTTTTGCTGAAACCGCGCGGGTTCTGCGCCGGCGTGGTCCGGGCGATTGACGTGGTAAAGATTGCTCTGGATCTTTATGGTCCGCCGGTTTACGTGCGCAAGGAAATTGTCCACAACAAGCACGTCGTCGACGAACTGCGAAGCGCCGGCGCGATCTTTGTCGAGGAGCTTCACGAGGTGCCGGCGGGTGCGCGCGCTATCTTCAGCGCTCATGGCGTCGCTCCCACGGTTCGGCGTCAAGCCAAGGAGCGCCGGTTGGAGATCATCGACGCCACATGCCCGCTTGTCACAAAGGTGCATCTGGAGGCCGTTAAATTCGCGCGCGAGGGCTATAGTGTCGTTCTCATCGGCCACAAGGACCACGACGAGGTGATCGGCACGCTGGGCGAAGTTCCCGACTGCAGCTACCTGGTGGAGACGGTGGAAGACGTAGATCATCTGAACCTTCCCGATCCCACCCGCGTCCGTTACCTGACTCAGACCACTCTGAGCCTCACCGAAACCCGCGATATCATCAGCCGGCTCAAAGAGCGCTTTCCACACATACAGGGGCCGCCGGCGCAGGATATCTGCTACGCGACCGAAAACCGCCAGATGGCGGTTAAGGCCATCTCTGAAGCGATTGATCTGCTGCTGGTAGTAGGTTCTCAGAACAGCTCGAATTCCAAGCGGCTGGTCGAAGTGGGCGACAATGTTGGGGTCCGCTCGTACCTGGTGAATGACCGGAGCGAGGTCAATACCGCCTGGCTGGCCGGCGTCAAGAACGTCGGAGTCACCGCCGGAGCTTCTGCGCCGGAACATTTGGTGGAGGAGTTGGTGGCCTTCCTGCATGAGCATGGCTTCCGCCAGATGGAGGAAATCGAGATGGTGGATGAAGACGTGCGATTCTCGCTCCCCGCGGAGCTGACCGTTTCGCTGCGATGAGCGCACCGGCACAAATCGGCAGAACGCTGCAAACGTCCGCACGCCGCGCGCGGGATCGCGCCGCGATTTATCTGACCGGCTTGCAGGCCCGGGACGGACATTGGTGCGCCGAGTTGACTGCCGATAGCACTCTGGAATCGGATTTCATTCTTTTCCAGCTATGGCTCGATCCGCCTAAGGATGAAGTGTGGGAGCCGCGAACCCGATCGCTGATCGACAAAGCCGGGCGTTCGATTCTCGCACGGCAGCTTCCCGATGGTGGTTTTAATATCTACGTAAAAGGCCCCTCGGAGGTCAGCGCGTCTGTCAAGGCGTATGTCGCATTGCGGCTAGCCGGCCTCGGGAAAAACGACTCTCGCCTTGTCCTGTTGCGCGAGCGCATTCTCGCCCTGGGTGGTATTCAGGCAGCGAACAGTTACGTCAAAATCAACCTAAGTCTGTTTAACCTGTATCCTCGCGAAGAGTGCCCCAGCATTCCTCCCGAGGTGGCGCTGCTCCCGTTCAACTTCCTCTACCAAATGTCGTCTTGGACGCGCGCCATCGTCATCTCGCTTTCGCTTGTGCATGCCGCCAATCCGCGCCGCCCCGTCCCTGCCGGTTTCAACCTGGACGAACTGTGGTTGCCCGGCGTCAGCGGCGCATTCCGAAAGGATGACGCCTGGTTCACCTGGCGTAACGCCTTTCTGGAGATTGACCGGCTGCTGAAGTGGTGGGAGCGTCGCGGACCGAAGTCGATCCGCCGCCGCGCCATCGAAAAGGCCCGGGAGTGGATGGTGGAGCGACTGCATGATTCCGATGGACTAGGCGCAATCTATCCGCCAATGATGTATTCCGTCATGGCGTTGGATGTTCTCGGCTATAGCGAAGACCATCCGCTGCGCGTTGAAGCCCTGCGGCAATTCAACAGCCTGATGGTAGATGATGGAGAGCGGTTCTTCTTCCAGCCGTGTTTCTCGCCGGTGTGGGACACCGGTATTGCAGCATATGCATTGGGGCAGGCCGGCGCCAGCAGTTCGGCTTGCAGCCGTGCCGCCGATTGGCTGCTCGCCCGAGAGATCCGCCGCAAAGGCGATTGGTCTGTCAAGCGCCCCAACACGGAGCCTTCCGGGTGGGCCTTCGAATACGCCAACGCCTTTTATCCCGATATCGACGATACCGCGATGGTTATGCTGGCGTTGAGCGAATCCTCCGCCAGCGATTCGGCGGCGCAGCAGGCCTGCCATCAACGGGCCGTTGCCTGGCTCCTGGCGATGCAATCCAGCGACGGCGGCTGGGCGGCGTTCGATGCCGATAACAATTGGCAATTTCTCAGCAACGTTCCTTTCGCCGACCACAATGCCATGCTCGACCCGGCCTGCGCCGACATTACCGGCCGCGTGCTCGAAGGCCTGGCCGCGCATGGCCTCAACCGCACTCACTCCGCCGTGCGTCGCGGCGTTGACTGGCTGGTACGCCACCAGGAGGCGGATGGAAGCTGGTATGGACGGTGGGGAGTCGCTTTCATATACGGAACATGTTTCGCGCTTCGCGGCTTGGCTGCTGCCGGCGAAAGCGACCGGGAAGCCCACGTGTTGCGCGCCGGCGAATGGCTGCGCTCCATTCAGAACGCGGACGGCGGCTGGGGCGAAAGCTGCGCCAGTTACGACAACGGCATCTATACGCCCGGGCCCAGTACGCCCTCCCAAACGGCGTGGGCGATTCTCGGCTTGATCGCCGGCGGTGACACCGCCAGTCTGAGCGTGCGCCATGGTATCGAATATCTGCTCGAAACGCAGCGCCCGGATGGAAGCTGGCACGAAGAACTGGCCACCGGCACGGGATTTCCCAAAGTTTTTTATCTGAACTATCACCTGTACAAAGATTATTTCCCACTGCTGGCGCTGGCTTCTTTCGTGAAGCAGCAGGCGCGCCCGAATGGATAGAGGACGATGAAATTTCCACTCGCGATGACCGCCGGCCTCGCCGGATATATTTTCAAGAACAAGATGCGTCCACGCCCGGAATGGCAGAAGACCGCCGCTCCCGGCGCCAACACCGCCAATCCGTTTCGCATCCTTCCCGCCAAAACCGGCGAGAAGCGGCAGCCGCACCCCATGATCAACAAGCGCTTTCCGATCGTGCTCATGCTGGAGCCGCTGCACGCCTGCAATCTCACCTGCACTGGTTGCGGCCGTATCCGCGAGTACGAAAGCACCATCACCGAGCGCGTCCCGCTGGAGGAATGCCTGATGGCCGTCGATGAGTGCGGCGCTCCCGTGGTCTCCATCTGCGGCGGCGAGCCCATGATGTACCCCCAGATCGGAGAATTGGTGGCCGGCATTCTCGAGCGCAGCCGCCACATCTACCTGTGCACGAACGGCATGTTCATCCGCAAGCGCCTCAAAGAGTTCCGTCCGGACAAGCGTTTCTACTTCAACGTGCATCTGGATGGCATGGAGAAGAACCACGATATCGCCGTGGAAAAGCAAGGCGTCTTCCGCGAGGCCATCGAAGGAATCAAAATGGCCAAGGCCGCCGGCTTTCAGGTGTGCACCAACACCACCGTTTATAAAGAAACGGACATGCGTGAAATCGAGGAGCTGTTCGAGTTTCTCCGCCAGTTCAACGTCGACGGCCATCAGATCGCGCCCGCCTACGGCTATTCGTCCGTGAACGATCGCGAAATCTTCCTCACACGCGATGACATCTACGAGAAATTTAAAGATATCGAGCGGCTCTCCAAGAAATATCCCGTCCGCCAGACGCCGCTTTATCTGGATTTCCTGAAAGGTGAGAAAGATCTTCCCTGCACGGCCTGGGGCAATCCCACCTACAACGTCAAAGGCTGGAAGGGGCCGTGCTACCTGATCACGGACGGCCATTACAAAACATTCGAAGAGTTGATGACCGAAACGCCTTGGGAGAGTTACGGCCACGGTAATGACCCGCGGTGCGAGCATTGCATGGTCCATTGCGGTTACGAAGCGTCCGCCGCGTTCGGCATCAATGCCGGCGTGACGGACAACCTGAAGATGCTGGCGTGGATGCTGCGCTAAAGGTCCGTGGCGTCGGCCATAGGCTGGTGTGGCCTGCGGGTCTGCCCGACGAAAAACGATCGTCTGGCCTATCTCTATGAAGCCCGTATTGGTGACGGGGGCTTCCGGGTTTCTGGGATGGCATGTCGCGCGCCGGCTCATCGAACGCGGCTATTCAGTTCGCGCGTTGGTGCGTGCCGGCAGTCGCCTCTCCGAATTGGATGCGGAGCCGGTTAGCGGAGATCTCCGGGATCCGGCCTCCCTGGAGCGCGCCGTCGCGGGCTGCGGCTTGGTTTTTCACGTTGCCGCTGATTACCGCCTATGGGTCAAAAATCGCGGCGAACTGTATCGCTCCAATGTGGACGGCACGCGTCATCTGCTCGAGGCCGCCAGGCGGGCTGGCGTGGAGCGTGTAGTCTATACCAGCACGGTTGGATGCATCGGGATCCCGCGCGACGGCTTGGGCGACGAGAATACCCCGGTTTCTCTGCACGAAATGTCTGGCGCATACAAACGCTCGAAGTTCCTAGCCGAGCAGGTCGCCCTCGAGTTCGCCGGCAGTGGATTTCCGGTGGTAATCGTTAACCCCACCGCTCCAGTTGGCGATCACGACGTCAAGCCGACACCGACCGGCCAGACCGTATTGGATTTCATGAACGGGAAGATGCCCGCATTCATTGATACCGGGCTCAATATCGTAGACGCCTACGATACTGCCGAAGGCCACTTGCTTGCCTGCGAACGCGGCCGTCCCGGAGAACGCTACATTCTCGGCTCCGAGAATTTGACCCTGGCTCAGATCCTTCAATTGCTGGCGAAGATCACAGGGCGCAAAGCTCCCACCCTCCGTCTTCCCTACGCCGTGGCCTATTGCGCCGGCGTGTGTAGCACCGCTTGGGCCGAGGTCACAGGTGTGCCGCCGCGCGTGCCGATTGATGCAGTCCGTATGGCGCGCAAGAAGATGTGGGTGACGCATGAGAAAGCGCGCCGCGAACTCGGTTTTCAACCCGCGCCAGCCGAAACCGCGCTGCGTCACGCCGCGGAATGGTTCAGCGGCTCCTGGCGCGCACCAGCCCGCGTACCGGCAGCGTAATGAGGCTTCTGCTGGTGGCATCGGATGCAATGGAGTTTCGCGGAGTTCTCGCGCACGCCGAGGCGGTAAGGAGGATCTCGATCGGGGCCGACTGGGCCCGCACTGCCAGCCTCAACCGCCACGATGTGCTGTTGGTTGCAAACGGAGTGGGACGGCAGCGCGCGGCCGCTGCTGTCGATGCCGCCTGGACCGTTTTCGCGGCCGACCGTATCGCTAGCGTCGGTTTCTGTGGCGCGCTCGATCCGGCCCTCCACCTGTCTGAGATCGTAGTCGCAACGTGTATAGCCGCGAACGGACGCCGGTTCTCCGCATCGCCCGTCACCGGTACGATCAACGCAGTGGCTGGAACCGTCTGCTCAATCGATCGGGTCGCCACCACAGCCGCGGAGAAGCAGGCTCTGCATAACCAAGGTGCTATTGCTGTCGAAATGGAAGCGCGCGGCGTCGCCGAAAGAGCCGAATCCTTGGGGCTGCCGTTCTCTTGCGTTAAGGTAATAACCGATTTGGCAAGCGAAGATATGGCGAATGACTTCAACAAGTCGCTGCGTTCCGACGGGCACTTCGCTACAATGCATATTTTTAGGGATTGTTTGCGCCATCCGGGTACCCGGTTCCCGGAATTGATCCGGTTGCAGCGCCGCTGCGCCCGGGCCGCCCGAACCCTGGGAGATTTTTTTGCCGACTGCCGATTCTGAGGTGAGCGCCATACCTGCGACTATGCATGCCGCCGTGTACCGCGGCCAGAGCATTGTGAATGTCGAGGAGATCCCCATACCCGACATCGGGCCTGGCGAGATTCTTGTGCGCGTGGAGGCCTGCGGCATTTGCCATACGGATTTAAAGAAAATCGAGCATAACCTGCTCGAGCCGCCTCGTATCTATGGTCATGAAACCGCGGGTGTCGTGGCGGCAGTGGGCGCGGGTGTCACGCAATTTCGGCGCGGCGATCGCGTCGTCGCCTTCCATCACATACCCTGTGGAAACTGTTTCTATTGCGAGCGCAAATTCTTCGCCCAATGTTCCGTGTACAAGAAAGTGGGCATTACCGCCGGATTTGAGCCTGCCGGCGGCGGCTTCGCTCAGTATGTGCGGGTGATGGATTGGATCGTCTCACGGGGGGTCGAGAAGATTCCTGATCACGTCTCGTTCGAGCGCGCCACGCTCGTCGAGCCGCTCAACACCTGCCTGAAGGCCGTGGCGCAGTGCGATCCCCAACCTGGGGATCTCGTGTTGGTGATGGGACAGGGTCCCATTGGCCTCATGTTCACAATGTTGGCGCATCGCACGGGCGCGCGCGTGGTCGCAACCGACACAATTGGCGAGCGCCGCGCCATTGCCGCTCGCTGCGGCGCGGAAATCGCGTGGGACCCGCGTTCGGTTGATGTGACCGCCCAAGTCAAGAAGCTTACGGGCGGACGTGGCGCCGATCTGGTGATGGTCGCAGCGTCCGTCCCCGGAATTGTGCAGCACGCGATCGCGTGTTCGCGCCCTGGCGCTCGCATCCTGCTGTTCGCTCAAACCTCGTCTACGGAACGTGTCGAAGCTTCCGGCGCCGATCTTTGCGTCGGCGAACGAACGCTCTTCGGCTGCTATAGTGCGTCGGTAGATTTGCAGAAAGAATCGACGGATCTGGTCTTCGGTGGGGATCTCCCTCTGGACGAGTTGATCTCCCATCGTCTGCCTTTGGTTAAAATCCGTTCAGGTTTCGATTTGGCGTTGCATCCCGGGCCTAAATCGTTGAAAATAATCGTTCAGCCACAGAGGTGGTGATAGTGAATAACCAGATGATCGCTGCTGTGCTCTATGGCAAGGAACACTTGCAGGTGGAGTCGGTGGCTGTGCCCCCAATCGGTGACGGAGACATCCTGGTCCGGGTCAAAGTCGCTCTGACCTGCGGCACGGACGTTAAGGTTTTCCGTCGCGGGTATCATGCCCGCATGATCGTCCCACCGGCTGTGTTCGGACATGAGCTGGCGGGCGATGTAGTCGCCGTAGGCGACGATGTTACCGAGTTTCGAGTTGGACAACGCGTTGTAGCGGCTAATTCCGCGCCGTGTAACGAGTGTTTTTTCTGCCGCAAAGGGCTCGAGAACCTTTGCGAGGATCTGTTGTTCAACAATGGCGCATATGCGGAGTACATCCGCATTCCGGAACGCATCGTACAGCGAAATACCTACCTGATTCCGCAGCAAGTGGGCTATCACGACGCCGCATTGGTCGAGCCGTTGGCCTGCGTGCTGCGTGGTTTTGAAGAAACAGTTCCCCAGGCGGGCGACACCATTTCCATTATCGGACTCGGTCCTATCGGTTTGATGTTCGTCAAGCTCGCGAAACTGTATGGCTGCCGCGTGATCGCAGTGGGCCGCCGCAAAACTCAGTTGGACCGCGCCGCCGCTTTGGGCGCCGATGAATTGATCGAAGCTCCGGGCGATTCCAATCCGGTCCCAGCCATCCGCCGCATGACGCACGGCCGCGGTGTCGATATCGCCATTGAAGCCGTCGGAAAACCGCAAACCTGGCATTGGGCCGCGGATATGGTCCGCCGCGGCGGTACCGTCAACTTCTTCGGCGGCTGCCCCAACGACAGCAAGGTCAGCCTCGATACGGCATTGCTCCACTATTCCGAAATCACCTGCAAGGCCACTTTCCATCACACTCCGGCTTATATCCGCAAGGCCCTCGACCTGGTCTGCGCGGGGCAGGTGACCGCGTCATTCTTCGTCAACCGGGAAGAGCCGCTGTCCAACCTATTGGAAGTCATGCGCCACTTGATGAGCCACAACGGCCACCTCAAAACGGCGATTCTTCCGTAAAGGAAAGGCAGTGGACGCGACCGGGTTTTTACCGCCCGTCCAATTCGTGCGTGCCCCAGAGGCGCTCCAGCAGCGTTATTCTCTCGACGAGGCCCGCGCCTATACACGTTGGCTCGCAACTCATCACTACGAAAATTTTCACGTTGTCAGCTTTCTTCTGCCAAAACGGCTTCACCAGGATTTTTATAACGTCTACTCCTATTGCCGCTGGGCCGACGATCTGGGCGACGAGATGGGCGACACCGCCGAGAGTCTTCGCCTCCTCGATTGGTGGCGGGGCGAGCTCGATGCGATGTACGGCGGCCATGCCACGCATCCTGTGTTTGTGGCCTTGCGGCCGACCATCGAGCGTTGCGGCATCCCGCGCGAGCCGTTTGACAATCTGATCACTGCGTTCGTGCAGGACCAGACCGTCACACGCTACCGGGATTTCGAGGAACTCTTCGGATACTGCCGCTATTCGGCCAATCCCGTGGGTAGGCTGGTACTCTATCTCTGCGGCTATTCCGATGCCGAACGCCAGCGCCTTTCCGACGCTACCTGCACGGCCCTGCAGCTCGCCAATTTCTGGCAGGATGTGACGGTCGACCTTTTGAAGGACCGCGTCTACATCCCGCTAAACGTCATGGCACGGCACGGATATACAATCGAAGAATTGTTTGCGCGGCGGTTCACGCCGGGCTTTGAGGCGGTGATGCGCGAGATCGTCGAAACCGCGCGCACTCTGTTTGTCGAAGGACTGCCGCTGCCTCAAATGGTCGACCGTCGGCTGGCTCTGGATATTGACCTCTTCAGCCGGGGTGGGCTGCGGGTGCTCGATAAAATCGGGCAGCAGGGATATGATGTGCTGCGCGCCCGACCCGCCATTTCCAAGGCCGAGCGAGTCGGCCTGCTGATTCAATCGCTGGCGCGGGTGGCGTTTTTGCGGGCAGCTTGATGAACCAGATCGAGCAGTCCTATGACTATTGCCGGCGCGTGGCGCGCAGCCGCGCCAGGAATTTCTATTACTCCTTTCTCCTGCTTTCCGCCCAACAACGCAAAGCCATGTGCGCGATCTATGCGTTCATGCGGTACTGCGACGATCTGAGCGACGAACCGGGCTCCACGCGGATGGCTATCGACCGCTGGCGCGTCGAATTGGAAGACGCCCTGGAAGGGCGCTTCAGCAGCCATCCGGTGTGGCCGGCATTCCACCACACCGTGCGCCGCTTCCATATCCCGCATGAGTATTTCCGCGAAATGATCGAAGGGGTCGCTTCCGACCTCGAGCCGCGCCAGATCGAAACTTTCGATCAGCTCTACCGCTACTGCTACCAGGTAGCTTCCGTTGTGGGACTAACCATCATCCACATCTTCGGATTCGATACGCCGCGCGCCCTGCCTCTGGCCGAGAAGTGCGGCGTGGCTTTCCAGTTGACCAATATCCTGCGTGATATCCGCGAGGACGCGGAGCGCGATCGCATCTATCTGCCGGCCGAGGACCTGTGCAAATTCGGCGTCACCGCCGAAGATCTCCGCACCCGCCATCGCACAGAGCCCTTTCTGCGCCTCATGGGTTTCGAAGGCGCGCGGGCGCGCGCATATTATGACGAATCGCTGCCCCTGCTCGAACTGATTCACCCGCGCAGCCGTCCCTCGCTCTGGGCCATGATCACAATCTATTCGCGGCTGCTGGAAAGGATCGAGCGCACCAACTACGACGTCCTCTCCCGCCGCGTGCGGCTCTCCGCGATGGAAAAGAGCTGGATCGTGCTCCGGGCCCTGGTTTTGTAGTCGGGCGCTCAGTGTCCGGACAGAGCCGCGAACTCAGGGAGCGGAGTCCAAGATCGGTCCGCGACGCTCAGGGCTTCTTCGAAGGGCGAATCGTGCAATTCGTTGCCGCTAGTTTCACGCCGTCCCACGCCCCCACGCAGGTAAGATAATTCCCGGTGTTGACGTCTACGGCGGAAGCGGGCGCCGCCGCCTTCGCGTTCGAAACGGAACCGGTTGTGAACGTGGTCGCGCCAGTATATTCGACGACTCTTCCCGCGGTTCCGGCCTGAATCGTTATTTCCGATTTGTCCTTACTCATGTTCATGACGGTGCCGCTCAGACGGCCCGTCTTGTCAGCTGCGGTTAACCCGGCGGCAAGCGCCAAGGAAAGCAGGATCATCCCTGCTGTGGCTGGTAAGAATCTGTGACTTGCTCGCATCTGGTGCTCCTTTCGACTGCGGAACAACCTGGATGCAGTTCGCGTGCCACGGCCAACGCTTTGAAACTGCGTGATGAACGTTAATCCCGTGAACCGCCCGGTTCGCGTGGCGAACCGCCGGGTTCACTGCTGCCCCGCCACAGAACCGCTACAGCGGAGCGGCATTGCTATTTGGGATTCGTACTCGGAGGCCCCGCCGCCTTGCCCTTCTCATCGACGACCTCGCCGTACTTGATCGTAGATTTGCCTTGGTACTTCTTGTAATCCTTGTAAGTCACGACCATGCGAATCTTCACATCCTGATCCTTGAAATGCAGCGTGTCATTCGCTCGCGTGTAGGTGGGGAACCAATACTTGCCGTCGATCTGCTCGCGGTACGTTTCAAATTTCGGAAACGCCTCGTCGCCCTTCCGGACGCCGACGCCCTTACCATACGTCTTCACGATCTGAAGATCGCGATCGTCCACCCAAATCTGCCCTTCAAAATATCGTTTGCCGGAAAGCAGCTTCTTCGGCTTCACCGAAAACGCGTAGGTGCCGATCTCGTCGACCTTCTCGCGCCCAAGATAGCTGACGTCGTACTCAGGAATCTCGGAAGTGGTCATGACGAACGGCTGCACGTTGCGCAGATCCTCCATGTCCGACGGGGTCAGAACGATCTGTACCAGCGACTGCACCGGCGCGTACACCACCTTCTCCATGCGCTTGCCTTCCGGAGTGAAGATGATGTCCTCGACCATTTCCCACTTGTGTCCGGTCGGGTTGCCGCCTCCATCCAACTCCTCCAGCTTCACGCTCTGCCGGTAGGTATAGTTGTTGCGTGCCTCCGAGAACTCGGTTTCCTTGGCCGCGAATTTCTGTATGATTTCTTGCGGATTGATCGACGCGTCGATCGTATCGGCCGCCCAAGTGGGCAGACACACCGCGGACACGGCCAGTGACAAAACGAATCCTCGCATTGTTCCCTCACATATAGGACGAATCTATTTGCCCAGCAGTTTCTTCGCGATCGTCATGAGTTGGATGTTGCTGGTGCCTTCGTAGATCCGGCCGATTTTTACGTCCCGGTACAGTTTCTCGACCGGATAATCCTTAGTAAATCCAACGCCCCCATGAACTTCAATCGCTTTCGAAGCTGCATTCTCTGCGATCTCCGAAGCGAAGTATTTAGCCATAGCCGCCTCGGCGGTGAACGGACGGCCCGCGTCTTTCAACCGTGCCGCGTTGTAGACCAGCAGCCGCGCGGCTTCGACATCGACAGCCATTTTGGCAAGCTCGAATTGCACTCCCTGAAATTCTCCAATCGGCTTGCCGAACTGTTTGCGTTCCTTGGCATACGAAACGGCGTGCCCGAGCGCGCCCCGGGCGAGCCCTACCATCTGAGCGCCGATCGCGATGCGGCCTTCATTCAGGGTCTCAATCGCGATTTTGTAGCCCTGTCCGAATTCACCAAGCACGTTTGCGCGCGGCACCTTACAGTTATCCAGAATCAGCTCGCACGTCGAGGAGGCGCGGATCCCCAGCTTGTCTTCTTTCTTACCAACTTGAAAACCCGGAAAATCGCGCTCGATCAGAAACGCCGTGACCCCTTTATATCCCGCTTCGGGATTCGCATTGGCAAATAGCAGGAACAGACCTGCCTCGGCGGCATTCGTGATCCACAGCTTCCGCCCAGTGATCAGAAAATGATCGCCGCGATCCTCTGCCCGAGTCGCCATCGCAAACGCATCGGACCCCGAGCCTGCTTCCGAAAGCGCGTAGGCTGCCACCGTGTTCTTTGCCAGCCGCGGAAAGTACTTCGCTTTCTGTTGCGGTGTCGCCCAGCGCAGCAGGGCATTAATCGAAAGCGTATTCTGCACATCGACGATGACGCCTGCCGCGGGATCCACCGCCGACAGTTCCTCGACTGCGAGTACTGCCTGGAAAAAGGTCCCGCCCTGTCCGCCGTATTCCTCCGGGATCTCGATCCCCATGAGTCCCATCTGGAAGAATTGGGCGAGGATCTCTTTGCGGAAAACCGCCGCCTCGTCCATCGCGCGTACGTGAGGTGCGATCTGCTCCCGCGCGAACTGGCGCACGGTCGATTGGAACAGCGCTTCGTCTTCGGTGAGGACTGTCAGCGGCTGCGGCGTATCCACTTGCACGCCGGATTGCTCAAGTGCCGCCATGTACGCAGCTTAACCCACGACGGCCATTTCGCGCCACTGCCGCCCCTGCGACTGCGCCACGCCCCCGTGCGTGATCTGCCCGTGATAAGTGTTCACGCCCGCGCTGAGAGCCGGAAATTTAGCGCACGCCCGCTCCAGCCCGTAATTCGCGAGTTCCATCAGATAGGGAAACGTAGCGTTGGTCAGCGCAAATGTGGATGTGTGCGGCACCGCCGCGGGCATGTTCGAAACACAGTAGTGCAGCACACCGTCCACCACGTAAACCGGCTGCGTGTGCGTGGTCGCGTGCGACGTCTCAAAGCAGCCGCCCTGGTCAATCGCGACATCCACCACGACAGCCCCGCGCTTCATCGTTGCGATCATCTGACGGCGCACCAGCTTCGGAGCCGAAGCCCCGGGGATCAGCACGGACCCGATCACTAGGTCCGCTGTCCGCATGTTTTCCCCGATCGTCCAGGAGTTGGACGCCAAGGTCACTACGTGGCTGCCGAAGATGTCATCCAGATGCCGCAGCCGGTTCAGGTTGCGCTCAATAATCGTGACCTTCGCGCCCATCCCGACCGCCATTTTGGCCGAGTTCAGCCCTACCACCCCGCCACCCAGGATCACCACGTTAGCCGGAGCCACGCCCGGCACGCCGCCCAGCAGCAGCCCGCGCCCTCCATTCGGCCGCTCCAAATATTGCGCGCCTACCTGAACGGCCATCCGGCCGGCGACTTCGCTCATTGGCGTCAGCAGCGGCAGAGACCCATCCGCCTCGACGATGGTTTCATACGCGACGCCGCTCACCTTGCTGGCGAGGAGCCGGTCTGTCAATTCCGGCAGAGGCGCCAAGTGCAGATAAGTGAACAGAATCAGCCCGGGCCGGAAATGTCCGTATTCCGCCGGTTGCGGCTCTTTAACCTTGACGACCAGGTCCGCTTTCCGCCATACATCGGCCGCGCTCTGGGCGATCTCCGCGCCCGCCTGCATGTACTCGCGATCCGTTATCGAGCTCCCTTCGCCCGCGTGTGTCTCGACGATGACTTCATGTGCTGCCTCTCGCAGGGCAGTGACGCCGCTGGGCACCAGCCCCACGCGCGTCTCGTGGTCTTTGATCTCCTTGGGGACCCCGATCACCATTGTGAAGCGCCTCCAAGCTCAGGATAACACCACTACTAGGTGGGGTAAATACTAACCAACGTAGCCACGCCGGGTCGATGAATCGTGAAGCCCTGCGGCGCTGGACGAATAAACACCGCGCTCGCCATCGCGCTGGCCCTCGACTAGAGGCCTACCGCTTCCGTTTTGCTACCAGTCGCACGCGCTTGGTTTGGGAAATCGCGCCCGGCGTGAGCGCGTCATTGACGATCTCCGCCTGTTCCTGCTGGTGTCGCTTGCCCGACCCGCTCGCCGGGCTCGCGCTCTCCGGACGGCCCACATAACGGATCTCCCGGCGGCTGGTCTCCAGCAGCGGCTCGAACTGCTCCGCCATGAATCGCCAGGCGCCCATATTTCGCGGCTCTTCCTGCGCCCAGACCACTTCCGCCGTCGCCGGATACCGCGCCAGGATATCGCGCGCCTGAGCGGCCGCGAAGGGATACAACTGCTCCACCCGGACCAGCGACACGTGTTCGGCCTGCCGCTGCTCGCGCGCAGCCAACAAGTCGTAATAAATCTTGCCCGAACAGAAAATCACGCGCGAAACCCGCGACGTGTCGAGCGACGGAACATCGCCCAGCAATTCGGAGAAACCGCCGGCCGTGAATTCGTGAAGGCTGGAAATGGCCTTTGGATGCCGCAGCAAGCTCTTCGGCGTGAAGATCACCAGCGGTTTGCGTGTGCCGCGGCGGTCCGAGCCGCCGTACATCTGACGCCGCAGCAGGTGGAAATACTGGCCGGGCGTTGTGCAGTTTGCCACCAGGAGGTTGTTCTCCGCGGCCAGCGTCAGGAAACGCTCGATGCGCGCGCTCGAGTGCTCCGGCCCTTGACCCTCATAGCCATGTGGAAGCAGCATTACCAGCCCGCTCGGCTGGCCCCACTTCGACTCCGCGCTGACGATGAACTGATCGATCATAATCTGCGCGCCGTTGGCGAAGTCTCCGAACTGCGCTTCCCAGATCACCAGCGTCAGGGGATCGGCCACGCTGTAGCCGAATTCGAAACCAAGCACAGCGAACTCGCTCAGCGAGCTGTCGTAGACATCGAAGCGCGCCTGATCGGGAGAGATATGCTGCATCGGGATGTACCGGTGCCCGTCTTCGGAATCATAGAAAGCCAGGTGCCGCTGGCTGAAGGTCCCGCGCCCCGAATCCTGGCCGCTCAGACGGACCGGGGTTCCCTCCAGCGCGAGAGTGCCAAACGCCAGCGCTTCACCGAACGCCCAGTCAATGGAGCCTTCCCCGGAAAGCGCCTCGCGGCGCCGCTCTATGAACCCGCGCAATTTGGGATGCAGATGGAAATTTTCGGGGAAACTCGTGATCGCGCGCACCACTCTCTCGATCACCTGTCGGTTCACGGCCGTGCGCGGCGTCATCCCGCCTACGTCCTCGTTCGGCACCGCGCTGAGCTCTTGCAGTTCATACTGCTCAGCGTGCTTTTGCGCCGCGTCGAACGCCTCGGAAAGCCGCCCCGCCGCCGCCTTGCGCAATTCGGATACTTCCTCTGAGCCGACCAGCCCCTCCCGCACCACTCGCTCGCCATAAAGCGTGGCCACCGACGGATGCTCTTTGATCTTCCGGTATAGGATCGGCTGCGTATAGCTGGGATCGTCGCCTTCGTTGTGCCCGTGGCGGCGATAACAGATCATATCGATCACCACGTCCTTCTTGAACTGCTGCCGGTAATCGAACGCGATCTGCACGGCCCGCACCGCAGCCTCGGGATCATCGCCGTTCACGTGAAAGATCGGCGCCTGGACACCCCGCGCCACATCGGTCGAATACGGCGTCGAGCGCGCTTCGTCTGGGAGCGTGGTAAACCCGATCTGATTGTTGATCACCACATGGATGGTGCCACCCGTCGAATATCCATCGAGCTGCGACAGGTTCAGGGTTTCCCACACCACGCCCTGACCGGCGAAAGCCGCGTCCCCGTGCACCAGCAGAGGAATCACGCGCTCGCGGCGCGTATCGCCGAGCCGGTCCTGCTTCGGCCGGACGATGCCTTCCACCACCGGGTCAACGGCCTCCAGATGGCTCGGATTCGGCGCCATCGACACTACAATCTCCGTTCCGTTTTCGCGCTTCCGCACACATGTCGCGCCCAGATGATATTTCACGTCGCCGGAACCCTGTGTGCTGGTCGGATCCAGTTCGCCTTCAAACTCCGAAAAGATCTGCCGGACATCCTTCCCTACCGTGTTGGCCAGGAAATTGAGCCGCCCGCGATGCGCCATCCCGATTACCACTTCGTGGACATGATTCGCCGACGCGCGCTCCAGAATCTCTTCCACGATCGCCATTGCGCTCTCCGCCCCTTCCAGAGCGAAGCGCTTCTGGCCCACGAACCGCGAGTGCAGAAAATGCTCGAATTCCTCCGCGTCAATCAGATTGCGCAGAATCCGCAACCGGGTCTCGGTTTGAAGCGGCCAGTTATTGGCCTCCGTCTCCATACGCTGCTGCAGCCAGCGCTTCTGGTCCGGCACTTGAATGTTCATGTACTCGCAGCCGATCTTGCCGCAGTACGTCTGTCGCAGCGTCTCAAGTATTTCGCGCAGCGTGGCGACCGTCTTCGGCCCCCCTTCGCCGATTGCTGCTCCCAGAGTGCCCGTCAGGAACTCGCGGTCCAGGTCCCAGATCGTCAAACCGTAGGTCTCTGGATCGAGTTCCGGATGATAGCTGGGTTCCGAGCCTAGCGGATCAAAATCGGCGATCAGGTGCCCGCGCACGCGATATGCGTTGATCAACTGAATGATGCCGGCTTCCTTGGCAATTTCCGCCGTCCGCGTGCCCGTTCCCGGCAGCAGCGGCTGCCTGTCCTTCTCCCAGCGGACCGGCTGGTGCGGCATTTTCAAATGCGCGAAGACTCCGTCGTAGAAACCATCCGCCCCATCCAGCAGCCCTTGCACTTTGCCCAAAAACATGCCGGACTCAGCGCCTTGAATGATGCGATGATCGTATGTGCAGGTTAACGTCATCACCTTGCTGATGCCGAGCAGCGCCCGGGTCTCATCGGCGGCGCCCTGATATTCTGCCGGATAGTCGATCGCCCCGGCGGCGATGATGGCGCCCTGCCCCGTCATCAGCCGAGGGTTCGAGGACATGGTGCCCACCGTTCCCGGATTGGTCAGCGAGATTGTCGTTCCCTGAAAATCGTCGGCGGTGAGCTTTCCGGTGCGTGCGCGCGCCACCAGGTCGTCAAATCGCGTCAGGTATTCCTGAAAATTCAGCGCGCCCGCGTTCTTGATGTTCGGCACCAAGAGGCTGCGCGTCCCATCCTTGCCGGCTACGTCCACGGCCACTCCGAGATTTATCTGAGTCCGCACCACGCGATAGGGCTGGCCGTCCTTCTCCGCGTACGCATGGTTAATGCCCGGAATCTCTTCAAGAGCTTTGACCACAGCCCAACCGATTAAATGTGTGAACGAAACCTTGCCGCGCCCGACCAGCGTGCGGTGCTGGTTGATGATCCGCCGATTTTCGTCCATCACCTTGACGGCAATGGTGCGCTGCGACGTCGCCAGCGGAATCGTAACGCTGGCCGCCATGTTCTCGGCAATTCGTCCGGCGGCGCCCCGCAGCGGCTGCAGTTGTTCGCCCGGACTCGGCTCCGCCGACGGTCCTGGCGTTGGCCCAGCGGGGGTCGGCTTCGTGCCGTTGGCCCGCTGTCCTTCTTCGAAGAGATGTTTCCAGCTCTCATCGACGGCTGATTGATCGTGTCTATATTGTTGATAGAGCTCGTCTTGGAGCCAGCTATTGATTCCCATTTCGGGATCGGACTTGGATGCCATTTTAAAGGGTGCCTATATCATGATACCCAGTTGCGGCGGGACTGCGCTGCGTTTCAGCGTGAACTTGCCGCTGGATATGGCTCTCTCATGGAGGACCAGACAGTCCTTGAACTGTATGGGAACACGCATTGCCAACTGTGGAAAAAAGTACGCCCTGAACTGTTCCTTACACGGTAAATTCTAGAACGATCTTCCCATTGCTGCTCCGAATGGACCGGAACCGCTTGGATTAATGAACCTTTTTCTTTTGGCCCCATTCTTGCGATCTCCGGACGTTCAAAAACATGCAATTCTCGAATCTCAAACTCTGTACAGGAAACCAAACTATGGTGACGATTTCAGAACCGACCCTAACGACCCCCTCCATACGAAGTTGCTGCCGCTGTGGCCAGGATTTTCAAAGCCACAGTCGAGAATTGGTTTGTACGGCTTGCCGGAAACCCAAGGTCAATAGACAACTCAGCTTCCGCGAAAAGCAGATCGTCGATCTGGTGCGTCAAGCCAAGGCAAACAAGGAAATCGCATTTGAGTTGCATCTTTCTGAGGGCACCGTCAAGGAATACCTGAATCGGATCTTCCGCAAGCTTGAGGTGCGCAGCCGCACCGAACTGGCGATCTGGGCCCTGACTGCGGCGTAGCCGCGTATGTAAAAGTGGCGCCGGCTCAGTCGCATCCGAGCCGGCGCGAGTCTCGCGGTTCTCCCCACGCAACGGCACTCGTCATCCGCCGGGTTCTCACCTTCCCACGTACAGCATTGCCACACCGCTTAGAACTGAGATTCCCACCAGGGCGTGACGGGAGGACAGTGCCATCAGCGGCCCAACTCAGCAGGCTCTCGGCGCGGTACGCCAGTAGAAACCGGGGGAAATCAAGATGTCGGAACCCTGACTTAGCTGGGCTCAATCGACATCCAATTCCTCTCCAACCTGGACTACCGCCGCTCGCGGGAGAGGACGCGTAAAACGCGAATGTCTTAGCCTAAGTCCGCCAGCACCTGCGCGGCGTGGCCTTTGGCTTTCACGTTGCCGTAAATTTTTTCGATTTTGCCATCCGGGCCGATCAGGAAAGTGGTGCGTGCGATGCCCATCACCTTCTTGCCATACATGTTCTTTTCTTTCCAGACTCCATAAGCCTGCGCCGCCGCTTTCTCCTCATCGGCCAGAAGCGTGAACGGAAGATCGTACTTCTCTTTGAATTTCGCTTGCGCCGGAGGTTGGTCCGGCGAGATGCCGACCACTGCCGCGCCTTTTTTGACGAATGACTTGATCCCATCGCGAAACTCACAGGCTTCCATAGTGCAGCCGGGCGTATCGGCGCGCGGATAGAAGTACAGCACAACGCGCTTGCCTTTCAGGCTCGATAACCGGAACTCCTCGCCGG
>CAZKQQ010000134.1:0-18560 GCA_964554945.1 uncultured Solibacteraceae bacterium | reverse complement strand
GGGTGCTTTCGGTCTTTATGAAGGCGATCCTGGAACGAAAGGCCCCGACGATTTTCGGGGATGGGGAGCAATCGCGCGACTTCACCTTTGTGGAGGACGTGGCGGCTCTGAATCTGAAAGCGGCGCGCGCGGCCAATGCCTGCGGCAAGGTTTATAACGGCGGTAACGGCGACCGGATCACACTCAATCAAGCTTGGGCGCTTCTTCAGAAGATGGAGGGCGTCGAGATTCCGCCGCAGTTCGGGCCGGCGCGTTCCGGCGATGTGCGGCACTCTCAAGCCGATACGAAGCAGGTGGTCCGCGAACTCGGATACGCGCCCCAATTTTCTTTTGAAGAGGGCATGCGGCGGACGCTGGAGTGGTACAGGCAATCGCACTAGTTGATGGCAACCGGCTTGCACCGTTCTGGCGGTGTCTCCCGGCAAATGGATCGGATCTCGCGACAGCAAAAGGGTTTATGGGGCAGTCGCCGGGAGGAACCGTGACGCGGACTCACACCCGTGTATCGATCGGGCATCAGTCCGGCGCGGCAGTGTTCGGCTAAGTGCTTGCTATAATTGAGGGTCAAACTCAGTACTACCAACGTCCTTTTATTTCGCGCATGAAGTGTATCTCAGTTTTTTTGGCTTGTGCGGCGGCAGCGTGCGCCGCCGATTTCACCACGGGACAGGCAGCCAGGCTGGTCGTCGGACAGCCGGCATTTACCGCCCAGAGCACCAATTCCAGTGACACCGTGATTGGGGCGGCCAGCGGCCTTGCCTATGCGGCCGACACCCTGTTCGTGGCAGATTCCAACCGCGTCGGGGCGACTCCGCTTAACCATCGAGTGCTTCTATTCAAGAACGTGTCCACGACGCTTCCGCCTCCTTCCGCGGAATTGGCGAACACCAGTACGTGCCCGGTTTGTGTCGGTCAGGCCAGCGTCGTCTTGGGGCAGCCCGACTTCACCACCACTACGGAAAATGTGCCTGGCACGCCGAATGGTTTGCGGCTGCCGACCGCAGTGGCGTCCGACGGAGTTCATCTGGTTGTGGCCGACACCAACCACAACCGCGTGCTCATTTGGAACAGCATCCCCTCGATTAACGATCAGCCCGCGGATGTCGTAGTGGGACAGCCGGATTTCACCGCCCAAGGCGTGCCCGGCAACACTCCCACGGCGAAATCGATGCGCGGTCCGCAGGGAGTGTGGATTCAAAACGGCAGGTTGTATGTAGCGGATACGCAGAACGATCGGGTCCTGATCTACAACAAGATTCCCACTGCCAACGGAGCGGCGGCCGACGTGGTTCTCGGGCAACCGAATTTCACCAGCGCGATCCAGCCGGACCTGACGCAGCAGAATACGAGCTCGACGGCTTCGAACCTGCTGAATCCGGTATCGGTGAGTTCGGACGGCGTGCGGCTCTATGTAACGGACCTGGGCTACAACCGGGTCCTCATGTGGAACGGCATTCCGAGCACGAACGCAGCGCCGGCGGATGTGGTTATAGGCCAACCCAACATGAATAGCGGGTTTGCGAACTATGCGTTCACCGGAAAGGTTGCGATCGCTGCGACGGACACGGTCAACAAGCAGACGCCGGTGCTGTGCACCGCCGCGAACGGCACGGACCTGGCCGGGAATCCCACTTATCCGCTGTATTGCAACGCCACGCTGAATTTCCCGCGCTTCGCGCTGTCCGATGGACAGCGGCTGTTCATCGCCGACGGAGGCAATGACCGTGTGCTCGTATTCAACCAGATCCCAACGGCGAATGGGCAACCGGCGGACACGGTTATCGGGCAGATCGGCGGCGATGTCAACCAGGCGTCTGACGCGGCGGATTCGCTGCGTACGCCGATGTCGCTGGCTTGGGACGGAACCAACCTTTACGTAAGCGATGCCTACAATCGGCGCATCACGGTTTATTCGATCGGCGAGAACAGCGTTCCCTATCAGGGTGTTCGGAATGCAGCCAGCGTGAATATTTTCGCGCTGGGCAGCGTGACAGTGGGCGGAAAGATTACAGCGGGCGATTCGGTGACGATTACGATTTGTAGTCCGCCTGCCCCCGGCGCCAACACTACGGGCTGCATCAGCCCGGCGGCCACGAATGCGAGCACCAGCGGCCAGACGCAGGGCCGAGATTACACCTACAAAATTTTGAAGGACGATACGTTCGACATTATTGTCAAAGCGCTGGTCAACGCCATCAACGCGGGAGCCGGCGATCCCGATGTCTATGCCGCTCCGGACCTTGCCACTCAGTCCGTGTTGCTGGCCGCCCGGGTAGGCGGGGAAGCCGGAAATCAGATCGCGTATGTCGCGACGGTTTCGACCAACGCAACCATCACGGTCGCCGCGGCCGGAGGAAACCTGACCGGTGGCGGCGATGCAGCCAAAGTCTCGGGCGGCACCGTGGTCTCGATTATCGCCAAGCCGGGCAGCACTTTGATGTCAGGTCCGATCGCTTCAGCCGACTTGTCGCAAAACCAGCTCCCCACCACGTTATCGGGAACGGAAGTGTACTTCAATGGCATCCGCGCGCCCTTGTTTTACGTGTCCCCGACGCAGATTAACGCCCAGATTCCGTGGGAGGTCGCGAATGCCGTAAACGTTTGTTCCATTCCTTCGATTGTGCGCTGCAGCAGCATCAGTGCGTATGTGCGCTCGGCCGGTCCCGATGGCCGCGTAACCGTGACGACGCCGGTAGCAGCTACCATCGTCGATCAGAACCCCGGCATTTTCTCGGTATCGGGTTCCACGGCCAGCCCGCCGCGGGGAGTCATTTATCATTCATCCAGCCAAGCGACGGGCGTCATCCTGGTGGATGGCACGGTGCAGGCGGGGGACGTGGTGACGGTGAATATTGAGAATCGCGCCTATTCTTACACGGTGCAGGCGGGCGACACGCTCGATTCAGTTCGTGATGCGCTGGTGGTGGTAATCAACCAGGACCCCAAAGTGAGCGCCACGGCGGGGATCGCTTTCGCGCGGAACATTATGTTGCACGCTCGCATCTCCGGCCCGGATGGAAATGGAATCGCTTACAGCACAAGCGTGACTGGTGCGCCTGGCGGTTCCGGCGCCGAGTTGATCCTGACGCCTGAAACGACGGGCTTGTGCTGCGCCAATGTGGCCAACACGCCGGTGACGGATGCGAACCCCGCGGTGCCTGGGGAAATCCTGCTGCTCTATGCCACAGGCCTGGGCCTCCCCGTCTTGAGCGAACAGAATCAAAACCTGATCAACACCGGGGTAAAGTATCCGTTTGGCGGGCCGGTCACCCAGCCGGTCAATTTCGTTTCTTCGCTTGCCGGCGGGAAGACGGCTAACATTCTTACGGCAACCCTGCAGCCGGGGTCCATCGGAACTTACGTGGTCACGTTGCAGCTCAACAGCGATATGCCGACCGACCCTCTGACCAAGATTTATATCGCCCAGGACGTCTACATCAGCAACATCGTGACATTTCCGCTGGTTAATCCGAACCAGTAATTGCACGGTCCGGGCCGTAAATTTGCATTACCCGGTGGCGGATTCGGGACGGAACCAGATGCTCCCACGACTCCCCGCGCGTAATCCGCTCGCGAACCTGGGTGGCGGAGACCGGGTCAAATCCGCTGGGAAGATCCAGCTGCTCGACGCATGCTGAGAGCTCCGGCGGGGGACTATATTCGCCATTCCGCCGGGCGACCAGAAGATCAAATTCCCGGAGCATCGCGGCAAACGCGCCGGGATGGCCATATTCCCAATTAGCGATTCGCTCAGCAGCATCGCGCCCGCACAGGAAAGAGAGGCGAACGCCGGAACCGTAGGATGCGCGGCATTCTTCGGCGATTTCGACAAACAGTCCGCGATTGGCTACAGCCAACGAAAAGCCCGAGCCGGCGCTTAATGCCGCATCGAGTAACCCGACGCGTTCCTCCAGAGAGGCGCCGGAATACTCCTTATGGGGGAAGACCCGAGGGAGGACGAACAGCACTTCGTCACAGACGTTTCGTGCGGCTGCGGCCAAGCCCAAATGAGCGATGGTGACCGGATTGAAAGTGCCGGGCAAAATTCCAAGGCGCGAAGGCGAACCTGGAGTCCGGCGAATGAAATCCATGACTGGCTTTATCGTACCCGACCGGCTAGAGCTGAAGCTCGCGGGCCAAATGCCCCAGCTTCTCCCCCCATCGGCGGGGATTGGGAAGCGGAACTTCACACACCCGAAAACACGACGGGCGCGAGATTGCTCTCGCGCCCGTGGTCTGTCGAATTAGGCGGCCAGAAGTTCGTCCATCGACTCGCCCTCGGGTTCGAACTCGTGGCGGTCGGCGGCTTCCTGACACCGGATGCAATATTTGGCCCATGGTACTGCATCCAGGCGCTTTGTCTTGATTTCCTCTTCGCAATGGAGGCAAGTGCCATAGCTGCCATCGCCAATGCGGGCTAAGGCCAAGCGGACGTTGCGGAGCAACGCCGATTCGCGGTCCAGATTGCGGATGGCCAACTCCCGTTCTCCGGCGAGCTGCACTTCATCAATGGCATCGGGAGTCTTTTCGATGGCGATATCCTCCCGATTCCGAAGCCCCGCAGCCAGCTCGGCTTGCTTCTCCTCTAGCAGCGCCTTGTATTTGTTCAATTCGGTCCGGTTCATTGGTCTCTCCCTTCTGGTCCGCTTTTTGTTTTATTTGTTGTTTTTAGCGTGACTCGATCCGTAACCATATAGACGAAGGAATAGCGCAAAAGTTTCATCACCCCAGACTGCCTCCTTGGAGCTATCGTTCGTCTGTTCTATCCAGCCAGGTCCAATCACAAGTTCTTTCTGTTGCAATCTGCTTGCCAACCACGGGCGAGCCGAGTTTTATCGGTTACAGGTGGCGCAACAGCCTACTGATGCCACCCGATTCTTATCGGCAGCACGCCGCCCAACGATAGACTTTTTCACGTGGTGTCCGGGGGGCGACACCGTGTCTAGCGTTTGACGCAAATCGCAATGATGGAAACCGACGGCCACGGCAGCCAACCATCGATGCGCCGCCACAGCCACACGAGCTTTTCAAACAGGCGCAATTGCAGGCGGCCAATGGTGGGTTTGTGGAGCAGCTTTCCGTTGATGTACCAGCCGGGCCTGGAAGCGCGGTTAAAATCCAGAATACGCTCCACGGTGAAGCCTGCCTCTTCGATTCGGGAACGGAGCTGCTCCTTGGAGTATCGCAAGACATGGCCGAGCGCCTCGTCCATAGCGCCATAGATTCGTTGATCCTGGGGCACGAGAATAATGGCGCGCCCTCCGGGTATCAGAACGGAGTGGATATTGGCCAGAGTGATCCAGTGCTCTCGAATGTGCTCCAACACGTTAAGGCAAATCACGGTGTCCATCTGGCCGGCGAACGGCAAAAAATCGCTGGTGCTGGCAGCGTCGCAGTGATGCACCTGCAGGTTCAGCCGGTGATGCAGCCGGACGCGCAGCCGCGCCATATGTTCCTCATCGATATCGGTGGCCACATACACCTGGCGGCCGGACACAAGCTGACGGGCCAGGTTGCCCATGCCGGCTCCAATTTCCAGCACCCTCTTGCCGACGTAGGGGCGAATCGTGTCCGCCATCCACCGATTGAATTTGGGTGTATGGGCAAAGGCATCGAGAATGGCCTGGCCGGGCTCGGCATAGATGTCGCCGCTCACCCAGAAACGGAAAATCACGCCCAGCGCCTGAACGGCGTCGCGGAACCCGATTTTTTTCCCTTCCTCGTAGGTGCGCCCGTGATAGCTGATCGCGGTCTCATAGATGCGGGCCTGGCGCTTGGCGAGTTTGATTGTAATTTCTGGTTCAATACCGAAGCGGTCGCTGCGGATCGGAATAGTTTGGACCAGCGCCGTCCGAAAGGCCTTGTAGCAGGTTTCCATGTCGGTGAGGTTCAGGTCGGCGGCAATATTGCAGGCTGTCGTGAGGAAATGATTGGCCAGCGCATGCCAAAAATAAAGGACGCGGCGCTCGCCGCTCATCAGAAACCGGGAGCCGTAGACGGCGTCGGCCTCACCTTCAACCAGCGGCTTGAGCAGTTTGGGAAATTCGCGCGGGTCATATTCGAGATCGGCATCCTGGATGACACTGAATTCGCCCCGGGCATGATGAAGGGCAGTGCGGATCGCGGCGCCTTTCCCGCGGTTGCGTTCGTGGCGGATCAGACGGACGGTGTGCGGATAGCGGGAAGCAAATTCCTCGACAACCCGGGCCGATTCGTCGGTCGAGCCGTCGTCGACGACGATCACCTCGCGGTCGAGCCCCTCCGGCAGCGGAGCGTTCAAGACGCGCTCGAGAATTGCGCCGATGAACTCCTCTTCGTTGTACAGCGCCATCAGGATCGACACGGTCATTAATCTCAGTGTAGTGCTACGATCACCATGTTCAGATCAAATTGTTAAAAACGCCCAACCCCATCAGGCGGAGACTATTTCCCGCCGCTGCGTGCGCCCTGCCGTTTATCCCTCGACTGGGCCTGGAGAATGACGAAGCCATCTTCGCGTCCGCGCTGCTGGAGCCCCGCGCAGAAAGATACGCCTTGGTGGTTGGGCATTTCCGGTTTCCGTTGATGCTTTTGAACTATCTGGGAACCTTGAAAGCGTGGCTTTACCGGCCGATGATCCGGGCGTTCGGCACCGATATATGGGCGACGCGCGTCCCGATGCTGCTGGCCGGCACCGCGAGCATCTGGCTGTTCTACCGGTTTTTGAGCCGCGTGGCCGGAGAACGCGCGGCAATCATTGGAACCGGTCTGCTGGCTGTGGATTCGGTGTACCTGCTCAGCGTCTGTTTCGACTGGGGACCTGTCGCGCTACAGCATCTGCTTCTCATCGGAGGTCTGCTTCTGTTGATGAAGTTTTGGCAGCAGCGGAGAGATCTGGCTCTGGCCGGCGGCTTCTTCCTGTTTGGCCTGGATTTGTGGGACAAGGCGCTGGCGGTATGGATGCTCCTCGCGATGGGCATCGCCGCGATGGTGATCCTACCCCGGGAGATTTTCTCCGTATTCAGCCCGCGCCGGCTCGGGATCGCGGCCCTCGCGCTGGCGCTGGGAGCGCTGCCCCTCATCGTGTACAACGTGAACACGGGCGGGGGAACGCTTCACGGGACGGTCGGCGCGGAAAACGGCAGCCTGAAGCAGAAGGCCCTCATGCTCTGGCTGACGGTGAACGGGACCGGCCTGTACCGCTTCATGCCATTTGAGGATTCTGAAACGGAGCATCCGCATGCGGCGCGAACCCCGCTGGAGAGGATGTCGGCGGCGGTAGCGTCGCTTACGGGAAGTCCCCGCACCAGCCTTCAGTTCGCGGCGATTTGTCTGGCGCTGCTATTCACCTTATTGACCCGCGGGCGTGAACTGCGTGCGATTCTGTTCGCGGTGCTCTCGATGACGATCGCATGGGCGCAGATGTTTTTCACGGCGGGAACCGGCTCGAGCGTGCACCACACGATCCTGCTTTGGCCGCTGCCGCAGATGGCGATCGGAATCGCCTTTGCGGCTGCTTCGCGGCGGCTGGGGCGCGTGGCCATTCCGGCGCTAGCCGCGGCGCTGGCCGTGATGATGGGCTGGGGACTGGCCGTGACGAACGGATACTACTCGCAGATCGTGCGAAACGGCGGCTCGCGGGAGTGGAGCGACGCCATCTTCCCGCTGTCGCGCTACTTCAGCAAAGTTCCGGCGCACGAGATCTTTGCGGCCGATTGGGGAATCCTGGACAGCCTCCGGCTGCTCAATCGCGGCCGGCTGCCGCTGGGCCTGGTAGGGCTATCGGGTGACGATGCGAGCGTTCCCGCCGCCGAGCAGGCCCGGTTGGTCAAATTGATCTCGCGTCCAGATAACCTATTTGTCACTCATACGACGCAGTACGTGGTTTTTGCGGGCGCGGACGCGAAACTGGTGCGTTTTGCCGGGGACCGCGGATTGCGACAAGATGTGGTGGCGACGATCTCCGACAGTCATGAGCGCCCGACATTCGAGGTATATCGATTTGTTCCGGGCGCCGTGCACTGACATGGCAGAATCGCGCGGTTTGACGCCACGTGTTGCAACCTAATATACTTACAGTTTCTTCGTCTCAAACCAAATGTCTACTCCGTCAGCCATTGCCACGTCCACGACTGTGTCTCCCGCCGCGTGGGACGCCATCCGGGGAGGGTACGACCTGCAGGTGCACGTCGCCCCGGACATCATCGCCCGGCGCATCGACGACCTCGGATTGGCGAAAGAGTTCCTGAGCCATGGGCTGAAGGGATTTGTGCTCAAGTCGCACTACATGTCGACAGCGGAACGCGCCAAGGTGGTGACGGCGGCGGTGCCGGGCATCCAGGCGTATGGCGCGATCACACTGAATCACTCGGTGGGCGGGTTAAATCCGGTGGCGGTGGATATCGCGGGCCGCTCGGGCGCCAAGATCGTGTGGTTCCCGACGGTGGACGCGGAAAACGAAACGGCGGGCCTACCGACGGGGGGCAACAAGAAACTGCCGTTCTGGGCGGAAATCCAGCGCGAGATTTCGGCCATGGGGATCGCGCCGCCGCGCATGACCGTGCTGGAAACGAGCGGGCAATTGACCCAGGCGACACGGTCGTGTCTTGAGTTGATCGCCAAACATGACATGATCCTGGCCACGGGGCACCTGGGCCGCAAGGAGATTTTCGCTCTGGTCAAGACGGCGCGCGAGATGAAAGTGCGCAAGGTGCTGGTGACGCACGCGGAATTCCCATCGCAGAACCTGACTGCGGAAGAGCAGGTGGAACTGGCGAATGCCGGTGCGATCATCGAGCACTGCTTCACGACAATGCATACGGGGAAGGCGCCGTGGTCGGTTGTGATGGATAGCATCCGGAAGGTGGGCCCGGAACGGTGTCTGCTGTCGACCGACCTGGGCCAGACCATCAACCCGCCGGTAGCGGAAGGCTTCGCGATGTTCGCGCAGACACTTCTCGACGGCGGATTCACGGTAGACCAGATTCGCCGCATGGCCGTAACCAATTCCGCGGCGCTGATGGCCTAAAAAACTTCAAACGGACAATTATTATGAGCCACAAAGTTGTTCAACGGATTCAGCGCGCCGATGCCGGAGTAATCAAAACTCTGGGAGCCGCCGGCACGGCCACGGTGCATGAAGCGCAAGGAAGGAGCGGCCTCCTGCGGCCGTACATGCGGCCGATTTATCCGACGGCGCGGGTAGCCGGGCCGGCGGTCACGGTGTCTTGCCAGGCCGGCGACAACCTGATGATCCACGCGTCGATCGCCGTGTGCCAGCCGGGCGATGTGCTGGTGGTCGTGACCACGTCGGAATCGACGGACGGCATGTTCGGCGAACTGCTCGGGGTTTCGTGCCAGGCGCACGGCATCGCAGGGCTGATCATCGACGCCGGTGTACGGGATACTACGGAACTCACCGCAATGAACTTTCCCGTTTGGGCGAAAGCAGTTTCGGCGCAGGGCACAGTCAAGAGTACGGCCGGGGACGTGAATATTCCAGTGGTTTGCGCGGGCGCTATGATAGTTCCGGGCGACGTGATTGTCGGCGACAGTGACGGAGTGGTGGTGGTGCCGCGGGAAAAGGCGGTCGAAGTCGCGCAGGCGAGCGAGCAGCGGCTCGCCAAGGAAGAAAAGACCCGGCAACGGTTGCGGAGCGGCGAACTGGGGCTGGATTTTTACGGGCTGCGCGCCAAGCTGGTGGAACTCGGCGTCGAATTTGTCGATGAGGCGGACAGCAAGACCGCAGGAAGGTAACAAACTATGGGACAGATCGTAGCAGCAATGGCGACGGTGCACGCGCCACAGTTATTTACTCGTCCTCCCAGTGAGGACCCCAAGCAGCTGGACGCCGATATCGCGGCGATGGGCGAACTCCGCAAGGTGCTGGAGCAAACCAAGCCGGATTTAGCCATCGTTATAGGGAGCGATCACCTGGAGACGTTTTTTCTCTCCTCGGTGCCCACGTTTGCCGTGATCGCCGGAGAACGCACCGTCGCGAAATTTGCGAACAAAGATTACAATCTGCCCACTCACCTGCCGTTCGCCGAACAACTGCTCAACGAACTGGTGGTGAACGGATTCGACATGGCGTACTCGCAGGATGCGGAGTTGGGGCACTCTTTCGCGGCAGTCTTCGAGTGGGTGATCGGCGGGCAGAATATTCCCGTGGTGCCCATCTTCGTGAATACCTATCTTCCTCCTCTGCCCACACCGCGGCGCTGCGAAGCGCTCGGCAAGGCGATCTTGAAAGTGATCGAATCGCGGCCGGAGAAGGTTGCCATTATCGCTTCCGGGGGTATGTCGCACTACCCGGGAACATGGAAATATCCGCAGCCGGCGTTCGATTTCGATTACTGGGCGATCGAGCACATGGAGCGCGGCAATCATGATGTGCTGTTGAATTGCAGCGTGGAGCAGCTCGATGAAGTCGGCAATACGGAGATGCTACCGTGGCTGATTATGTTCGGCGCGATCGGCAAGCAGCCAGGCGAGCTGATCACGTACCAGCCCACCTGGCACCATGGCCACGCGGTCATGCGGTTCATCCCGGGACGGGGAAAGCCGGCGACCGGAGACGCGCCCGAGCCCAAATGGAATTTCGAGAACAAGGGCGGCTACCAGTTCTACAAGCATCCGGATCCGGCTTCGTACAATCTCAACAAGCTGATCTACGATTTACGGCACCAGCAGCCGCTGCGGATCGAGTTGCTCAAGGACCCCAAGGCGGTGGCCAAGAATTACGGCTTAAGCGCGGAGGAGATGGCCCGGATCGACACGCTGGCGGATGAGAGCATCGATGTCTTCCGCTCGCTCAAGAATCACCCGCTGGTGGATGTGGGCGCGCACCCGCTGGGGCTGCTGATGTGCCTGGTGGTGGTGCAAGCCGAGGGACGGCGACTCAAACGCGAGCAGCAGGCAGTCACAAACTAGGTTCGGCGGGTGGGCGGCGAACCGTGGCCGCAGCCGGCCTTTCCTGCCCCACAACGCAACTGTATGAGTCAGATAGGAATTATCGGCTTCGTCGGTTTCGGCGAAGCCGCCTATCATCTTTCGAAGGGCTTGCGCGAAGCTGGTGTTGCGCAGTTGGCCGCCTACGACATTCATACACAAACGCCCGGCCGGGGCGAAAAGATCCGGCAGCGGGCAGCCGAAACAGGAATGCGGCTGCTAGAGTCGAACGCCGAACTGGCGCGCGTATCCGAGTGGATCCTCTCCACGGTAACTTCCGATCAGGCCGCGACCGCGGCTGCCCAAAACGCCCCGCACCTCACCGCGCAGCATCTTTACGCGGACTTGAACTCCGTCTCGCCCGCTGTCAAGCAGGCGATCGCGCGCACCATCTCCGAATCGGGTGCGCGCTTTGTCGAGATTGCGATGATGGCGCCGGTGCCGCCGCATGGCCATCGTGTGCCGATCCTGGCGGGGGGCCCGGCATCCGCCGAATTTGCGGAGCGCATGAATCCGTACGGCATGCGCATCGAAGTCATCTCGCAAGAGGTGGGCACCGCGGCCGCCACCAAGATGTTCCGCAGCATCATGGTGAAGGGCATGGAAGCGCTAATCACGGAATGCGTGCTCGGAGCGGGGAGATACGGCGCGGAGCAGGCCGTGTTTGACTCACTCACGGAGAGCTATCCCGGCATTGACTGGAAGGCCATGGCGGATTACATGATCGGCCGCGTGGTGGAGCACGGGGAGCGGCGCGCGCGAGAGATGGAAGAAGTGGCGGAGACGCTGGAATCGCTTGGCATCGAACCGATTATGGCGGAAGCCACGGCCCGGCGGATGGATTGGAGCGCGAAGATCGGGCTCAAACAGCATTTCCACGGCGAGCCACCCCGGAACTACCGCGAGTTTCTGGAAGCCGCAGCCGAGCTGGAGGGCATTACGGCCGGCGCTTCATCTTTCGAGCCCACCAGACGGTCGCGACCGGCACCGAGAGAGCCGTAACGATCACGCTGGCGGCGACCAGTACAGTGGCCGGGCCCGCGGCCGCGCGATACGCCGGGTTGGCCGCGGCGATCAGGACCGGCACGGCGGCTGCGTTTCCGGCGGTGGAAGCGGCGGCAATGCCGGCTGTGCCCGATCCTCCTACCAGCCGGTCAATCACCACCAGAACAATTCCCGACACCGACAGCACGCCGAGCCCCAGGCCGACGCCGAGCAGGCCGGCGCGCCATAGCTGGTGCAGGTCGAGTGAAGCGCCGAGAGCCAGGGCGAAAAACGGAACAATTGCAGGCGCGGCGCGCCCGAGAAATTCCCGCAGGTCATGATCGAGATTGCCCAGAATCATCCCGGCGGTGAGCGGCAGAATCGCGCCCACGAGCGTCTGCCAGGGGAACGCCGACAGGCCCGCGACCCCGAGGCTGAGCATGGTGAGGAATGGGCCGGATTCCACGGACATCAACGAATACGCGCCCACTTCCTCCGGTTTACCGAACTGTTGCATGAGCGCCATGTAGAGGCCGCCATTGGTGTCATTGATGGCGGCGACGACGGCGAGCGTGGATAAGCCGGTGAGCCATCCCTGAGTGACCGGGCGTTCGCCGAGAAAATGCCCTACCAGCACCGACGCCGCGACGCCGAGGACGACTTTGCCGGTCAGCAGCGCGCCACCGCGACGCACTACTTGGGGTAAAGACTCGAACTTCACGGTGGCGCCGAGACAGACATAGAACACCGCCAGAATGGGGACGGCGCCGGTGAACAGGGCGCCTGTAAACGAGCCAAAGAAGGCCGCGGCATGAGGGGCAAAGGTAGCCACGAGCGCACCGAAGCCCAGCGGAACCGTCATCATGCCGCCCGGGATGTGATCGATGGTCCGTTTGATGCCGATCTGCATGCGTTACAGATTCGATAGGAAATGATACGAGACCTACAGTATGGCATCGGAATACATCAGTTCGCGTTTGAGAAGATGGAGCTCATGAAGCAGATCGAAAAACCAACCGTGATCGCGTCGGCGGGCAACTTGCCGAAACGAATCGCAGAATTCGTAGGCCGCGTCAATTCGGGAACTTCGGCGGTCAGCATCGCGCACATGAACAGCCCGCAGGGGTGGCACGAGCCGGGGCAAACTCCGGAGTTTGACGAATATACGCTGGTGCTACGAGGCTCGCTACGCGTGGAGACAGGCTCGGCCACGGTTGACGTTGCGGCAGGCCAGGCAGTGGTGGCCCACAAAGGAGAATGGGTGCGGTACAGTACGCCGGGGCCGGAAGGCGCGGACTACGTCTCAGTCTGCGTGCCGGCGTTTTCGCCCGATACGGTTCACCGCGACCCTTCGTGATGGGGCGCGTGCTGGATCGGAAGCGCGAAATAATGATATGTTGGAAAATCAACTGACAGCGCGCGGTCGCGTGCCAGCCATGCCCCCGCGCCTGTCGTCATCATAAGGAGAAATCGATGAAAGTTGGTGTGGCAGGACAAGGCGCGTTCGGCGTCAAGCATCTGGAGGCTCTGCAGAACATTCCCGGGATCGAGGTCGTTACTCTCACGGGCGGCAATCAAGCGGCGACCGAGGAAGTGGCGAAACGGTTCAAGATTCCGCACTTCACCGGCGACCTGGGGGAAAGTCTTAAGCAGCCCGGTCTCGAAGCCATGATCCTCGCGACGCCCACACAGATGCATGCGCAGCAGGGCGTGCAGTGCATGCGCGCCGGCAAGCACGTCCATATTGAGATTCCAATCGCCGATACGCTGGCCGATTCCGAGATGCTGGTGAAGGTTCAGAAGGAGACCGGCGTCATCTGCATGGGCGGGCACACGCGCCGCTTCAATCCCAGCCACCAGTACGTGCACAAGAAGATTACAGCCGGCGAACTCAAGGTGCAGCAGATGAACGTGCAGACCTATTTCTTCCGCCGCACTAATATGAACGCCGCCGGCAAGCCGCGGAGCTGGACCGACCACCTGCTTTGGCATCACGCCTGCCATACGGTGGACCTATTCCAGTATCAGACGGGTGAGCTGGTCTCCGATTGCTATGCAGTCCAAGGCCCGATGCATCCGGAGCTGAAGATCGCGATGGACATGGGTATCGTGATGAAAGTGCCGTCAGGCGCGATCTGCACGCTGTCTCTTTCCTTCAACAACAAGGGACCGCTTGGCACATTCTTCCGCTACATCGGGGACAACGGCACCTATCTGGCCTACTATGACGACCTGGTGGACGGCGAGCAGAACAAGATCGATCTATCCAAGGTAGCCGTTTCTATGAACGGCATCGAGCTACAGGATCGCGAATTTTTCGCAGCGATCGAGGAAAAACGTGAACCGAATGCCAGCGTCGCTCAGTGTTACACCGCCATGCAGGTGCTGGACCGCCTGGAGCAGATTCTGAACTCGTCCGCCAAAGCCTCCGCGCACTAAGTAGCACGAGGCTCCGCCTTGTGCCGGTGCGAAGCGCTGTGCCGCGTCCCGGCGCAAGGCGGAGCCTTACGCTACTGGTATAATTGCTGCGCGGAGATGCTGCGGCTTGAACTTTTCCGAACCCTTTATTCGGAAGCCGATTGCGACCACCCTGCTCATGCTGGGGATCGCGATGTTCGGTGTGATCGCCTACCGGGCCTTATCGGTTAGCGACGTTCCGCAGATCGATTTACCAACCATTCAGGTTCAGGCGTCCTTGCCCGGGGCGAATCCCGCCACCATGGCGTCCTCGGTGGCCACTGTGCTGGAGCGTCAGTTCACGACCATCGCGGGCGTGGATTCGATGATTTCCTCAAGCACCATGGGTGGGACCAGCATCACGCTCCAATTCAGCCTGAGCCGCGAGATTGACGGCGCCGCCGTGGACGTGGAGAGCGCCATCGCGGCCGCCGTGCCTCTTCTGCCACCCGGCATGCCCAACCCGCCGACTTTCCGGAAACAGAACCCCAGCGACGAGCACATCATCACGCTGGCGGTGAGCTCTCCGACCATGCGGCTCTCCGATCTGGATGATTACGCCGAGACCATCATCGTGCCGCGGATTTCGATGATCCCCGGAGTGGCTCAGGTGCAGATCTTTGGGGCCGCGAAGTATGCCGTGCGCGTCCAGGTAGACCCGAATAAGCTGGCCGCCCGCCGCATCGGCATCAATGAAGTCGAGGACGCGGTGCAGAACTGGAACGTGAATATCCCGACCGGGACCCTGTTTGGGCTTCACACGGCCTTTAACGTCCAGGCCAACGGGCAACTGCGGCGCGCTATGGAATACCGGCCGATGATCGTGGCGTACCGTCACGGCGCGCCGGTGCGCCTTGATGAAGTGGCGCACGTAATCGACAGCGTGGAGGACGACAAGCAATCGGCGGATCTGTACGGCGAACAGTTCGGCGCAACGGGCAGCCCCGCCGTCTTGATGGGCGTGGCGCGGCAGCCGGGCGGCAACACGATTCAAGTGATCGATGCTATTCGGAAGTTGCTGCCCGCGATCCAGAAAGAACTCCCACCCGCCGCGCAGTTGATCATTCGCGGCGACCGGTCCCAGAACATCCGGGAGGCGTTCAAAGATGTTCAGTTCACCATGGCTGCCACGATGGGCCTGGTGGTACTGGTGATCTTTCTATTCCTGCGAAGTTTCTACGCCACGCTGATTCCCGCCACCGCGCTGCCGTTTTCCATTCTGGGCACGTTCTCGGTGATGTACCTGCTCGGATTCACGTTGAACAACATCTCAATGATGGCGGTCATCCTCTCGATCGGGTTCGTGGTGGACGACGCAATCGTGATGCTGGAGAACATCACGCGGCACATCGAGCAGGGCGAAAGGCCGGTCGAGGCGGCCTATCGCGGCTCCAAGGAGATCGGGTTCACGATCGTTTCCATGACGGTGTCGCTGGCGGCCGTCTTCATTCCGATTCTGTTCATGTCCGGGATCCTGGGCCGGCTGTTCCGGGAGTTCGCCATTACGATTTGCACGGCGATCCTGATTTCAGGCATGGTCTCAATCAGCCTGACACCGATGCTCTGCAGCCGTCTGCTGCGGAGTTCCAAGCCGGAAGGCGGCAAGCTGCTTTCGCACAGCACCGGGCGCCTGTTTGAGCACATGCGCAACGGATATGGGCGGAGTCTGGGATGGGTGCTGCACCATCGGCCGGTCATGCTAGTCATGTTCCTGGCAGTGGCCGGCGCCACGGCGTATCTCTATGTAGCAGTTCCCAAGGGCTTCCTTCCCGATAGCGATAACGATCAGTTCAATATCAACCTGCAGGCCCAGCAAGGGACTTCCTTTTACCAGATGCTGCAGTACACGGATCGCATCGCGAAGATCGCGGTGGCGGAGCCGGAAGTCACCATGCTCTACTCGCGGGCCGGGGGCAACGCCGGCTCGGCTAACAGTGGGAGCTTGACCGTGAATGTCAGGCCGCGGCGGCAGCGGAATGCCAGCGTCACAGACATCATCAACCGCATCCGGCCGAAGATCTCAAACCTGGCGGGGGTGCGGGTCTCCATGTCGATTCCGCAGTCCATCCGCTTCAGCGGTTACCGGTCCAGCGCCAATTATGACTACACCCTGTCTGCGCCGGATACGGAAGAACTGTACCGGAACGCGCCGCAACTCGAGCAGGCGCTCACACGGCTGCCCTCGCTGGTGGATGTGACCAGCGACCTACAGATCCGCAATCCGCAAATCCGAGTCACCGTCGATCGCGACCGGGCCGCTGCTCTGGATGTGGACTGGAGCGACATCGCCAACATGTTGTACAGCGCGTTCGGTCCGGAGTTGATCTCCACGATTTATGGGGCCAACAATCAGTACCGGGTCCTGCTGGAAGTGCTGCCGCAGTATCAGCGCTTCGAAGACTCGCTGAAATTGCTGTACCTGAAGAACCACTCCGGGCTCCTGGTGCCGCTTGATGCGATTGCCCGGCTGGAATTGGATGCGGGTCCCAATAGCGTTCCCCACTCCGGGCAACTGCCCTCGGTAACCATGTCTTTCGGTCTGCGGCGCGGCTATTCGCTGGGCCAGGCCACCGATGCGATTGAAGAAGCCGCTAAAGCGAATCTGCCTGCCGGCGTAACCGGCACGTTTCAGGGATCCGCCAAAGTCTTTCAGGATTCAACGCGCAACATGGGGCTGCTCCTGATCATCGCGGTGTTGGTAGTGTACATCGTGCTGGGCGTGCTCTACGAGAGTTACATTCATCCGCTGACCATTCTCTCGGGACTGCCGGCGGCGGGCTTTGGCGCGCTGTTAACTTTGCTGTTGTTTAAAATCGAGCTGAGCATCTATAGCTTTGTAGGGCTGATTCTGCTGATCGGTATCGTGAAGAAGAACGCCATCATGCAGATCGATTTTGCGCTCGAGGCCGAACGGCAGGAGGGCAAGTCTCCTCTCGAGGCGATCCATGAAGGATGCCTGATCCGCTTCCGGCCGATTATGATGACGACAATGGCCGCGTTGCTGGGTGGAATCCCGGTGGCATTGGGCTGGGGCTCTGGAGGCGAAGCGCGCCGGCCGCTGGGCATGGCGGTGGTGGGGGGCCTCGCCTTTTCGCAATTGATGACGCTATATCTGACGCCCGTGGTTTACACGTACATGGCCGCTCTGTTGCAGCGTTGGCGGATTCTGCGTGGGACACAGACTGTGCTACGCCCGGCCGCCCAGTTGGGAGACTAGCCCCGCTTCGAAATGAAATCCGCCGATTCGCGCATTCCCACGATTCTGATTGCCGACGACCAGCCCGACGTGCTGGAAGCTCTCAAGTTCCTGATCAAGGGTGAAGGGTATCAGGCGGAGGCCGTAACGTCGCCGGCCGCGGTGCTCGATGCGGTCGAGCGGCGAGAATTCGACGCGCTCGTAATGGATCTGAATTACACCCGGGATACCACCTCCGGTCAGGAGGGTCTGGACCTTCTGACGCGCATTCAGAACCTCGATACCACTCTGCCCATGGTTGTGATGACAGCGTGGGGCTCGGTGGAACTGGCGGTGGAAGCCATGCGGCGCGGCGCGCGCGATTTCATCCAAAAGCCCTGGGATAACGCGCGCGTCTCAGCGATTCTCAAAACACAAATTGAGCTAGGGCGCGCGCTGCGCAAAGGCCAGCGCCTGGAGGCGGAAAACCGCGCTCTCCGCGCTGAACGCTTTCCGCAGCTGGTTGCGCAATCGGCGGCGATGCGGCCGGTGCTCGATGTGATCTCGCGCGTCGGCCCATCGGACGCCAACGTGCTGATCAGCGGCGAGAACGGCACCGGCAAGGGCTTGGTGGCGCAAACGCTCCACTCCGTGTCGCTGCGATCCGCCCGGCCCCTCGTGACGGTGAATACCGGCGGGCTGGCCGAAGGTATTTTCGAAAGCGAGCTGTTCGGCCACGTCAAAGGAGCGTTCACGGACGCCAAGACCGATCGCGTAGGCCGTTTCGAAATGGCGGACGGCGGCACGTTGTTTCTCGACGAGATCTCGAACATCTCACAGAACCTGCAGGCGAAGCTGCTGCGTGCCCTCGAGACCGGCGAATTCGAACGTGTCGGCTCTTCCAAACCGCGCCGCGTCGACGTGCGCATCTTCTCGGCGAGCAATGCGGATCTGCGCGCCGAAATCGATGCCGGCCGCTTCCGGCAGGACCTGCTGTTCCGCCTCAACACCATCG
>CAZKQQ010000133.1:0-18693 GCA_964554945.1 uncultured Solibacteraceae bacterium | reverse complement strand
GTGGCGCCGCTGCTGCCGGCCGGTACCGTGATTCATGTCACTACGTGGCACGACAACAGCGATCGCAATAAGTTCAATCCCAATCCCAAGAACTGGGTGGGATCCGGCCAGCGCACCATCGATGAAATGAGCTTCGCCTGGGTCAGCCTGTATTATCTCGACGAAGCCGATTTCCAGCAGCGAGTCAAAGCGAGGATGACCAAGACCGCGCAATTGCGATGAGACTGCTCCCAGTCTTTTTTGTGTTGGCCGCGGCCGCGCAGCCTCCGGCGCCAACCTACATCCCGCAGACCAAGTTCAACAGCGGCCAGGACGTGGTGCCAGTCTACGAAGGCTGGCTCAAAAACGCCGACGGCACATTCACGTTTGTCTTCGGCTATTTCAATCGCAACTGGAAAGAAGAGCTGGTGATTCCCGCCGGACCCGAAAACAAGCTGGAACCCGGGGCCGCCGACCGCGGCCAGCCGACGTACTTCCTGCCGCGGCGCCAGTCCTGGGTTTTTCGCGTGCAAGTGCCCGCCGACTGGGGCAACAAGGAACTCGTCTGGACGCTGACCGCGCACGGCAAAACCGAGAAAGCGTACGCCTCCTTAATGTCGGACGAAGAGATTTCCGAGCGGATCATCATGACGCGGGGCAATCTCAATCCCGGCGACGATGACCCGAACAAACCGCCAGTAGTCACGATCGCTCCGGTGGCGGCGGCGGTTGCCGGGCAGCCGGTTTCTTTGACCGCGATGGTAACCGACGACGGGCTGCCCAAACCTCGTGCCGCACCGCAAGCGCGTGCCGGCATTCCAACCGCACAAAGCAACAGCGCGGTCAACCGGCCGCGAGGACTCACGGTCACCTGGTTCGAGTATGGAGGTCCCGCGCGTGTGACCTTTGAGCCGGCCGGACCCACGCCGGTGCAAAACGGGCAATCCGCGACGATGGCACGGTTCGCCACACCCGGAACCTATATCGTCCGGGCCATGGCCAACGACGGAGAATTGTCGAAGAGCACCGACGTCACGGTCATCGTCCACTAGCATCCGAAGCCTGTTTGGGAAACGATCGTTTCGTAAATCCGGAGACCTTTGTTTAAAGCAAAGGGGTTAGTGCACAGTTTCCGCTTTGTACAAAGCGGACAGCGCCGGTCCCATTTGCGGCCGCGACCCGCCGGAGCGATCCGCAGTTGGCATTGAGTTTCCCTCACAACCTGATTATCGCGCCGGGGTGGTTGAAAACCGGGTGGCGCGGATCGAGGTTTTGGCGCTAAGTGGCCGGATTGAAGCGGGATGGGAATATTTTGCCGGAATGGGAATGAGCTACGGGTGCTTGACGCGATTCACTGTTGGTATCCGACACGCGGTTACTGTTCTGCCTGGCGGGCCTGGTTGGGGGGCTCGGCTTTGGTGACGACGGGCGGCGGCGCCGGCGGGCCGTTGAGAGGATTCAAACCTCCACCTATTTTGAAACTCCATACCAGATCGCCGCGCGCTTCCTTCAGGCCGTCGCGGCTGCCTCCGGCGGCGATGGCGACGTATTGCTCGCCTGCGATTTCGTAGGCGGCCGCGGGTGCATCCGCGCCGAAGCCGGTCTGGAAGCGCCACAACTCTTCGCCGGTCCTGGAATCGAAGCCGCGGAAATATCCGTCGCTGCCGCCATGAAACAGCAGACCGCCGGCCGTCGCCAGCACGCCGCTTCCGAAGCCGGCCAGGTACGGCACCTCTTTCTGCCAGACTTGCTTGTTCGTGCGCGAATCGAGCGCCGTGATCAGGCCGTATTCGCGCGTGCCCGGAACACTGATGCGACCGGCCGGGCTGAACTTCCGCGTCGACACCCCGACCGTGAAGAATAAATAGCCGGTCTGCGGGTCGTAGGCGCCCGGCGCCCAATCCCCCGATGCCGAGGGTTGCGCGATCCTGGTATCGGTCCAAACCGGCGTGAACATGCAGCCGCGCTCGTATCCCTGGACGGCCTCGGCGCACTGCGGCGCGGTGGGATCGCCAACGGGTATAGGCTGCGTCGCGGCGGTCTTCTGGCGGGGCTCCTGCGGGACCGGCTTCTCTTCGACCGGCAGCAGCGGTTTGCCCGTCACGCGATCCAGAATGTATACCCATCCTTGTTTCGAGTGCGCCGCAAGCGCCTTCCGCGTCTGCCCGCCATAAACCTGGTCGAACAGGATCACCGGCGTCGGCAAATCGAAATCCCAAAGGTCGTGGTGCACGGCCTGGTAATGCCACCGATATTTGCCCGTCGCGGCATCGAGCGCCACGATCGAGCACGTGAACAGGTTGTCGCCGCCGCGCGTCGAACCGTTATAATCCGGCCACGGATTTCCGGTGTTGACATGCAACAGTCCGAGTTCCGGATCGAGAGCGGGCTGGACCCACATGGCGCCCCCGCCCGTTTTCCAGGATTCGCCTTCCCAGGTTTCGCTGCCCGGCTCGCCCGGATACGGAACCGCCCACCAGCGCCAAACTTCCTTGCCTGTTTTGGCATCATGCGCGGTGAGGCGTCCGCGCAGACCGCCATCGCCGCCGGAGACGCTGATAAACACAAGCCCTTTGTAATAGAGCGGCGGCGCCGATACATACTGCCGCAAGTTTTTCGGAATGTCTTCACCCAGCTCATGCTTCCACAACACCTTGCCCGTCTTTTGATCGAGCGCGAATAGCCGCGTCAGGGGTTCCGGGCGCCCTTGCGTGGGAACCGGCTTGCGAATGTCCGTCTCCTCTCCGAACACCAGGCCCTCGCCCAGCGCCACGCCGCGCTTGGCCTTGTTATCGGGCGTCTTCGGATCCGCCGGCGTCCGGTATTCCCAAATCAGATTGCCGGTCTTGGCATCCAGCGCAAAAATATCCTGCTGGCCCGTCGTGATGTACATGATGCCGTCTTTGACAACCGGCGTCCCCTGTTGGGAATATCCCGGTCCAAAGCCTGAATTCAGGCGCGTCATCCAGGCGCCTTTCAGCGTCTTAACGTTCCCGGTGTTGATCTTCGTAAGCGTGGAGAATCGCGTGTTGCCCCAATCTCCTCCCACCAGCGGCCAGTCGCCGGCGGCCGGCCTGGTGAAGTCCGGCGCGCCCTGCGCCGAGGCAACTGTGACTGCGGAAAGCGCAGCAGCTATTCGTAATACGCGGGCGATTTTTTCAATTGCGCATCCGCCAGAATGTCGTGTTGAATCCAAAGCTTCGCTCCCTTCTCTTTCAAAAGGGCCTCGATTTTCGCCTTCGACGCCGCTTCTTTGGCTGGATCGCCCAGGTTCGCAAAGGGCGTGAAATCCTTCAGCGTCCGCTCCGCGGGATAGTGGTACAGATCCCCGCTCAAAACCACCGGCCCTGTTTTCGCCAATTTCACGAACAACGACTGGTGCCCAGGCGTGTGTCCCGGCGTTGCGACGATGACTACGGTACCGTCGCCGAATACGTCGTAGTCGGCATCGAGAAGCACCGTCTTGCTGTTCTGAAGGCGGCTGAACCGGTCGGCGTGATTGATCGGCGTCTGGGGCGGCGCGTCCGGAAACATGAAGGCGCGCTCCGCCTTCTGGGTCAGCCACGTGGAACCCGCGAATTCATTGGCGTTGGCGGAGTGATCGTAATGATTGTGCGACAGCGCCAGGTAGGTAATGTCCGAAGGTTTGTAGCCGATGGCTTGCAGCTGCCCTGTTAGCGTCGTGTGCACCGTGGCCCTGGCCTCGGTCGTGCCTTCCGGCTTGACGAGCTCGTCGGGAATCACGCCCGTGTCCCACAGCAGCGTGCCGCGCGGGTGCACGATCAAGTAGGCTGCCACCGACATATCGGTTGTAGTGATTCCGCGGTCCAGCAGCGGCTGTGGATTGCCACTCTTCAACCGCCCGCAATCGAACACGTAGAGCTTGATCGCCGCCTGCGGAGTCTTCTGTCCGATGGCGGTTCCAATCGTGAACAGGGCGATCGCACTCAGGATTGCCGGTACCCAGCCTCGCATACCGAGATAGTTTACACCCGCCGCGCCCGCCAGTCGCTCTAATCGGAGAAGGTTCGAGCAATCCGCGCTTTCTCGGGTTTGGGCGCCGAGGGAGCAGAGGGAACCCGGGGCTGACGCAGCGCGATGGGTTGCGTGCGAACTATCATAGACAGATGCGAACCGCGCTCGTCCTGTTGCTCGCAACCGCGTGCCGCGCTCAAGAAGCCGCCGCCACCCGCGCCGATTGGCCTCACTACGGAGGCACTCCATTCTCGTGGCGGTATAGCGCCCTCGATCAGGTCAACACCACGAACGTCAAGACACTCGTTCCCGCCTGGATCTTCCAGACCGGCGAGTACGTCGAGAATCTGCAAGCGACGCCGATCGTGATCGGCGGCGTCATGTATCTCATCACGCCGCGCGCGCAGGTGTTCGCGCTGGACGCCGCTACCGGCAAGGTTCTCTGGCAATATCGTTCGCCGGCGCCCCGGCTCGGCGAGCCCGGCACCATCTCCGATTTCGTAGCCAACCGCGGCCTGGCAGTGTCCGGCGGCATGGTTCTGTTCGGCACCGCCGACAATTACCTGGTCGCGCTCGATCAGAAAACGGGACGCGAAGTGTGGAGGGTCAGCGTCGATGATACAAGGCAGTGCGGCTGCAGCATCACCGCCGCGCCCCTCATTGTGAAAGACAAGGTGGTGGTCGGCGGAAATGGCGGGGATGCCGCCCACCGAGGCTATCTCACCGCATTCCATATCAAGAACGGCCGGCTCGCCTGGCGCTGGTATGTGATTCCCGCTCCGGGCGAGAAAGGAAATGAAACGTGGAAAGGCGATTCGTGGAAGTTCGGCGGCGGCGCGCCCTGGCTCACCGGTTCGTTTGATCCCGATCTAAACCTGATCTACTGGGGAACAGGCAACGCCGCCTCCGATTTCTATGACGCCGACCGCGTGCCTGCCGGCGGCAAGAGCCGCGACGTCAACCTGTATACTGCCAGCGTTGTCGCTCTCGACGCCGACACCGGCAAGCTGCGCTGGTATTACCAGGAAGTCCCGGACGACATCTGGGACTTTGATTCCGCTTATGAAGTTCTGCTGATGGATCGCGAAGTGCGCGGCCGCATGCGCAAAATCCTTGTGCACATGAACAAGAGCGGTCTGACGTTCGTGCTCGACCGGACTACCGGCGAATATCTCGGCTCCTTCAACGTGGCCGAAGTCTTCAACTGGATCGCCGGGGTTACGGAAAACGGAACGCTGGTCGGCCGCAACGAGCCGCAACTCGGAAAGACGGCTCTGTTCTGTCCGAGCGCCGCGGGGGCCAAGAGTTGGAACTCCACCTCCTACTCGCCGCGGACCGGATTCCTCTACGCGCCGGTGAATGAGATCTGCCAGAACACCACCTCGAACGACGACAAACCCCAGGAAGGCCGCGGTTATATGAACGGCTCCTTCCCCATGGTTCTTCCGCCGAATCGCACCACCTACAGCCACGTCGATGCCTGGGACCCGGTGACCGGAAAACGAGCCTGGAGCTACCCGTATAAATTCCTGCTGCTCTCCTCGATGCTCAGCACCGCGGGCGACCTCGTCTTCACCGGCGATCCCGAAGGCAATTTCTTCGCCCTGCACGCCCGCACGGGGGCCAAGCTCTGGAGCTTCCAAACCGGAGCGGGCCATCGCGGCGCGGCAGTGTCCTATTCGGTCAACGGCCGTCAGTACGTGGCGACCACAACCGGATGGCAGCAAACCGTGGTTGGCGGAGCGGCGCTCGGGCTCTTCCCCCAGGAAACCTGGAGACAAGGATCCACGCTGGTCGTGTTCACCCTGCCGGGAGCCGCGAAATGAAGCACCTGATCCTATTGATTACGGCCGCTTCGCTCCCTGCACAAACCTTGCCGGATGTATTGAAGCACGGCGAAGACGTATTCAGCAAAACCTGCGCCACCGGATATTGTCATGCGGCAAAAGGGGCCGTGGCCGGGGGCGCTCCGCGTTTGGCCGCCCGCGGATTCACACAAGCCTACATCGGCAATACCGTGACGCGCGGTGTGCCCGGCACCGCGATGCCGGCGTTCGGCATGAGCCTTCCTCCCGCGGATCTGGTGGCCGTCATTGCCTACGTCGCCACGCTGAATGGGATCGCCAACCCCAATCTCCCCGCCGCCGCGCCCAGCAGGGCTGCTCCGCCGCTTTCAACGGAAGCGGCTCGGGGGCGTCAGCTTTTCTCTGATGCAACCCGCGGTTTCGCCCGCTGCTCGACCTGTCATGAAGTCAAGGGCATCGGCATATCGGTGGCGACGGCGATCACCAGAATTCCCGCTGATCCCGCAGCTCTGAAGGCGTTGGCGACTCCAAACGTCGCGAGCGCCACGGTCGATCGCGAAACGATGCCCATTCTACTGGTCGCCCGCCGCGCGCAATCCGTGACTTTTTACGATCTGACCGCGGCGCCTCCGGTGCTCCGCACGGTTCTGCCCGACGCGATTCAGAGCCGCGAGGGTACGGACTGGCGGCACTCGTCCGTAATCAAGTCCTACACCGATGCAGAGCTGGCTGCGATCCTCTCCTACCTCCGCGAGGCGATCTCATGAAAATCGGAACAGACGCCCTTTTCCGATGGGTGGCCATTATCGCACTGGCGCCAACTCTCTTTACTCAATCCACCCAGTCTCAATCCAGCCAGCCGGCATCGGCCGCCGCCGAATGGCCGATGTTCAATCGCGATCTCGGCGGTACGCGCTATTCCCCTCTCAAGCAGATCGACACGCGGAATGTCGCGCGGCTCACGCGCGCCTGGTCGTACCACCTGGGATTCGATTCTTCCGCGGCGGGGATTACGGGCGGCTCCGAATTCACACCGATTGTCGTCAAAGGCGTCATGTACCTGGGAACCTCCAAAGCAGTGGTCGCGCTCGAACCGGAGACCGGAAATGAGATGTGGCGCTATGCGGTCTCCACCCTATCGCGCCGCAGCCTCGCATACTGGCCGGGCGATGCGAACAATCCGCCTCGCATCATTTTTACAAGCGCGCGCAAGATGATCGCGCTGAACGCGCGCACCGGCAAGATCGATCCGGGCTTCGGGAAGGAGGGCGAAGTCGAGCTCACGGTTCCCTACGATTCGGCCCCGATCGTCTACAAGAACTTTTTATTCCTCGGCGCGAATACGCCCGAGGCGCCGTCGATCGGCCCGGCAGGCAACACGCGCGCCTACGATGCGCGGACCGGCGCCAAACTCTGGGAATTCCACTCCGTGCCCCAACCCGGCGAACCGGGCAATGACACATGGGAAGGAGATAGTTGGAAGAATCGCTCCGGCGTCAACAACTGGGGCTTTTCGCTTACCGTGGACGCCGCGCGCGGAATTCTGTATACAGTTTTTGGCGGTCCCAATACCAACTACTGGGGCGGCGACCGGAAGGGAAGTAATCTCTACGCCAACTCCGTGGTAGCGCTGGAGGCGGAAACCGGAAAACTAAAGTGGCATTTCCAGGTGGTACATCATGACCTCTGGGATTACGACCTGCCGCCGGCCCCAAGCCTGCTCGATGTGACGATCAACGGCAAGACGGTTCCTATACTCGCCCAAGCCACCAAGAGCGGTTATCTTTACCTACTCGATCGCGTCACCGGCAAGCCGGTATTCGGCGTGGAGGAGCGATCGGTTCCGGCCAGCCAGGTTCCGGGGGAGCAGAGTTGGCCCACTCAGCCCATTCCCGTGAAGCCGCCACCCATCGCGCGCGTCAGCTTTAACCCGGAGGATATTGTCACTGCCGCGGACACGAACGAGGAGCATGCCAAATTTTGCAGTGATCTGGCCGAACGCAGCGGCGGACTGCAGAATCAGGGGCCGTTCACACCGTACGTCTATCGCGCACCTGGCGCGAAATCGCCATCGACCGTGCTCTATCCTGGCTCCATTGGGGGCGCCAACTGGGGCGGCGTGGCGGCCGATCCGAAGCTTGGCTATGTGTTCGTCAACACGCAAGACGAGGCAAGCATCGGCTGGGTGGAAAAGAAGCCGGACGGAGCGCCGGTTCCTTACGATCGCAATAGTGTGCTCGGACCCACCTCGCGCTTTCAATGGGCCGAAGGCAATCCGCGCAGTGGAAATGTGGCGCGCGGCGGCGAGCACGCCTGGCCATGCCAGAAACCGCCATGGGGCCGTCTCATCGCGGTGAACGCACATACCGGCGACTTCGCCTGGCAAGTCCCGCTCGGTATTACCGACGATCTGCCGGAAGGGAAGAAGAACACCGGCCGCAACAATATGGGCGGCCCGATTGTCACTGCCGGAGGGCTTGTTTTTATCGCGGCCACCAATGACAAGCGCTTTCGCGCCTTCGATTCCAAGACCGGCCAAGAACTCTGGGTGTCGAAATTGGACATGAGTGCGCACGCGGTGCCAATTACTTATGAGGGAAAGAACAACAAACAGTACGTTGCGGTGGTCGCGGCCGGCCTCAGCGCGCTGGACGACCCCGCCCCGCCGGGCACCGACGCGCTGGTTGTGTTTGCATTGCCATAAAAAGCGACCGCATTGTGAGTAACGCCACACCTGCGGATGCAGATTGGCGGCGAGATCCCGCTTAAATCGCATTGCGGCCAGACACGTGCAATTCTTTGAGCGGAGGTTTTCCCATGAAGTTCTCTCTTCTGGCTCTATCCGTGTTCCTGGCCGGCCTGCCCCTCCGCGCAGCGGATACTGCTCAGGATCGGCTCAAGGACGCAACAAGTATTCTGAATGAAGTGATGGGCACGCCCGACAAAGGCATCCCGCAGGACCTGCTCGCGAAGGCTCACTGCGTCGTGATTGTCCCGGGTGTGAAACAAGCGGCCTTCGTGGTGGGAGGCAAGTTCGGTAAGGGTTTCGCCACTTGCCGGCGCGATAACAATAATGGCTGGGGAGCGCCGGGCGCTGTTCGCGTAGAAGGCGGCAGCTTCGGTTTTCAAATTGGCGCATCCAGTACTGATGTGGTGATGTTGATCATGAACGAGCGCGGCATGCGCCGCCTGCTCGAAGACAAATTCACGGTCGGTGGTGAGGCTTCGGTGGCTGCCGGGCCCGTGGGCCGGAGCGCTTCTGCGATGACCGACGCCCAACTTTCAGCCGATATCCTCTCCTGGTCTCGTTCGAAGGGTCTTTTCGCCGGTGTGGCTTTGTCCGGCGCCACGCTTCGCAACGATCTGGATACCAATAAGGAACTGTACGGCAAGGCAATACCAAATAAGGACATCCTGATGAGTGACATGCGTCCTCCAGCGGAAGCCGAGCCTTTGATCGCAGCACTCAATCGTTACTCGCGGCACGAAGAGGCGGACAAACCGGTTGAATCCCGCACTAAGGACGCGATAACCGGCGCCGATCGCTCCTCCGACCCGGATGCGAATCCGCCGAAACGCAAGAACAAAGACAAGTAGCGCCTGGAGTGAACTTCGCCGGGAACTGAGGTAGGAACGTGAGATTCCTCACGTCCGAGTAGCGCCGGGATGGTCGACTTTTCGCCATTCCGGCGCATCTCAGTTAAGTGATCCGCATTTCTCTGGTCCTTTCCCTGTCCGCAGTGTCTTTGTGCGCCGCGGTTCCGCCTGGTTGCACGGGCAGCACGTCACTCGGCAGTTTTCAGCTTTCAGTTCGCCCGTTTTTTCAAGGCTCGCCCTTACCTTTGAAAGCCGTCTCCGAGATACCAGGCGGCTCCCGCCTCATTTGGAACCCTGTTCACCTGATGCCTCCGGTTTCCAACAGCGCGGAAGTGGCCGCTGTTTTAGTGCCGGCTTCCGATGGAGACCTCATCACGCTCGAGCCGCGCAAGGCGGCTGCTCCCACGGAATGGCAGCTTCCGGAACGGCCTCAAGTCATCGCCCTTTTATTTGGCCCTGACGGCCTGAGCGAAGGCAAAATCAAATCCCTGGTAACTCACAATCCCGAAATGCTGCGGGAACTCGCGGATTATGCCGAACAGAGTTCCGAGGTTGAATCGCTGGTGCAGCAACTCGCCCACGCGGAAGCCTCCGGCAGCGGCGCCGATGCCGTGCTCAAGGGATTCTCCACGCAATACGGCGTGGCCGCACCCCGGCTGGATACGAAAGCTTCTTCCGATCAGCAGGCCGCCTTGCTGCTGAAAGCGCTGCTTCCGGCATCCGGCACTTACGATCCCCTGGCCGGAAAGGCGGCTCAGGTCCAGCAGTCGGGCGGGGTGGCTGCGTCGCTGGCCGGCATGTTCTTCGGCAATCCTGTCGCTCTGGCGGCGGGCGGCGCTGCATTGTTTCAGAACCTGAAGACGACAATGTTTCCCGGCACCGACTTTCGCTCCGCATTCGTTCAGATCACCGATCAAAATCGAATGGCGCTCTGTACCAAGAATCCGGTCGCGAAATCCAGAATGCGCAGCGCCTATTTATGGGCGTATCGCGTGCCTGAGGTAAAGAAGCCCGCCGTGTCGTTGAGCGGGAGTCCGCATCTGCCGCTCGGTTCGAAATCGCCGGTACCCATCCAGCTCAGAGCTGGTTCCAATACAAAAGACCTGTCTCTCGCACGCGACTGGCGCCTCAACCCAGCATCGGGCGGCGCCTCGACTGCTGTCGACGTTCGGGCGACAGCCCCGGACTCGCTGGAAATCGATCTATCCGAAGCGCAGTTGAGCGCGGGCGATTATCAACTGGCAGCCACCTGGGACTGGGGTCCGCTGCCTGTTTCCGGCATGCTGCACCTGCATCCGTACGGCGACATCGCGCATGCGGCTCTCGCGCCCGGCGAGCGGGACAAGCTTATCGAGGGCAACGGCCCGGTCACGATGAAATTATCCGGAACCGATTTCGAGTTTCTCGAAAGAGTAGCGCTCGCATCCACCGCTCGCGATAGCAGGCCTGTTGACGTGAACTTCACTTTACCCGAGGGCAAACGCGCCGGCCCGCAGAACTCCGTCAGCTTGAATTTCGAAATACCGAAGCGCGGCGCCTACCGTCTGTTGCTGACGCAATCGGATGGCGTCACGCACGAAATGCCCCTCACCACCCTGCCTCCTAATCCGAAAATCTCCAATCTTCCGGTACGGCTGAACACCGGTGAGACGCGGGAGCCGATTCAACTGCGGGGCACCGGCATGGAACGCATCGAAGCGGTTTCTTCGGAGGCCGGCGAGATCACGGGCGCTCCGGATTCTCATGGCTGGTCGGGCGAGATCGCAATCAAAGCCGGGCTGGCGAGACGGCAGCGCTTCCCCTTGGTTCTGAAAGTGGCGGGGCTTGAAAATCTTCTTACGGTGCCGGACGCCCTCGAGGTAGTGGGGCCGCGCCCCAGAATCCAATCTGTCCAGAAATCGCTGGCCGGCGCTCTCGGCATCGAGATCGGCGCCGATGAGTTGCCGGCAGGAACAGCGGCCGGCCTGGTGCTGACCGTGGATCACCTGCGGGATGGCAGCCGCCCACGCCTGGAGCTCGGTTGCGAGACGGGAGAACTTCGCCAGCAGCTGACGCTGTCACCCGGCGAACCGTCCACGGCCGCCAGCCTGACCTTCGCCGGTCCGGCTGCTCTGTATCTCTCCGTGGATCCCGCCGCGATCGGCTATGCCGGCTGCCGTCTGACAGCGACCGCGATCGTGGAACCGGAAGGCCGTTCCGCCCCATTCGTGATTGGACGCGTGATTCGCGTTCCGCATCTCGACAAGTTCGCACTCACTGCCGAGAGGGTGGGCGATTCCGCGTATGCCGGCTCGCTGGAAGGCCGCGATCTCGACGTGATCGAAAAAACCGGATGGGACGGTCAGAACGGCGTGCCGGTCGACTCGATTCCGACACCCATACCGGGCGACCCCACGCGTCAGACCTTACGAGTGCTCTTGCCTTGGCCTGCGCCTGCGCCGCACGCACCGTTGTACATCTGGCTCCGCGGTGAGAGGCAGGGCCGCAAAACCTCAGTTGCGTATTAGTTCGAGGCGTCTTCGACGCTGATCTTGCCGTCGGCCTGCTGCGCTCTCAGCCGCTTCTTATCGAATTTCCCGACGCTCGTTTTCGGAATCTCTTCCACAAACGCCCACTTCTCGGGAATCCACCACTTCACCACCCGCTCGGCCAGAAACGCGCGCAGTTCGTCCGTCGACACGACCGCCCCGTCTTTCAATACCACGCAGGCCAGCGGCCGCTCATCCCAGCGCGGATCCGGGACTCCCACCACCGCGGCCTCCAGCACGTCCGGATGCGCCATGATGGCATTCTCCAGATCAATGGAAGAGATCCACTCTCCACCGGATTTGATTACATCTTTGCTACGATCCTTGACCTGCAGGTAACCGCGGCGATCCAGCGTGCCGACATCGCCCGTGCGCAACCAGCCGTCCTGGAATTTCTCCGGGGCGTCCTCGCCGTAATACGCGCCCGCCACCCAAGGTCCGCGCGCCTGGATCTCTCCGACCGATTCCCCATCAGTGGGAAGCACCCGCCCGTCATCGACAATCCGTAGTTCGACGCCCGCCAGTACGCGTCCTGCCGTGGCGAGGTGGTCCTCTGTTCCCCGTCCCGGCTGCGCAATCGTTCCGAGAGGACTCAATTCCGTCATTCCCCACGCCTGCACAATGCGGACGCCGTGCCGGCTCTGAAAGTTTTCCATCAGGATCCGTGGCACGGCCGACCCGCCGCTCAAAACAAGGCGCAACGATGAGAGATCCGTCGGATGCGCGTCGGCGTAACGCAGCACGTCGCTCCAGATGGTAGGAACTCCGGAGGAAATGGTCGGCCGCCCGGCCGCGATCATCCGGCACAGCGCTTCGGCCTGTAGAAATCGCCCGGGGAACAGGCAATCGCTGCCAGCCAGCCAGGCCGCATGCGGCAAGCCCCACGAATTGGCATGGAACATCGCGGTGACCACCAGAACACGGTCGCTCTCGCTCAAACCCATGCAGTTCGCCGAAGTCAGGCACAAGGAGTGAAGGTAAATGGACCGATGGCTGTAAACCACACCTTTCGGGTTGCCCGTCGTGCCGCTCGTGTAGCACATCGCCGCCGCGGTTCGCTCTTCGAGATCCGGCCAATCCTCTTGGGGCGCTTCCGCCGCCAGCAGTTCCTCGTAATCGAGGCATTCGCCCGGCAGGCAGCCCGGATTCCCGCCGATCACGAGGTACTGTTCGACCGTCTTGAATTGCGGAGCCGCTTTCGCAAGCACCGGCGCGAGCGATTCATCCACAATGATTACGCGGTCCTCCGCATGATTCACGACATACGCAAGCTGATCGGGGAAAAGACGCAGATTGAGCGTGTGCAGAACCGCCCCCATCGAGGGAATCGCCAGATAAGCTTCGAGATGTTCGGGCGTGTTCCATAAGAAGGTGCCGACCCGGTCCAAGGATCGAACGCCGAGCCGCCGCAGCGCGCCTGCCAGTTTCGCGATTCGCTCCGCCGTATGGCTATAGGTCGAGCGCCGGAATCCTCGCCCGTCGAATCCTTCAATCTGGCTATCCGGGTAGATGGCCGCCCCGTGGCGGTAAAGAGAGTGGACCGTGAGTTGACGGTCCTGCATGGTGCTCCGCATTTCCTGGCCGACTATACTGAAAACCGCTCGTTAATTGCAAATCATGCGCCGGGGTGCGCGGTTTCCAGCTTCGTGCCGAGCGTCAGATAATTGAGCACGGTTGCGGCGACCGCGCAGATTGCGATCACCACCGCCATCGGCACCGCGGGGTTCTCCAGAAATCCGAGAAATATCGTGCCGATCGCGGCGATCAGAAACTGGTTCGTTCCTAAGAGCGCGGACGCCGTCCCGGCAATCGGCCCGTGCCGCATCATCGCAATGGCCGACCCGTTTGGAAAGACGAAACCCTGCGCGGAAACATAAAAAAAGACGCTCACGAACACACCCGGCAAACCGCCCACTCCCGTGAGCACTGTCAGGAGCAGCAGAATGCCGGCTGCCAACTGCACCAGGTTTGCCGCGCGCAGCACCCGCCATACCGGCACCCTGTGCGAAATCCGGCCGTTGATCTGCGAAGCCGTCACCATCCCCACAGCGACCGCGCCGAAAAGCCAGCCGAAGTGCTCGGTGGACACCTTGTACAAACTGATGAACACGAATGGCGCGCTGGTAATGTACGCGAAGGTTCCGGCCGACCCGAATCCGCACACCGCCGAAGCGCCAAGAAACGTCCGGTCCTGAAAGAGCCTCCCGTAGGCCGACCGAATGGACTCCCACTGCAGCGGACGCCGCGCGTCAAGTCCCAACGATTCCGGCAGCCGGAAGTGCATCCCTACCAGACACGCCGCGCCGATGATCGCCTGCGTGAAGAAGGCCGCCTTCCATCCAAACCAGATCAGCAGGTAGCTCCCGATAAGCGGCGCGATCACCGGCGAGACACCCAGAACCAATACGAGCATGGAAAAGATGCGCCGCAGTTCGCTTGCCGGAAACAAATCGCGCACCATGGCGCGAGACATCACCGCTCCCCCGCAAGCTCCGATCGCCTGCAGGGAACGGAACACGGACATGATTCCGATCGACGGCGACGCCGCGCAACCGAGCGAGGAGACAATGAACAGAAGCAGGCTGGCATAGAGCGGCGGCTTGCGCCCGAAGCGATCGGTGAGGGGCCCGTACAAGCTTTGCCCGAGCGCATATCCCAGCAGAAACGTCACCATGGTGAGTTGCACCGAAGCAGTCGACGTGTGGAACACCTTCTCCATAACAGGCATGGCGGGAAGGTACATGTCGATTGATAGCGGCGCAAACGCCTGCAAAGCCCCCAAAAGAACCAGTAGCTCGAAATGCCGAAATCCCGATAGCGGCCGTGCCTGTTGTGCGATCACCGTGTCGCAACAAGTGTATCAGGCGCCTACTGCGCCTTCATATGCCGCGCGCTCTGCTCGTTCTCCAAGCAAACCTCGTCCATCAATTCGGTATCGAGGACGAGCTTTTGCACGATTTTCATGGTCCATGGCCGCGTGAACGCCTTCGAATCTCTCACGGCCGCCTCGATTTCGAGGGTCCCGAAATTCGGTCTTCGGAACCGCTCAGTTACGCGCGCGTCTCCGGTCAACGGAGTGCCTGCCATATCCATCCACAGATCGTCCCGAAACCCATTGCTCTCCGCCACCAGCGTGTCGCGTTCCCACTTAGCCGTGGAATACGCATTCCACGAGGGCTGCGGATCTTCGGGCAGCGGCCTTCCGTCCAGGAAAATTTGCCGGTAGCTCGCGTTGAACTCATTGATAAGCACCAGCAGCTTGGGCGTCTGCACGAATTTCGTGATGTGCGGCAGCGTAAACATCCGCGGAAAATTCGAGGGCAGGCATTGCACGTGCGGGTCGATGCCGTGTTGCTGCCGCTGCTTGCGAACCTCCAGCGCCCAGGGCTGAAACGGCAGGCCGCCCGGCACGGCCTTGTTCAGATCCGCCGCAAACTGCGAGATCGGCATTTTTTCCAGGCAGTCACCCTGATCGTCGGTCAGCAGTTTGGGGCAAGGCAGAGCCTCGCCAATCATCCACATGCCGGAAAAATCCGGCTTGCCGTCCGGGGTCCTCGGCGCAGATGCCGCCAGGTTCGGTTTTCCATCCTTCCCTTTCGGAACACCGGTGGTGGGATAGTGGACCCATTGTCCCGCCGCCATACCGCAGAGCACACAGGCGATCGCCGCTAAACGCATCGTCTCGATCTTATCAATTTGCCTGGTTTCTAATGCCGGCGATTCTGTCGCCGGTGCGTTTGCCCGCCAGCAATGTGATATCCTCCCCTAGTCACAAGGAGAACACTATGACTCGCAACCACGGATTGCTATCCCTGGCCGCTTTCGCGCTCGCCATTTCCCCTCTGGCCGCTCAGCCGCAGGGACAACCGAAGCAGCCGCCGCAACCCATGAGCTTCTTCGTCACTAGCGTAGGCGCCGGCAAAGGCGCCGATCTCGGCGGCCTCGCCGGAGCCGATGCGCATTGCCAGAAGCTCGCCGAAGCCTCTGGCGCGACCGGCGCCGCCGGCAAAACCTGGCACGCCTATCTAAGCACCCAGGCTTCCGGCAACCAGCCCGCCGTCAATGCCCGCGACCGCATCGGTAACGGCCCCTGGTACAACGCACGCGGTCAGATGATCGCCAAGAATGTTTCTGACCTCCATGGCGACACCATCGAATCCGCGCGCCTCGGCAACAATGTGTCCAAAGCTTCCGCGTTCACCGAAAAGAACGAAACCATCAAGGGCTTTGGCGACCAGCCCAACCAACACGACATCCTCACCGGCTCGCAGCCCGACGGCCGAGCCTACACCGATGCCGCCGATCACACGTGCAAGAACTGGTCCAGCAGCAGTGACGGCACGGCTCAGCTCGGCCATTTTGATCGGACCGGCGGCGGCAACACGTCGTGGAATTCGACGCACCCGTCGCGCGGCTGCAGTCAGGACAACCTGATCAGCACTGGCGGCGCGGGCCTCCTCTACTGCTTCGCAACAAATTAGTCCCGTGGGGCAGGTCCCGGCCATCCCGGACCTGCCCTTTTTGCATATTCTTGACCTCCCGTACCCGCCGGGCAAGGAACTGGTAGACACCCCACCGGAACCCGCTAAAATGTAAGATTGTCTGGAGTCTCCCCCATGGCCACAGTCTTAGACCCATCTCAGCTTGATGCGCAAGTCCAGAATGACGAATGGCTCCGCATGTATCGGCGGATGCTGACCATCCGCCTCTTCGAAGAGCAGGTCAACGATCTGTACACTCGAGCGCTGATGCCCGGCCTCGCTCACCTCTACATCGGTGAAGAAGCCGTCGCGGTCGGCATCTGCTCGGCCCTCCGAGCCGACGATTACATTACCAGCACTCATCGAGGCCACGGCCATTGTCTGGCAAAAGGCGCGGCACCGGACCGCATGTTCGCCGAGTTACTGGGCAAGGAAGCCGGGTACTGCAAGGGCAAAGGCGGTTCGATGCACATCGCCGATCCCGCCACCGGCAATCTCGGCGCCAATGCCATTGTGGGTGGCAGCGCGGGGATCGCCACCGGCGCCGCATTTTCGGCCAAGCGCCTCGGCAACGGCCGCGTTGCGGTCTGTTTCTTCGGCGAAGGCGCGCTCGGCCAAGGATCGCTCTACGAGGTCATGAACATGGCCTCCGTCTGGAAGCTGCCCGTCATCTACGTGTGCGAAAACAACATGTATAACGAGTACACGCATTTTTCCGAAGTGACGGGGGGCGATATCCTCACGCGCGGCAAAGCCTTTGGCATCCATTCCGAAAGCGTGGACGGCCAGGATGTCCGCGCCGTGCATGCCGTTGCCCGCCGACTGGTGGAACGCGCCCGCAAAGGTGAGGGCCCCGCGTTCCTGCTGGTCAATACGTACCGCTATCACGGGCATCACGTCGGCGACGTCAGCCGCGATTACTACCGCTCCAAGCAGGAAGAGCAGCAGTGGAAGACCGAGCGCGATCCCATCCAGATTTTCGGCGACTGGCTCATCGGCCAGAAGCTGGCCGACCGCGCCCGCCTCGATCAAATGCAGAGCGAAGTGAAAGCCGAGATCGACAAAGCCGTGCAGTTTGCCACCTCGTCCCCTTATCCGGCTGTCGACAAAGTGCAACAGGACGTCTATGCCGGAGAATAACGGCCGCGAAATCACGCTGGCACAAGCGGTCCGCGAAGCCTTGGCCGAGGAATTGCGGCGCGACTCCCGCGTCCTGATCATGGGCGAAGACATCGCCGAAGCCGGACACCCTTTCAAAGTTCTGACCGGCCTGGTGGAAGAGTTCGGAGCAGATCGCGTTCTCGACACCCCGATCTCCGAAGCCGGTTTCACCGGAGTAGCCGTGGGCGCCGCGATGACCGGCCTGCGCCCGGTGGTCGACATCATGTTCGGCGACTTCATCACCCTGACTATGGACCAGATGGTCAACCAGGCCGCGAAGGTTCACTACATGTCGGGCGGCCACTGGCAGGTCCCGATGGTCATGCGGACCACGCTGGGGGCCACGCGCCGCTCCGCCGCGCAGCATTCACAATCGCTTCACGCCTGGTTTTGCCACGTGCCCGGTCTCAAAGTGGTGTTGCCGTCGACGCCCTACGATGCCAAGGGCCTTCTCAAAAGCGCCATTCGCGACGATAACCCGGTGGTCTTCTTCGAAGACAAAATGATGTACCGCCTCAAAGGCCCGGTGCCTGAGCAGGAGTACACGATTCCGCTGGGCGTCGCCGACATCAAGCGTCCCGGCACGGATCTGACGATCGTCGCGACCAGCAGCATGGTGCAAGTAGCCTTAGGGGCCGCGGACCTGTTGGAAAAAGCGGGCATCAGCACCGAAGTAATCGATCCGCGTACGTTGTGGCCGCTCGATGAAAAGACGCTGATTCAGTCGGCCCAAAAAACCTCGCGTGTAATCGTGATGGACGAGGGCTACGGCCGATACGGGGTTGGCGCCGAGATCGCCTCGGTGATTCAGGAAGGCGCGTTCTTCGATCTCGAGATGCCGGTGAAGCGATTGGGAGCGATGCACGTCCCCATCCCGTTCTCACCGCCTTTGGAAGACGCGACTGTCCCGACGGAACAGACAGTTTTCGAAGCGGCGAAAGCGCTCTGTAGAAAAAGTTGAACGGGAGATATCTCTGTGGCACTGAAAACGTACGGCTCGATGGCAGTGGACTGGGAGCAGCGAATCGATCTCGATCGGCTGCGCCGCGAGCGCCTCGCTCGCGTGAAATCGATGCTCGCCAAATCCGAAATCGGCTCGCTGCTGTGCTTCGACATGAACAATGTCCGGTACATCACCGCCACGCACATCGGCACCTGGGCGCAGGA